>DASRTK010000357.1:0-3177 GCA_035655975.1 Rudaea sp.
GAAGTGCGAGGTCGAACGCATCGAACGCTACCACCGCGAGTTCGACAGCGGCGAAGACCAGCCGTTCGTCTCGCCGCTGTTCAATGAGCGGTCGTTGTTCCGTCCGGAGGCGAGGGCATGAAGTTGACAAACGGACATCCAAACCCGCCGTCATTCCCGCGGAAGCGGGAATCCATTTGCTCTGGTGGCCTAGTGACACGTGCGGAACGCAGATCAACTTGGATTCCCGCTTCCGCGGGAATGACGACTCTTTAAATAGAGGCACGCCCATGTCGACCAAGCATCCCGTAATCGCGATCACCGGCTCATCCGGCGCCGGCACGACGACCGTCATGTCGAGCTTCGTGAACATCTTCCGGCGCGAAGAACTCAAGGCGCATCTGGTCGAGGGCGACGCGTTCCACCGCTTCAACCGGCTCGAGATGCGCCAGGAGATGAAGGACGCCGAGGCGCGCGGCGACAAGAACTACAGCCACTTCGGCCCCGCGGCGAACCTGTTCAAGGAACTCGAAGACCTGTTTCGCAGTTACGGCGAAACGGGCACCGGGCGCACGCGCAAGTATCTGCACGACGCGATCGAAGCTGCGCCGTATAAGCAGGACCCTGGAACATTCACCGCCTGGGACGACGTGCCCAAGGGCACGGACCTGTTGTTCTACGAAGGCCTGCACGGTGCGGTCGTCGACGGCGATGTCGACATTGCGAAATACGCGGACCTGCGCGTCGGCGTCGTGCCGATCATCAATCTGGAATGGATCCAGAAGCTGCATCGCGACCAGCGCATGCGCGGCTACAGCCAGGAGGCCGTGACCGATACGATCCTGCGCCGAATGCCGGACTATGTGCAACACATCTGCTCGCAGTTCTCGCGCACCCACGTGAACTTCCAGCGCGTGCCGACCGTGGATACGTCGAATCCGTTCATCGCGCGCTACATCCCGACGCCCGACGAGAGCTTCATCGTGATCCGCTTCGCGAATCCCAAAGGCATCGATTTTTCTTACCTGCTGAGCATGCTGCACGATTCTTTCATGAGCCGCCCGAACACGATTGTCGCGCCCGGCGGCAAGATGGGCCTGGCGATGGAACTGATCTTCACGCCCATGATCCTGCAGCTGCTCGATCGCAAGAAGCGGGCGCTGGCGGCTTAATCGGGACGAAGACAATGCAACAAGGACTCCCGCAAAGGATTCGAAGTAGGCGCGCAATTCTTTGGCTCGTCATGCCGGCGAATGCCGGAATCCAGCTCCTTGCTCCTTCTTCCCTCGGGAACTGTTACAAGAACGCAAAGCTGGATTCCGGCTTTCGCCGGAATGACGCAATAGAGGATAGAGAACCCAATCCATGAACGCCGAAATCCGCCCCATCGAAGCCACGCAGCAGGATCTGACCAACGCAATCCGCTTCCTCGCGGCCGACGCCGTGCAGGCCGCGAACTCCGGCCACCCCGGCGCCCCGATGGGCATGGCCGAAATCGCGCTTGTGCTTTGGCAGCGACACCTGAAGCACAACCCGGCGAATCCGGCGTGGCCCGACCGTGACCGCTTCGTGCTGTCGAATGGCCATGGCTCGATGTTGCTTTATGCACTTTTACACCTGACCGGCTACGACTTGCCGCTCGACGAGCTCAAGCGATTCCGCCAGCTGCACAGCAAGACGCCCGGCCATCCCGAGCTTGGGATGACGCCGGGCGTCGAAACTACGACGGGACCGCTCGGCCAGGGTTTGACGAACGCGGTCGGCATGGCGCTGACCGAAGCGTTGCTCGCACGCGAATTCAATCGCGATGGCCACGCAATCGTCGATCATCGCACCTACGTCTTTCTCGGCGACGGCTGCCTGATGGAGGGCATCAGCCACGAAGCGGCCTCGCTTGCCGGCACGCTGCGCCTCGGCAAGCTGGTCTGCTTCTACGACGACAATGGCATTTCGATCGACGGCCACGTCGAGCACTGGTTCGCCGACGATACGCCGAAACGGTTCGAGGCCTACGGCTGGCATGTCGTGCGCGACATCGACGGCCATGATCTGGCGGCCATCGAGCGCGCGTTGATCGAAGCGCAGAGGACGAGCGATCGGCCGAGCATGCTTTGCTGCAAGACCGTGATCGGCAAGGGCAGTCCGAACAAGGCTGGCAGCCACGACGTGCACGGCGCGCCACTTGGCGCGGATGAAATCGCCGCCGCTCGCACCACGTTGAACTGGCCGCATCCGGCCTTCGTCGTACCGGAGGAGGTGTACGCGCAGTGGGATGCGCGCGCGCAGGGTGCGCGCAGCGAGGCGCAGTGGCAGCGTGCGTTCGCCGCGTACGCGCAGGCGCATCCGGCGCTTGCGGCCGAGTTCAAGCGCCGCACTGCCGGCGATCTGCCGGTCGACTGGAAAGTCTTTGCGCGCGAGCAACTCGCGGCGGTCCAGCAGGCGTCGCCGACAATCGCGACGCGCAAGGCTTCGCAGAATGCGCTCGATCTGCTTGCGCCGAAGCTGCCTGAATTGCTCGGCGGCTCGGCCGACCTGACCGGTTCGAATCTGACCAACTTCAAAGGCTCTATTCCCGTTCGCCACGATGCTTCCGGCCCTGCCTGGGGCAACCACATCAACTACGGCGTGCGCGAATTTGCGATGAGCGCGATCATGAACGGCATCGCGCTTCACGGCGGCCATATTCCGTATGGCGGCACGTTCCTGACGTTTTCCGACTACAGCCGCAACGCGATTCGCATGGCCGCGCTGATGCGCCTGCGCGTGATTTTCGTCTTGACCCACGATTCGATCGGCCTCGGCGAAGACGGTCCGACGCATCAGCCGATCGAACACGTCGCCAGCTTGAGACTCATTCCGAACGTGCGCGTGCTGCGTCCGTGCGACGCGACCGAAACGCTGGCGGCGTGGATCGCCGCAGTCGAGCGCTGCGACGGGCCGACCTGTCTGATCCTGTCGAGGCAGAACCTGCCGGCGCAGCCGCGCACGCCCGATCAAGTCGCGATGATCACGCTCGGCGGCTACGTGCTGGCCGACGCTCCAGACGGCAAGCCCGACGCCGTCGCGATCGCAACCGGCTCCGAAGTCGCGCTGGCAACCGAGGCGCGCAAAGCGCTGGCTGCCGAAGGCATACAATTGCGCGTCGTATCCGTGCCGTCGCTGGAGACCTTCGATGCCCAGTCCGCCGACTATCGCCAG
>DASRTK010000358.1:0-2888 GCA_035655975.1 Rudaea sp.
ACATGCCAAGGCCGCGTGGATTCGCGGGCGCGGCTGGAACCAGGCGATCTGGAAACTCGGCCGTTTTCCTACGGCACACGAGCTCGATGCTGCGACCGGCAATCGTCCGGCCTGGCTCGAGCGCGTCGATGGCCACGCCGGCTGGGCCAACAGCGCGGCGCTGAAAGCGGCCGGCATCGACCAGGCGACCAAGGACCCGCCCGGCGGGCGCATCGAGCGTGACGCGCACGGCGTCCCGAGCGGCGTGCTCGTCGATGGCGCGATGGAACTTATCGACAAGATTGTCCCGGCGCCGAACGCGGCCGAATCGGCCGCGGCGCTCGAGGCCGCGCTTGCCGCGATGGCGCGCGTCGGACTGACCGGCGTCGGCGACGCCGGTATCGATGCGCCGACGTTCGCGTTGTATAAAAAGTATGCCGACGAGCGCAAGCTGACGGCGCGCATCTACGCGATGATCGGCGACACCGGCGCTGATTTCGATACGCTCAGCAAGGCCGGGCCGCTGACCGGCTACGGCGACGACTTTCTTTCGCTGCGCGCGGTGAAACTCTACGCCGACGGCGCGCTCGGCAGCCGCGGCGCAGCGTTGCTCGCGCCGTATTCCGACGATCCGAAGAACAGCGGCCTGCTGTTCCATGCGCCGTCCGAACTGACCGCGATGATCGCCAAGGCGCTCGGCAAGGGCTATCAGGTCTGCATCCATGCGATCGGCGATGGCGGCAATCGCGAGGTGCTCGATGCATTCGCCGCCGCGTACAAGCAGGTTGGTAGCGGCGAGCAATTGCGCAACCGCGTCGAGCACGCGCAGGTCGTCGCGGTCGAAGACATTCCACGGTTCGTGCCGTTGAAGCTGATCGCCTCGATGCAGCCGACGCATGCAACGTCGGATATGAACATGGCCGAGGACCGCGTCGGTGCAGAGCGCCTGAAGGGCGCGTACGCCTGGCGCACGTTTATCGACCAGGGCACTGTCGTCGCGGGCGGCTCGGATTTTCCGGTCGAATCGCCGAATCCGCTTTTCGGGATTCACGCGGCGGTGACGCGCCAGGATCACGGTGATCGTCCGCCCGGCGGCTGGCGCCCGGAACAGAAGATGACATTGCTCGAGGCGTTTCGCGCGTTCACGCTCGACGCGGCCTATGCCCAACACCAGGAGAAGACCCTCGGCACGCTGGAGCCCGGCAAGTGGGCCGATTTCATCGTGGTCGACCGCGACATCTTTGCGATCGCGCCGGAAAAGATCTGGTCGACCGCCGTGCTGGAGACCTGGGTCGGCGGCAAGCGTGTGTACGCCGCAAAGGCGGCGGCACGCAGCGCGAACTGATCGGCCGACTGTCCTTCGTTTCAGGATGTCGGGCCATTAAGGCACCCGCCGGAAATTGCTCCTGCATTTCCGGCATACATGCCGTCCATGGCAATAAAAACGCCGGCGCTAGGCCGGCGTTTCGTTTGACTGCGGTTGCCGCGTTTTCAGTGCTTCATTGCCTTGCGCAGACGCTCGATGGCCTGCAGTTGCGCGATCGCCTGCGACAACTCGGCCTGGGCCTGGGCGATTTCGACGGTTTCGCTGCGGTCGGCGAGCTTGCGCTCCGCGTCTTCCTTGGCGCGCAACGCCGCGACTTCGTCCAGGTCCTTCGCGCGGACCGCGGTATCGGCCAGCACGGTGACGACCTGCGGCTGCACTTCGAGGATGCCGCCGGAGACGTAGAAGAACTGCTCCTCGCCGCTTTCCGGGACGACGCGCACGTAGCCCGGCTTCAGGCGCGTGATCAGCGGTGCATGACGCGGCGCGATGCCGAGTTCGCCCATTTCGCCGGAAGCGACGACGAGCGTGGCCGTGCCGTGGAAGATCTCGGCCTCGGCGGAGACGATGTCACAGCGGATTGTCGTGGTCATTTGGTCGTGTTCCTGATCAGTGAGTTGCTGGGAGTCAGGGGCGAGGGGCGAGGGACGAGGGGCGAGGGAAGATCAAAATCGTCGCGCGTCCGCCTTTGCTCTTACTCGCTACTCGTCCCTCGTCCCTCGCCCTGCTCTCAAGCAGCCTTCTGCTCTCCAGCAATCTTCTTGGCCTTCTCGAAAGCTTCTTCGATCGTTCCGACCATGTAGAACGCCTGCTCGGGCAACCCGTCGCACTCGCCGTCGAGAATCATGCGGAAGCCGCGGATCGTGTCTTTCAGCGACACATACTTGCCGGGCGATCCGGTGAACACTTCGGCGACGTGGAACGGCTGCGAGAAGAAGCGCTCGATCTTGCGCGCGCGCGATACGGTTGCCTTGTCTTCCTCGGACAGTTCGTCCATGCCGAGGATCGCGATGATGTCTTTCAGTTCCTTGTACTTCTGCAGCGTCGCCTGGACGTTGCGCGCCGTTTCGTAGTGCTCGACGCCGATGACGTTCGGGTCGAGCTGACGGCTGGTCGAGTCGAGCGGATCGATCGCCGGGTAGATGCCGAGCGAAGCGATGTTACGCGAGAGCACGACGGTCGCGTCCAGATGCGAGAATGTTGTCGCCGGTGACGGGTCGGTCAGGTCATCCGCGGGAACGTAGATCGCCTGCACCGACGTGATGGATCCCGTCTTAGTGCTCGTAATGCGCTCCTGCAGCGTGCCCATTTCCTCGGCAAGCGTCGGCTGGTAACCCACGGCCGACGGCATGCGGCCGAGCAGCGCCGACACTTCGGTGCCGGCCAGCGTGTAGCGGTAGATGTTGTCGACGAAGAACAGCACGTCGCGGCCCTTGCCCGACGCATCCTTCTCGTCGCGGAAGTATTCGGCCATGGTCAGGCCGGTCAGCGCGACGCGCAGGCGGTTGCCGGGCGGCTCGTTCATCTGGCCGTAGACCATCGCGACTTTCGATTCGCTGATGTTGTCGGGCTTGATGACGCCCGA
>DASRTK010000359.1:0-3647 GCA_035655975.1 Rudaea sp.
CCTCGGCTCGTGGAGCGGGGCCTGGACGCTGCGCTACATCGGCAAGTTCACGGTCGGCTACGCCAGGCTCGACTACAACGAGTCGGCCTGCGTGTCGAATTTACCGCCTGGCTGCGAGCTGAAGTACGGTGCGAGCGTGTACCACAACATCACAGCCGGCTATGACCTCGAGCAGCTCAACACGCGCATCGACGTCGGTATCGACAACCTCGCGGACAAGTCGCCGCAAACGATCTATGCCGGCAACACAGCCAATGGCAACGTCGACGCGAACACGTTCGATACGATCGGGCGTTTTTACTGGGCACGCGTCACCGTGAAGTTCTAGGTGACCGGCACCACGCGCGCGCCGGCACTTGTCAACGCTTCACGCAACCGCCGCGCGAACACCGCTGCATCGTCGCGATCTCCATGCACGCATATCGTATCAGCGCGTACGTCGATGACCTTGCCTTCGCGCGTTTCCACCTTTCCCTTTGTAGCAATCTGTACGGCCTGGGCGACCGCGGCATCGATGTCGTGGATCACGGCGTCCGGCTCGCGCCGCGGCGTCAGTGACCCATCGGCTTCGTAGCGCCGATCGGCGAATGCTTCATGCGCGACGCGCAAGCCGATAGCGGCACCCGCGGCGGGCAGCGCACTGCCTGCCAGTCCGAAGAGGATCAGTTCGTGGTCGAAGTCATGCACCGCGCGCGCAATCGCGTCGGCCAGTGCGGCATCCCTCGCCGCCATGTTGTACAACGCGCCGTGCGGCTTGACGTGCGCGACGCGCGTGCCGGCGGCGTTGGCGAAGCCGGCGAGCGCGCCGATCTGGTAAAGAGTCATCGCGTACGCCTCGTCCGGCGTCACACGCAGTTCGCGCCGGCCGAAGCCCTGCAGGTCGGGCAGCGACACGTGCGCGCCGATTGCAACGCCATGCTGCTTCGCTAAAAGTACAGTCTGTTGCATTGTGGAAAAGTCACCGGCGTGGAAGCCGCAGGCGATGTTCGCCGACGTGATCCACGGCATGACCTCGGCGTCCTGGCCCATGCGCCAGGCGCCGAACGATTCGCCCATGTCGCAGTTGAGGTCGATGGCTTTGCGCGGGCTTAGGGCTGAGGGCTGAGGGCTGGGGTCGGACATGGTTCAACGCTGCAGGCGCTCGGTGATGGTCTGGATCAGCGCGGCCAGGGCGCGTTCGCGTTGAAGATAGCGCGTTTGCGCTTGGGCCAGCGAGGTCTCGACGAAGCGCACGTGGTCGCCGGGACGGCGCTGCGCCAGGCGCGGCAGGTCGACGGTTGCGACCATGCCGATGCGCGGGTAGCCGCCGGTCGTCGGCGCTTCGGCCATCAGCACGATCGGATTGCCGTTCGGCGGCAATTGCATCGTGCCGGGCACGACACCTTCGGAGATCAGTTCCACTGGCGCGTCCAGCTTCAGCTTGGCGCTTTCGAGGCGATAGCCGACACGATTCGATTCGTTGCCGACGCGGAATTCGCTGGCAAAAAGCGCTCGCCGCGATGACCCGCCGAGACATTCGAAATGGCTGCCGCGGGCAAGCGCAACGGGCAAATCGCCGCGCGCGTCGAACCACGGCTGTGGATCGAGCGACCAATGCGCCGCGGCCATGCCGTCGTGCCCGGCGCGATCGCCGGATGGCCGGGTGCCCAGTGCACTCCAGGAAGGGCTGAGCCTCTCGGCCGCGGTCTTGCCAAATGGCAGGTCATCGCCAGCAACGAGACCTCGTCCGCTGAAAGGACCGAGTACGGCGTTGATGTCTGTGCTGCGACTGCCGAGGACCGTCGCAACGTCGATCCCGCCGGCAACCGCGAGATAAGAACGGGCGCCGCGGCGCATGCCGCCCAGGTCGAGTTCGCTGCCGGCCTGGATCCACACAGGACGCCATGGCGGAATTTCCTGCGATGCGCAGCGCGCGTCGATCGCGGCGCCAGTCAGTGCGATCAACGCGTCGCAGTCGAAACGCAGCCGTGGTCCGCGCAGGGTGATTTCGAGCGCGGCAGCGTTTTCGGTGTTGCCAACCAGCGCATTGGCCAGGCGCAGGGCGACGTCGTCCATTGCCCCTGCGCGGCCAACGCCAATGGCCGAGTGGCCGATGCGACCGGAGTCCTGAACGCTCGTGAGCCAGCCGGGCGACAGTACACGAACGCTCATTGCGTCAGCGCCGCGAACTCGCCGCCCGCGTCGATCGCGCGAAAGCGCACGCGCTGGCCGGGCTGCAACAGCGCCGGTTGCTCGCGAGTTGGATCGAAGAGGACGAGCGGCGTGCGACCGATCAACTGCCAGCCGCCGGGAAGTTCGCGCGGATAGATACCGGTTTGCGCGCCGCCGATAGCGACCGATCCGGCCGGCACGCGCGTGCGTGGGCTTGCGCGCCTTGGCGTCTGCAGCGACTCGTCGAGGCCGAGCAGGTATGGGAAGCCGGGCATGAAGCCGAGCATCGCGACGCGGTAATTGCCGTTTGCATGGCGCTCGATGACAGCCTGTTCATCGATACCGGCCTGCGCCGCGACGTCGCCCAGGTCCGGTCCGAATTCGCCGCCGTAGCGGACGGGAATTTCGAGTATCGCCGCTTCGCCGACCAGTGCATCGGTCCCGGCCGCGTTCGCCTCGAGAAACCTCGCGGCGAATTCGCCGACCTGATCCGCGAGCAGCTGATGTGGCGATGCCGCGCCTGCCGCGCTCGCAAACGCGGCAATATCGTAATGCACGCAGACGCTCGCGTACGCCGGAGCGATTTCACGAATGCCGGGCAGCGCGGCGGCCCGCAGCATTTCGGCGAGCGCGAGCGCGGAACGATTGGTTGCGATGTCGATGCCGTCGCCGAGCCGGACCAGCAGCGCGCTGTCGCCGAGCGGCTCGAGCGCGAACCGGTTCATTGCGGCTGTTCGATCCGCAGCGCCGCCCGCAGTGTGCCGAGCCGGCGCTGGAGCGCATCTGCTTCGAATGGCACCCGCTCCCCGACGTTCCAGACTGGCCGCGGCCAGGCCGCGTCGCTCGTGTAACGCGCGATCACATGCACGTGAAGCTGCGCGACGACGTTGCCGAGAGCGGCGATGTTGAGCTTGTCCGGTTTGTCGAGCGCGTGCAGCACGTGCGCGCAGCGGTTGATCTCGTCGAGCAGCTGGTGCTGATCGTCATGCGCCAGATCGATGAGGTCGCGCAGCCCGGACTGGCGCGGCACGAGGACCAGCCATGGAAAGCGCACATCGTCGAACAGCAGCACGCGCGACAACGCCAGATCGCCGACGCGGTGGGTGTCGGCCGCCAGCCGCTGGTCCAGCGCGAACGCAGCGGACTGTTGCACCCTGGCTCCATCAGATTCGGGCATCGGCGTGGCCAGAAGATCCTCGGTGATCGATTTTGCCCCAGACGTCGACCGGCTAGCTAGCGAAAGGGCGCGCTTTGCAACTGGCCGCCTTGCAGCGGAAGAAAACGCGCAGGTCCGCGGCCGTCATTGGTCGGGTGGACCTGGCGCGCAATGCCCGTCGTAGATTGCCCGCGTCGATGCACTCGACGGGTCGACGCATTTGCGGCGCAATTCGGAATACTTTTGCCAGCACGCGTCCGGGCAGCATGCCTTGGGTTCCTCCCACGGCTTCGACGTCGCGCAGTGTGGTGCCGACTTGAAGCACGCGTCCATCGCCGTC
>DASRTK010000360.1:0-4593 GCA_035655975.1 Rudaea sp.
TGCCCGGTCGCCAGTCGCGACAGCGCGTCGACGAGGCGAACGTTTTGCCGCCAGGTCGCGAAGCTCATGCCGGTTTCCTTGCGGAACGTGCGCGTGAACGTGCGCCGGCCCATGGCCGCGGCGCTGGCCCAGTCGTTCAGCGCGTCGTGCTGCGACGGGTCGGCGAGGATTGCCTTGCAGATGCGCGCGAGCCGCTCGTTGATCGGCATCGGTACCGACAGCGGTATCCGGCGCGCGCAACGGATCTCGTCGAGGATCAGGTCCATGATGCGCTGGTCGCGTCCTTCAAGATTGTATTCGATCGGCAGATTGCCGGCCTCGAGAATCAGTTCGCGCAGCAGGTTGGAAACTTCGATGACCTGGCACTGTTGCGGCAGGTCCGGCGCAGCGTCGCTGGCTATATACAAGGTGCGGATCAACACGCGGCCACGGCAGCGCACTTCGTGCTCGACGCCGGCCGGAATCCAGATCGCGCGTTGCGGCGGCGCGACGTAGCTGGCGTCGTGGGTGCTCAAGATCGTCACGCCGGTCGTCGCATAGACCAGCTGCGCCCGCACATGGCTGTGCGGCGGATCGAAAAAACCGTGCGGATAGTCGTCCATCAGCACGGCAATCGGGCGAGGCACAAACTGGTAGTCGATGCTTTTGTTGCTGCGACCCATGTGGCCCACGCTAGACGATGAATGGTCTCCTCGCGACAGCGTATTTTGGCCTGCGGACTACAGTGCGGTAGCGATTCGATTCCCGGCAAGCATACAACGGAACGTCATGAAATCGTCACAACAGCGGGTCCCCGTGCGTGCAAGGACGATGGTGTCGGCACTGCTCTGCACGCAGGCGCACTCGGCATGACCCACGATCCGATCCGATCCGGAGAGGTCACGGGCGCTTCGGCTCCGGACGACCCGCTCGATCCGCAGATCCGCCAATTCGTTTCCGCAATGGCGCAGGCGTGGACGCGCTATCCGCCGGCCAGCACGTTGTCGATCGTCGAGATGCGCCGCATCGCAGAGGAAATCCGCGAACCGTGGCGCCGCGGCGGCCCGGTCATGGCATCGACCGACGAACTGATCGCGACAACCGTCCAGGGCGACGTGCGAGTGCGCATCTATCGGCCGGTTGCGACGGACAATCTGCAGCCTGCGCTTATCTACCTGCACGGTGGCGGCTGGACGCTTTTCAGTCTCGACACGCACGATCGCGTGATGCGCGAACTGGCCGCGCGCTCGGGCGTCGTCGTCGTCGGCGTGGACTACGCGCTGTCGCCGGAAGCCAGGTTCCCAACCGCGTTGCTGCAGGTCGTGGCGGTCGCGCGCTGGCTGCACGAGCGTGGCGCAACCTTGGGCATAGACGTCTCGCGCGTGGCCATCGGCGGGGATTCAGCCGGCGCCAATCTGTCGGTTGCCACCTGCCTGCTGCTGCGTGACCACGGGATGCCGCACGTGCTGATCGGCATGCTGCTGCACTACGGGGTTTACACCAACGAGTTGTCCGAGCAAGCCATCAACGGCTACGGCGCCGAGGGCAACCTGCTCACGAGCAACGAGATGACCGAATTCTGGACCAATTATCTGGCCAGGCCCGAGGATGTGCTCGACCCGCTGGCGACGCCACTGCGCGCGCAGCTCGAGGGCTTGCCGCCGGCCTGCCTGTTGAGCGCCCAATGCGATGTGCTCGCCGAACAGAGCGTGGCTTTCGCGCAGCGGCTGCGCACGGCCGGCGTGGCGGTCGTGGCGAAGGAGTACGCCGGCGCAACACACAGCTTTCTCGAAGCCGTGTCGATCGCTGCTGTCGCGGACGAGGCCTTGCGCGATGGCGGGAACTGGCTGCGCGCGCGACTTGGAGCGGCGCCGGTCGGAGGAGCCTGAGTGGCTGTCCGCCGGCTACGCAAGAATCGATGGAGTTGCGATGGCCTGAACGCGACGATTAAAGACCCCGTTGCACATGCGTCACCGGGGGGATCGGAACAGATTAAATCGACACGAGCAGGGCACGTATTTCCGCCGGAGGCGGCTGAACAGAAACACTGAACACCGGCACCACCTGACGCGGCGCCGGTTTCCGCACAAATCACATGTCTTGGGGTGACCTATGAATATTCGTGAAGTCCACAACGCGGACAAGTTCGGCAACAGAACGCTGCTGCACATCGGCCTGACGCTGGCCCTCCTTGGCTACGCCGGCCTTGGCATGGCCGAAGGCGACGCCGACGCCCAGCCTGCCAACGACCAGAACGCACAGTCGCTCGAGGGCATTGTCGTTTCCGCGCCGGACTACGTGCCGCGGGAAAGCAATGCCGCCGCGAAGATGAACGTTCCGCTGATCGAAACGCCGCAATCGATCACGGTGATTCCGCGCGACCAGATCGACCTGCTCGACTGGCAGAACCTGAGCCAGGTCGTGCGCTACACCTCCGGCGTGATCGGCGAAAACTACGGCCCGGATCCACGCTACGACTGGCTGACGCTGCGCGGCTTCTACCCGCCGGAGTACATCGACGGATTACAGGCGCCGATCGGATCGGTCGCGAATGTCGGCGTCGACCTGTATGGCTTCCAGCGAGTCGAAGTGCTCAAGGGACCTTCGTCGACGCTGTACGGTCTTTCGCCGCCTGGCGGCATCATCAACCTCACGAGCCGCCGGCCGGAAGCGCAGTTCAGCGGCGAGGGCCAGTTCCAGTACGGCAGCTACAGCGATGTGCAGGTGGCTGGCGACGTGACCGGACCGCTCAACGACGAAGGCAGTGTGCTCGGTCGCGTAACCGCGCTGTACTTCGACAAGGGCACGCAGGTCAACGGCGTCGACACGAACCGCACGTACATCGCGCCGTCCCTGACCTGGCTGTTCACGCCGAATACGAACGTGACGTTCCTGAGCTATTTCCAGCATGACGACGTCTACGGCGATGGCGGCGGCTTCCTGCCGTCGTACGGTGTGATCAAGCCGAACCCGCTCGGCGAAGTACCGACCGATACCAATCTCGGCGATACCGAATACAACCATTTCAAGCGTGACCAGTACGGGGTCGGTTGGGACTTCAACCACCAGTTCAACGACACCTGGCGCTTCGAGCAGAACCTCAAGTACTTCTCTTCCGAGGTGAAGATCCTGCAGGTCTACGGCGCCGGTCTCGTCGATGCGGATTTCAACGGCGTGCCTGACGACTACCACACCGTCAACCGCTACAACTTCCCGTTCAACGAGAACACGAAGTCGTTCAACGTCGACAACCGCGTCGAAGGCAAGATCAACGGCGATACAGTCCAGCAGCGCCTGTTGTTCGGCCTGGATTATCGCCGCTACACCGAGGACTCGGAGTTCGGTTTTTCGCTCGCGCCGACAATCGACCTGTTCCATCCGGTCTACGGCGTGCCGATCACGACCCCGACATCTCTGTTTCCGTACGTCCAGGAAGTGCAGAAGCAGACCGGCCTGTATGCCGAGGACTCGATCAAGATCGACCACTGGGTGGTCACGCTCGGTGGGCGCTACGACCATCTCGACCAGAGCAATTCCGGCACGGACGTGACGGACGACAAGTTCTCGTATCACGCCGGCCTGAACTACGTGTTCGACAGCGGCGTTGCGCCGTACGTGTCGTATTCGACGTCGTTCCTGCCGGTGGCGGGCGCGGACTTCAACGGCAACGCATTCAAGCCGTCCGAGGGCAGCCAGGTCGAAGGCGGCCTGAAGTGGCAGCCCACGGATATGCCGCCGGGCGTGCGCACGCTGTTCACCGCAGCGGTCTATGACCTGACCCAGAAGAACGTGCTTACACCCGATCCGGATCTGACCCATCCGTTCTTCAGCGTCCAGACCGGCGAAGTCGAGGTCAAGGGCATCGAACTCGAAGCCGTCGCGCGCATCAACGAGCGTTGGAGCTTCAATGCGGCCTACACTTATACCGATTCCGAGGTGACCAAGAGCAACGGCGCCGACTTGCACAAGCAACTGACGGTCGTGCCGAAAACCCTGTTCTCGGGACTCGCCGACTACACACAGCAGGACGGCACGTTCGCCGGTCTGGGCGGCAGCCTTGGCTTCCGCCACGTCGGCTCGGTCTATGGCGATCCGGCGAACCAGTTCCAGACGGACGGCGTGACGCTGTGGGATGCGACGCTGCACTACAATCTCAACCTATGGGTCATGCAGCTGAACTTCTCCAACCTGTTCGACGAGACGTATGTGTCGCGTTGCTCAAACGACACGCAATGCTTCTATGGCCTGCGCCGCGTGATCACGGCAACGGTCACGCGCAAGTTCTGAGGACGAAATGACGGCGGGATTTCTTCACCGCCGTCATTCCCGCGCAAGCGGGAATCCATTTTGCTGTTCGGCGGGTGGGCCAGGATCAAAATGGATGCCCGCTTGCGCGGGCATGACGTCATTGAGGCTGGCGACGTTCGCTGCGTGCCTAATCGCCGGTCTGGGGTTGGCGGCGCCGGTTGCGGCGAACGACAAGGACGACGATCACAAGCACCACGAGCATGGCCCGAAAGCGCCGTTGCCGTGGAAAGGCGATCCGTTCCCGAGCACGTACGCGCCGCTGCCGCGCGCGGACACGCTGATTGTCGATGCGACCGTGCTCGACGG
>DASRTK010000361.1:0-8975 GCA_035655975.1 Rudaea sp.
TACCGGCGCGTCACCGACGCGCTGCTCGAAGCCGGCATCCGCCCGTTCCCGACGCTGTACCACTGGGACCTGCCGCAGCCGCTTGAAGACGCCGGCGGCTGGCCGAATCGCGACACCGCGGCACGGCTCGCCGACTACGCACGCACCGTCGTCGCGGCGCTCGGCGATCGCATCAATCAATGGTGCGTCTTCAACGAACCCAAGACCTTCACGCAATGCGGCTACTGGCAGGGCAACCACGCGCCGGGCCGCAGCGAGCCGCTCGCGTTCCTGCGCGCAACGCACACGGTCAACCTCGCGCAGGGCATGGCGTTCCGTGCGATCAAATCAGTCAGCGCCAGACTCGAAGTCGGCGGCGTCTACGACACGCAGCCGACGTTCCCGGCGACGCCATCGAAGGCCGACGAACTCGCCGCCGAACGCTGGTTCAAGTTCGCAAACCTCTGGCACATCCATCCCGCGCTGCACGGCCGCTATCCCGAAGGCGTTCTGCCGGCCGACCGGCAGGCCGAACTGCTTGGCTGGCAGGATGGCGACGACAAGCTGGTGCGCGCCGAACTCGATTTCGCCGGACTCAATTACTATTCCACGTGGCTGGTCGCCGACGATCCCAACCAGACCGACATCCCTGGCCTGCACGCGAAACCGTCGTGGGCGACGTACTACCCGCCGCACCACAAGACCGACAACGGCTGGGACATCTACGCCAGGGGTTTCTACGACATTCTCGTCAAGATGAACTCGCACCTGGGAGGCAAGCTGCCGATCGAGATCACCGAAAACGGCGCGGCCTACAATACCGGCATCGCGAAGGACGGCCGCGTGCACGACGCGAATCGCATCGCCTGGCTGCGCGCGCATCTGCTCGAACTGTCGCGCGCCATCCGCGACGGCGTGCCGGTGCGCGGCTACCACTGCTGGGCCCTGCTCGACAATTTCGAGTGGAGCGAGGGTTACACGCAGCGCTTCGGCCTCGTCCACATCGATTTCGAGCGCGGCCAGAAACGCACGCCCAAGGACTCGGCGGCCTGGTTCGCGCGCGTCGCGAAATCCAATCGGGTTGTCTGAAGTATACAAGTGGATATTGCAGCCATGCCGCAGCGCAGCGTGGCATTTCGCGCCGACGCAAGCCGCTGCTGCGGATCGGCTCGCTCGGCATGGCGGTGTCGCTCGGCCTCGTCGCGCTCGCGAACGGCTCTCTGGACGTGAACGGCAAACTCGCGCTGTCGCACGGCATGGGCATCGGCGTTGCCGGCGCCTACGGCCTCTACACCGCGGCCGCGGCGCTGTCCGTCTTCTTCGTGCTGCGCCGGGTGCACGAGACGCGCGGCAAGGAACTGGAACAGATGGAGGGCTGACGTGCGTCCGCGCGCGTGCCTCATGCTCCGGAACGCGCGCCGCGGGCCGCGGGCGGCGCGACCGAGTCGCGCTTGACGAGTTGGTGCGTCATGACGTGATCGACCACTATCCTGGTATCGCGATCCCTGCCGCGGATGTCGCGCAGCAGGATGCCGACGGCCGCGTCGCCCATCGCCGCGACCGGCTGGCGTACCGTGGTCAGTTCCGGCCACACCGTGGTCGCGGCCGAGGTGTCGTCGAAGCCGACCACGGACAGGTCGCGCGGCACGTGCAGGCCGCGCCGGTGCGCGACCGAGATTGCCGCAGAGGCCATGTCGTCGTTGCTGGCGAAGATCGCCGTCGGCGGACGGCGCAGCGCGAGCAGTTTCCCGGCCGCCTTCAGCCCGGAGCGGTAAGTGAAATAGCCCTGCTGCACCAACGCCTTGTCGAACTCGATGCCGGCTTCGGCCAGCGCGGCCTTGAAGCCGTCGAAGCGCCGCGCGCTCGCGGTCTGGTTGGGATGGCCCATGATGAAGCCGATGCGGCGATGCCGCTGCGCGATCAGGTGCGCGGTGATCTCGTGGCTCGCGCGGAAGTCGTCGATGCGCACATGCGAGATGTCGTCGTCGGCGCGGCCTGAGGCAATGGCGACCACCGGCACGCCGGCTTCGGCGAACTCGGCGAGCACGCTCCTGGATTCGCACAGCGGCGGCGGCAGGATCGCGCCGGACACGCTCTTGGCCAGCGCGCGAGCGGCCTTGCGCTCGGCCTCGGCGTCGAAGCCGTCCCAGGTGTCGATGACGATCTGCGTCGCGGTGCGCGAGGCACCGCGCAGCGCGCCGACCAGCAGCTCGCGCAGATAGGCCGAGCTGGGGTTGGTGTAGATCAGCGCGATGCGCGTGTCGCGTGCCGCGGCCAGCGAACTGGCCGCGAGGTTGGGCGTGTAGCCGAGTTCGCGCACCGCGCGCTCGACGCGCTCGCGCGTCGCCTCGCGCACCGTGCCGCGGCCGTTGACGACGCGCGACACGGTCATCTGCGAGACCTTGGCGTACGCAGCCACCGCGTCGATGGTGACCGCGCTGCTCTTGCGACGAAGCGATTTCCTGGGCTTCTTCTCCAACATGCGCTCCTTCGGATGGCAGGCGGTGCCGGACGTTCCGCATGCCCTGCCCGCGAAATCGTGCATGATTCCCGATCGCACTCGCGCGGTGCGGCCGCATTCATGTTAGCGATAACGGCTGCATTGCGCGATAGCGCCTCGCGCGGATCCGCGGCCGCGCGCCTGCTGCGACTGGCCGTCGCGTTGCTTGCGCTGGCCGCGGGATCTCGGACCGGCCGCGCACGCGGAGGGCGCCTACGCTCCGTGGCTGCGCTATCGCGCGGTCGCCGCCGCGCGCGCCGCAGCCTGCCGCGCTTTCGCGAGCCAGGTGTTCGCCAGCGCCGCCACACCGGCTCAGTCCGCCGCACGCGCGGAACTGCAGCGCGACGGGCTTTTGGGCGCGACGCCAACCACCCGTCACATTTATTGTACCGATGGGTATTGATATTTACCTGTCTAGGCTATAATATACGTAACAGATATGAGCACGACAGATAAAAACATGTTCGGCATCCTGGTCACCGATGTGACGCGGCTGATGCGCAAGCACTTCGACCGGCGCGCGGTGCGCTTCAACCTGACCCGCGCGCAATGGCGCGCGCTGAAGCTGCTGAGCCATCGCGAAGGCATGACCCAGAGCGACCTGGCCGAGATGATCGAGATGGAGCCGATCGCGGTCGGCCGCGTCATCGACCGCCTGCAGAAGGCCGGATTCGTCGAGCGCCGCGCCGACCCGAACGACCGCCGCGCCTGGCGCCTGTACCTGACCGCGCGCGCACACGCCGTCGTCGACGACATGGACTTGATTTCCAGCGGCCTGTTCCGCGATGCGCAGAAGGGCATCTCGGCGGCGGACCTGAAAACCATGATGAGCGTCCTCGGACGCATGAAAGACAACCTCAACGCGTTGGACAACGCGGAAGAATGATTCGGAGAAATGCCATGACGGACAAACAACCCGGCGCAGCAGAAGTCGAGGCAGCCAAGCCAGCGCAACACAAGCGCCGCAACACGCTGCTGTGGATCTTCGGACCCGCGCTCGTGCTCGGCATCGCCGGCTACGTCTACGTGACGTCGGGCCGCTATGTGTCGACCGACAATGCCTACGTGCAGGCCGACCACGCGACGATCGCGCCGCAGATCAGCGGCCGGGTCGTCGAAGTGCTCGTGCACGAAAACCAGCCGGTCAGGGCCGGAGACGTGCTGTTCCGCATCGATTCGCAGCCGCTCGAAATCGCCATGACACGCATGCAGGCGCAAATGGAAACGGCGCGCGGCCTGCTCGATGCCGGACGCGCGGGCTATCGCTCGGCGCAGGCCGATCTGACTTCGGCCGACGAGGCGCTGCGCGTCAACGAACTCCAGTACCAGCGCATGAAGGACATGCGCGCCAAGGGTCTGGTCGCGCAGAAGGACGTCGATGATGCAGCGAACAACTACGCGAATGCGCGCGGCAAGCGCGACTCCGACGTCGCCGCGCTGAGCAAGGCCGAAGGCGTGCTCGGCGGCCTGCCGAAAACGAAGAACGAAGACCTCGCCGGTTTCAAGCTGGTCCAGGCGCAGTACGATCAGGCCAAGCTCGACCTGGAACACGCCACCGTGCGCGCGCCGATGGACGGCGTAATCGGCAAGGTCACGCTGCAGCCCGGCGACTTCCTCGCGACCGGTCAGGCGGCGATGCCGCTGGTGGCGACCAAGACTCTCTGGGTCGACGCGAACTTCAAGGAAACCGATCTGACGCACGTTGGTCCCGGCCAGGCGGCGACGGTCGAAGTCGACACCTACCCGGGCAGGAAGTGGAAGGCGCACGTCGCCTCGATCAGTCCGGCCTCGGGCTCGGAGTTCTCGTTGCTGCCGGCGCAGAACGCGACCGGCAACTGGGTCAAGATCGTGCAGCGCATTCCGGTGCGCGTGGCGATCGACGATCAGGGCGAGGGCCCGACGCTGCGCGCCGGCATGAGCGCCATTGTGGAAATCGATACCGGCAGGCAGAACTCGCCGCTCGGCCGGCTGCAGGGCGCCAAGGAGCCTGAGGCGGCGGCGAAGGTTGCAGCGCGCGACTGATACCCGCCCCGTCGTCATTCCCGCGTAAGCGGGAAACCATTTTCGTGTGCAACCGGAAGCAAGATCACCATGGATTCCCGCTTGCGCGGGAATGACGCCCTCTTCTTTCAACGCATTCGAGCAACGCTGGACAGCACATGAGTCAAACCGCCACCCATCGCGAAGTCGCCAACCGCGGCCTGCTGGTCGTTTCGGTCATGCTCGCCACGCTGATGCAGGCGCTCGATACGACGATCGCGAATGTCGCGCTGCCGAACATGCAGGGCTCGCTGTCGGCGACGCAGGACCAGATTTCCTGGGTGCTGACTTCGTACATCGTCGCCGCCGCGATCGCCACGCCGGCGACCGGCTGGCTCGCGTCCGTGATGGGTCGCAGGCGCCTGCTGCTGATCGCGATCGCCGGGTTCACGATCGCATCGGTGCTGTGCGGAATCGCCGGCAGCATCGGCCAGATGGTCGCGTTCCGGCTGTTGCAGGGATTGTTCGGCGCCGCACTCGTGCCGCTGTCGCAGTCGACGCTGCTCGACGTGTATCCACGCGAAAAGCACGGTTCGGCGATGGCGCTGTGGGGCATGGGCGTCATGGTCGGCCCGATCCTCGGCCCGCCGCTCGGCGGCTGGCTGACCGACACCTATAGCTGGCACTGGGTGTTCCTGATCAACGTTCCGATCGGCGCGCTGGCGCTGTTCGGCGTTGCCGCGAGCCTGCCGACCGACGAAACGCGCGCGTCGCGCTTCGACTGGCGCGGCTTCGCGTTCCTGGCGATCGGCATCGGCGCGCTGCAGTTGATGCTCGATCGCGGCGAATTGAAGGACTGGTTCGGCGCGACCGAAATCCAGATCGAAGCCGCGCTCGCGTTCCTCGGCTTCTATCTTTACGGCGTGCACTGGTACACGAGCAAGCGCTCGTTCCTTGACCTCGGCCTGTTCCGCGACCGCAACTTCCTGGCCAGCAACATCTTCATCTTCGTGCTCGGCGTCGTGCTGTTCGCGACCATGGCGTTGCTGCCGCCGTTCCTGCAGAACCTCATGAACTATCCGGTCGTGACGACTGGCATGCTGCTCGCGCCGCGCGGCATCGGCACGCTGATCGCCATGATGCTGGTCGGCCGCCTGCTCGCGCGCGGCGCCGACGCGCGCATGCTCGCGGCGATCGGCATGACGCTGACGGCGTACTCGCTGTGGCAGATGGCGCACTGGAGCACGAGCGTTCCAGAGAGCGCGATTGTCTGGTGCGGCGTGATCCAGGGGCTGGGCCTTGGGCTGGTCTTCGTGCCGATTTCGACAGTTGCCTACTCGACGCTGCCGATGGCCGCGCGCACCGAAGCTGCGGGCATCTTCAGCCTGATGCGCAACATCGGCTCGAGCGTCGGGATCTCGATCGTCATGGCTCTGCTGTCGCGCGGAACGCAGATCAACCATGCCGAACTTGCCGGCCGCATCACGCCGTTCGACGCTGCCGCCGCGCACCTTTCCACGGCGATGCATTTGCCGCAGACTGCGGCCATGGCCGCCCTGAACGGCGAGATCACGCGGCAGGCATCCGCGATCGCGTTCCTCAATGACTTCTGGATGATGATGATCATGACCGTCGCTGCGATTCCGCTGCTGCTGTTGCTGCGGCCGGTTCGTCAGGCCGCCGCTCCAGCCGTCGTGGCCGATCACTGATGCACGAGCAACCGCCCGCCGCGCGACCACCCGGCGCGCCTGACGATCCGGCCGACCTGCCACGCGCTGCGCCGCGACGCAATCCGGACGAACTGCGCGTCTACGGCCTCAACGCATGCATGGCGGTGTTCAACACGCGTCCCGACGACGTGCGCAAGGTGTATCTGACCCAGGCGCGGCTCGGCGCGCTGCAACCGGTGCTAGCCTGGTGCGTCCAGCGCCGCCTCGGTTACCGGGTGGTCGAAAACGCGGATCTCGACAAGCTGGCCCAGACGCAGCACCACGAAGGCGTCTGCTTCGAGGTGCGCCGGCGTCCACTTTTATCGCTTTCCACTTTGCTGCAAAAGCTGCCGCGGGCGCCGAAGCCGGTCCTGCTGGTCTGGCTCGACGGCGTCGGCAATCCGCACAATTTCGGCGCAGTGCTGCGCAGCGCGGCGAACTTCGGCGTGCATGGCCTGATCCTCGCGCGCGAGTCGGCGCTGAATCTTTCCGGCGCCGCGATGCGCGTCGCCGAAGGCGGCGCCGAGGCCGTGCCGATCGCGCAGTCCGTGCCGGGCGAAGATGTTTTCGGCGCCTTGCGCAACGCCGAGATCCGCGTCGCCGCCACGGTGCCGCGCGCCGGCGAATCGCTGTATTCGTCGCGCCTGCCCGAGCGGCTTGTGTTCGTGCTCGGTGCCGAGGGTGGCGGTCTGCCGCAAGGGTTGATCGACCGCGCCGATGTGCATCTGACGATCCCCGGCAGTGGCGCCGTCGAAAGCCTGAATGTCGCCGCGAGTGCGGCGGTGCTGTTCGGCGAGTATTACCGGCAGCGCGTGGGCGCACCACGCGATCGCGGCCATCGGCCAGACCGTCGTTCCTGAGGCAACCGCGCCCGCCAGGGCATCCGGTCCTTCCACGGCGTGCCGGTAAGCCGCCGAAAACCCGTATCCCGTCAAGCACTTGGCGCGCGCGACAATTCTTGTCGGCCCTGGCGTCATGGTGGTGTTCGTTTTTCCCCCGATTTTACGTTTCCCTTTATTGCGTGCAGACTCGAGACCAGGGTCTGGGGTTCCGTGCCTGTCGTTCGCGCCGGAAGAAGATTCGCCATCAATCGGGGAGTGGGAACCATGGTGCAGTCCGTTGCGTTCGCGTGTCGCCTTGTTCGATCGATTGCGGCGGCGAAGCCGCGCCGATCTCTCTTCGTGCTATTCGCACTGGCGATGATGTCCATCGCCACGTCTGCGACGGCGCTGACGATATTCACGATCAACGACGGCACGAACGACACGGACCGGAACAACGCGGCCGCCACATGCGTGTGCCAGGACACTCAGGGGTCGCCGAAGTGCACGCTGCGCGCGGCAATCGAAACGCTCAACGGCTGCCAGGCATCCAGCGGGCCGTTCTCGATCACGTTCGCAGTGCAGACCGTGCACGTGATCAACGGCGGCCTGCCGACGATCACCGCGCCGGTCACGATCACCGGGCCTGTGGCGATCGATGGCCAGAACGGCCAGTTCAAGGAAGGTTGCCTGGGCTTTTCGGATGCGGCATCGGCGCAGTTCCCGGATGGCGCGACCAACTCGCAGGTCACGCTGTTGTCGATCAGCAACTGCAGCGGCGATGCGATCGCTGCGAACGGCCACGGCTTCCTGTTCAGCGGTAACGTGTTGCACGACAACGTCGGCGCCGGCCTGTCGCTGTCGTCGTCGCGCACCTACGGCAACTTCGTCAACACGGCGGCGCTCGACGCGATCTTCAATAACCCGCTGTTCCCGCCGATCCCGGTGAGCGGCAACGACGTCAACAGTTTCGCCCAGCAGCTCGCAACCGTGCTGGTCACGCTGAACCCGTCGACGATTTCCGGCAACTTCATCTACAGCAACGGCGGCGACGGCATCTGGCTGTTCAGCGAGAACCTCGGCGCCGTGTTTGTCAGCGGCAACTTCATCGGCACCGACCCGACCGGCGACCTGCCGCTCGGCAACGCCGGCGCCGGCGTGCGCCTGAGCGGCGGCACGTTCGGCAACATGATCGGCCCGGGCAACGTCATCGGCGACAACGCGAACGGCATCGAAGACTCGAGCCCGACCGTGTATCTGCCGAACTTCGTCATGAGCAACCGCATCGGCGTGCCGTCGGTGACGCCCGGCAACCATGTCGGCAACACCAACAGCGGCATCACGACGAGCACCAAGCCCGACGACGCGATTGACCACAAGAATCCGACCGGAGTTTCCCTGCTGGTCGGTCCGGCCAACATCATTTCCGACAACAAGGGTGCGCCGAACAGCAACGATGCAGACCTGCTGCCGACCGACGGTGCCGGCGTGCTCATCACCGGCGCCAGCAGCGGCGTCAAGGTCGTCGGCAACACGATCGGCATGACCGATATTCCGGCCGGCACGCCGTTGCAGTCGAAGAACTACGGCAACGCCGCCGACGGCGTCATCGTGACTTCGAGCGGCAACACCGTGCAGGGCAACACGATCGCCGGCAACAAGCGCCATGGCGTTGTCGTGCAGGGCAACAGCACGAACGGCACCAGTGTGGTCGGCAACACGATCGGCCTGTATCCGGCGTTCGCGAACGACAAAACGCTCGGCAATGGCTTTGACGGAATTCATATCGACGCGGCCAGCGCCACGGCGGTCGGTGGTCCGAACCAGAGCGACGGCAACACGATCGTGGCGAACGGACGCAACGGTGTGGCGATGCGCCACGGCGGCAGCAGCAATGGCTGGGGCAACCTGATACAGAACGACACGATCTACGGCAATGCGGTCGGCAATCCGGCCGCGCTGCCGAATCCGCTGCCGGCCGGTTCC
>DASRTK010000362.1:0-2373 GCA_035655975.1 Rudaea sp.
AGCCAACGTGATCTGGCGCGACCTGAAGAAAACCTACGGCGACGAAGTTGCGTTGCGCCGGGCCAAGGCGCGCTGGGCGCAGGTCAAGTCGAGCATGACCGGGTCGCGCGTCGGGTCGGTCGGCAATCTCAGCGTCGGCACGCCGAATCCGAATGGCGGAGATCCGAGCTCTGCGAAGAGGACGATAGTGCCTCCGGGCGTGACCTATGTTCGTACAACGGCCTCGAGCCCGGCCGAGGTGACCATGGGTACCGGCGTCGATGGCTCGATCGCCTACCATCAGCTTCGCGAAAGCGACAATCCTTACGATCCGAAATTCCAGACCTCGGCGCTCGGCCGCGCCACGGTCGGACCGCCGACGACGCTCAAGGACAGCCCGCCGAAAGACGCGGCAAAAGATTCGCCCAAGGAGCAATCCGACCAGCCGGATGCCGACAAGCACGAGCGGTGATCCGCGCCGCGGGCACTTCCCCACACTGAAGGTCGCGGCAACGGTGTACCGCAGCGCGCGCAGCGTGTAAATCCGTTCGACCTGCGCGTGGCTGCATGGTAGCTTTTTGGCTCGAAAGTCCTTGCAGAAGTGCGAAGACTTTCGTATAAGACATCATCCGCAATTTTTCAGGAAAGCAGGTCATGGCCTTGCGAGAGTTCCCCAGTTCCGCTGTTGCGCTGCTGGTCTGCGCAGCGACGCTTGTTGCGCAGCGCGCCGATGCCGGTTCGACCGACGCGATTTTTATTTCGTCGGGCGGAAGCACGTCCGCGACCGAGGCAGCGCCGTACGATTCGGAGTACGCCGCCGCCGCGCGCGAAATGGGCAGCGGCCAGAACACACCGGAAGCGGATGCTCGTCCAGGCGAGTACTACTTCCTGCTCGCCGTGCACGCGTTCCGCAAGAACGATTTCACGTTCGCGATCCAGATGTACGAGGTTGCCGCCGCCTGGGCGTTCAAGCCGGCCGAATACAACCTGGCAATCATGTATGCGCGTGGCCAGGGCATTCCAGTCGACTTGCCGCGCGGCATGGCCTGGATGGCGCTGGCCGCAGAACGCAACGAGAAACGCTACGTCGATGCGCGCGAAGTGATCTTCGCGGAACTGACGAAGGAACAGTTCGAACAGGCCAATGGCATCTGGCGCGAGTTGAAGAAGACCTATGGCGACGAAGTCGCGCTACGCCGAGCGAAGACGCGCTGGGCCCAGGTCAAGGCCAGCATGACCGGGTCGCGCGTCGGGTCGGTCGGCAATCTCAGTGTCGGCATGCCGAACGCGAATATGGGCGATCCAAGCAACCAGAAGAACCAGAAGGCGGGCCACAACGTCCATACAAGTGCCGGAACAGCGGGCGAGATCACCGGCGGCAACGGCGTCGACGGCTCGATCGCCTATCGCCAGCTTCGCGAAAGCGACAATCCGTACGATCCGAAATTCCGGCCCGGAGCCATCGGCACGGCCACGGTCGGCGAACCGACACAGGTCAAGGACGGCACGCACGACGAGACCAAGGCCGACCAGCCGGACACTTCCAGGCACGAGTAAAAAATCAGACTCTGACGGCAGCAAATTCACCGCTTCAAAGGAGGTTCCCATGAACTTGCGCGGGTTTCCTGGCACGACTGTTTCGTTGCTGGCCTGCTGCGCCGTTGCGCTGGCTCCCCAACTCGCACTGGCAGGCACGACCGATGCCGTGTTTATTTCATCGGGGGCGAGCACCGCGCAAAAAGAAACAGCGCCGTACGATTCCGAGTACGCCGCCGCGGAACGCGACATGGGCAACGGCTTCAACACGCCGGAAGCCGATGCGCGGCCCGGCGAGTACTACTTCCTGCTCGCGGTGCACGCGTACGGCAAGAAGGATTTCGCTTTCGCCATCCAGATGTACGAAGTCGCGGCGGCGTGGGCGTACAAGCCCGCCGAGTACAACCTTGCGATCATGTACGCGCGTGGCCAGGGCATACCCGCGGACCTGCCACGCGGCATGGCCTGGATGGCGCTGGCCGCCGAACGCAACGATAAACGCTACGTCGACGCCCGCGAGGCGATCTACGCGGAAATGACCCCGGAACAGTTCGAACAGGCCAACGTGATCTGGCGGGGGCTGAAGAAGACCTACGGCGACGAAGTCGCGCTGCGTCGCGCGAAAGCGCGCTGGGCGCAGGTCAAGGCGAGCATGACGGGGTCGCGGGTCGGGTCGGTCGGCAATATGACGGTCGGCACCCCGACGGCGAACAGCGGAGACCCGAGCTATCAGAAGGTCACGAACGAACAGGTGCAGAAGAACTTGAACAGCCCGCCTGGCGAGGGCGGCGACCACGCCAAGGCAATGGGAACCAATACGGCCCGGTCGACGGTTGGGTCGTCAGCCGAGGTGACCGG
>DASRTK010000363.1:0-6728 GCA_035655975.1 Rudaea sp.
TACCACGACACCGGCGAAGGCTCGATCTCGCCGTACCACCGCGAGAACGGCGGCGACATCTGCTGGGAGATCGGCTCCGGGTATTTCGGCTGCCGTAGTGCCGACGGCACGTTCAATGAGGAACGCTTTGTGGAGAACGCAATTTCTCCACAAGTAAAGATGATCGAGATCAAGCTGTCGCAGGGTGCCAAGCCGGGCCATGGCGGCGTGCTGCCGGCGGCCAAGGTCAGCGCCGAGATTTCGCTGACGCGCGGCGTGCCGATCGGCGTGGATTGCGTTTCGCCGGCCGCGCACAGCGCGTTTTCGACGCCGCTCGGGTTGCTCGAATTCGTCGCCCGCCTGCGCGAGAAATCCGGCGGCAAGCCGACCGGCTTCAAGCTCGCGATCGGCCATCCGTGGGAATGGTTCGGCATTGCCAAGGCGATGCAGCAAAGCGGAATACTGCCGGACTTCATCGTCGTCGACGGCGGCGAGGGGGGCACCGGTGCGGCGCCGCTGGAATTCACCGACCATGTCGGCGCGCCGCTGCGCGAGGCGCTGCTGCTCGTGCACAACACGCTGGTCGGCCTGAACCTGCGCGACCAGGTGCGCATCGGCGCGAGCGGCAAGGTCATCACCGCGTTCGACGTGGCCCGCACGCTCGCGCTCGGCGCGGACTGGTGCAACGCGGCGCGCGGCTTCATGTTCGCGCTCGGCTGCATCCAGTCGCTGAACTGCCACACCGACCGCTGCCCGACCGGCGTCGCGACCCAGGATCCGTCGCGCTGGAAAAAGCTCAACGTGCCGGACAAGGCCGAGCGCGTGAAGATGTTCCACGAGAACACACTCAAGGCGCTGAAAGAACTGATCGCCGCCGCCGGTTTGCGCCATCCGATCGAGATTGGGCCGGAGCATGTCATCCGGCGCGTTTCATCGACCGAGGTGCGCTCACTCTCGGCGCTGTATCCGTTCGTCAAGCCCGGAGAGCTGATCGGCGGCCATCCCGAGCACGCGGTGTTCCGGGTTTTCTGGGACGTTTCCCGTGCCGACAGCTTCGCGCCGCCGCGCACGGTGCTCGAACTGCATCACACGAAGGCGCGCTGAGACGCCCGCGGCAAAGCGACGCACGACTGGAGTGCATCGCGCCGCGGATGCGCTTGAGATCCGTGAGCTTTCGATCGCGATGCCCCGTTCAGCGAGGCGCCTTACCGCCGACACCGCTCGAGATGACGAACACCCGGCCTGAGTGAAAGCCGTGGATGGCGCTCCACGCGGAAGTGATCAGCAAGTCGGTGATGCCATCGCCGTCGGCGTCGCCGATCGCCACCGCGTCGAAGCCGAACGTGTCGCCAGGAATACGGTTCGTGTAGGTCCGCAGCAGCTTGCCGTCCCTGCCCGAGTACAGGTAGGCGCGCCCGCCGGAAATCGCCGCGCCGGCATACTGCCACGAGCCGACGATCAGGTCCGCATGCCCGTCGTGGTTGACGTCGCCTGCAGTCGCGTGCGTCGTTCCGAAACCCTCCCCGGCCGTTTCGCCGGTCAGCGTCAGCAGTACTTTGCCGGTCCGGCCCGAATAGACATAGACACGCCCGGTTGCCGGTCCCTTCGCGGCATTGCTCCAGTCGGACGCATAGATGTCGGGCACGCCGTCGCCATCGACGTCACCCGGCACTGCAAGGAACATGTAGCCGAGCAGGTTGCCGGTGCTGTCGGAGTCGAACGTGAACTTCGGCTTGTCCGTGAGCTTGTCATAGACGTAGACGCGGCCGGTCTTGCGCGCGCCCGCGGTTGGCGCGCCGACCACGAGGAAGGTGTGCTTGGCGTCGGTGTATCCAGTCACGGCACTGCCGAACTGGTCGCCGGCATGTTCGCCGGTCAGGGTCAGCAGCACGTGACCGTCCTTGCCGGAATAGACGTAGGCGCGTCCTGCGCCTTCGCCGCCGGCCTTGTTCGCAGGCGCGCCGACGATGACGTCGGCGTAGCCATCGCGATCGATGTCGCCGGCCGTCGAAGCATGATTGCCAAAGTTGTCGCCCTTGGCTTCGCCGTGAAGCGTGAGCAACACATGGCCGTCCTTGCCCGAATAGACATAGGCCGTATCGCTGCCGATCGCGCTGGCGATGACATCCTGCACGCCATCGCCATCGACGTCGCCCGCCGATTCGAGGCCTGTTCCCAGCTGGTCGCCGGACCTGCCATCGGCCGTCCACAGCAACTTGCCGGTCCGCGTCGAATACACATAGACGCGGCCGGCCTGTTCGCCGCCGGCATTGCGCGTCGGCGCCGACGTGACGAAGTCGGCGACGCCATCACCGTCGACATCGCCGAGACTGCGTGCGATCCAGCCGAACTGGTCGTTGGCGCTCTCTCCGTCCCACTCGCGGATGATTTTGACATTTTCCACAAAGGGATTTTCGAAGTCTTCGGGCTTCGGCAGCAACACGGCAAAGCGCGGATCGTCATGCAGGCCGGCGAGGTTCGGGTCGGCCTGGATCATCGTCATGTCGATCCGGTGCGTCGCCTTGGCCTTGCCGAGCCATGCGAACGCGGCATCGGTTTCGTTCCTCGCCGCGTGGATCACGCCGACACCGTACAGTTCCTGCGGCGCGTCCGGCTGTTTCGCGAGGATTTCCTGCATCACGGCCAAGGCCTGATCGAACTG
The DNA here is from genome assembly GCA_035655975.1 of Rudaea sp. Taxonomy (GTDB): domain Bacteria; phylum Pseudomonadota; class Gammaproteobacteria; order Xanthomonadales; family Rhodanobacteraceae; genus Rudaea. Next base: position 2,642 of record DASRTK010000363.1, read on the forward strand.
CTTGTTGCGCAGGTACGCGCGCCCGAGCAGGCGCAGCACCTGGGCGTTTGCCGGATCGCGGCGGCGAAGGTCCTCGAGGATTTTCGCAGCATCGGCCAACTTGCCGGTGTTGATCAGTCCGGCGGCGGCGACGAGGCGCGCAGCGTCCGGGTCCGCGTTCGCGCGAGCGGTATCGGCGTGTGCCAGCACGCCTGCAATCAGCGTGGCAAAAGCGACAGCCACGGTTGCCCAGCCACGCGCCTTCCGCCATGAACTCACCATAATCATCATTGCTCTTCCCCACTGCTGGAAATTCGGCGCGCGGTTGCGCGTCGTTGTAGGCCTTGCACGTGCTGGCGCAACACATCGCATCGGCAGCGTAGGGCGGTCACGCCCGACGGCGCTACCAGATATCTGCCCGGAACGTCTGCACTCCAAAGCCGGGCCTGTTGCACGCATCTGGCCGAGAACCGAAACGCCCAGCCCGCCTGGCCGCTCTGGCCAACACCCATGACTTCCGGCCTGTTGCGTTCGGCCCCGTCTTGTACTACAACTGTAGTACGACACATGTAGAAGATGACTTCCATGAACAGTATCGACCGCGACATCGCGCTGAGCGACCTGCAGATTGCCGTCGTGCGCGTGCTTTGGCGCAACGGCGAAACCAGCGTCACCGACATTGCCAAAGTGCTCGGCGACGAACGCGGGCTCAAGCACACGACCGTGGCGACCCTGCTCACGCGCCTGGAAAAACGCGGCGTTGTCGAGCAGCGCCGGGAAGGCCGCCAGTTGATCTACCGCGCGCTGGTCAGCGAACCGCAAGTGCGCCGCTCGATGGTCGCCGATCTCGTCGGCAGCCTGTTCGGTGGCGATTCGCGCGAACTCGTCGCGCATCTCGTGCGCGAATCCGACCTCGCGCCGGGCGATCTGGAGAACCTGCGCAAGCGCCTGGCGAGGAAAGCGCCATGAACGTCGAAGTGTTGATTGCCGCAACCGCAGGCTGGCTGCTGACCGTTGCCTTGCACGGCAGCGTGTTCCTCGCCGCGGCGTGGCTGATTGATCGAGCTTGGCGCGCGCCGCCGAATGCCTGGCGCGAACTGATGTGGCGCATCGCCCTGTTCGGCGGCGTGATCACGGCGAGCCTGCAGCCGATCGGCGGGCCATCGCCGATCGCGGCGCGCTGGCAACTGGCCGGCACCGCCACGGCGTCGACCGCGATCGCGCCAGCGCAGACCGCCGCGTGGGTGTCCGATGCGCAATCAATGTCGGTCGGAGCGCCCGTTGCCGCGCGTCATTCCGTTGTTTCGACGCCGGCGGACGCTGCGGCCGACATCGCGTCGGCAACTCCCGGCGCAGCGCTGCTGTTCGCGCCGCTGCGTGCGCTGAAGTGGCCGGCATGGATCGTCGGCATCTGGCTGCTGGGCGCGCTGTTCGCCCTGACGCGAGTCCTGCGCAGCTTGATGTTCCTGCGTCGCGCCTTGCTCGAGGCAGCGCCGGTGTCGCTTGGCGCGGCGGCCGAACTGGCCGAACTTGTCGAGCTCGCGGCGGTGCGGTCGCCACGACTGCTCCGCCTTGCCGGCATCGCCAGTCCGATGGCGACGACCGGCGCGCGCATCGTTGCGCCGGCGTGGGCGCTCGAATCACTGGATCGGCGTCAACTGCGCGCCATGCTCGCACACGAACTGGCGCACGTTGTGCGCCACGATCCGGAATGGAAAGTTGCCAGCGCTTTCTGGCGCGCACTGTTCTGGTTCCTGCCGACGACGTTCGCGCAGCGGCGTCTCGACGACCTCGCCGAACTTGCCTGCGACGCATTTGCCGTGCAGCAGACCGGCAACGCGCACGGCGTCGCCGAGTGCCTCGCCGCCTGCGCCGAACATCAGATCGCCGGATCGGCATACGCCCTGGCCGCCGCGATGGCCGTGCACGAATCGTCGTTCGGCCATCGCATCGAATGTCTTCTCGAAGGAGTCTCCATGCAACCCGTCGTTTCCGGCGTGCGCTCGCGAGCGCTCGCACTGATCGTGCTCGCCGCCGCCGGCTTGTGCCTGCCGACGATCAGCCTGCTGAGTCCTCAGATCGCGAGTGCCGCGCCGGCGCCGGCACCGCCACCCGCTCCGCCGAAACCTGCGGCGGCGGCGAAGGCCGATGCGTCCGCGCATTCGAGCGTCAGCATCCATTCCGACGACGATGGTCACGACAAGATGACGATCAGCGTCAGTGACGACGACCACAAGTTCAAGGCGAATATCGACGGCAAGATCGCGTTCAACGCCGAAGAGACCGATGTCGCCAGCCTCGGCGCCGGCGGCACGGCGAGTTTCGAGGAAACGCGCGGCGGCGCGACTCATCGCATCGAGTTCGCCGATCGCAAGGGCCAGCTCGAGCGCCGCTATTTCGTCGACCAGAAGGAACAGCCGTTCGATGCCGCCGGCAGCAAGTGGTTCGCCGGCCTGCTGCCGGCGCTGATCCGCGAATCCGGTCTCGGCGCCGAAGCGCGCGTGCAGCGCCTGTACTCCGCCGGCGGCGCGGGGCGCGTGCTCGACGAAATCGAACGCATCCATTCGGACTACGTGCGCGGTATCTACCTCGGCTTGCTGCTCGACCGCAGCACACTGACGCCGCCGCAACTCGATCAAGCGTTGAAGATTGCCGGCGCGGCCAGTTCCGACTACGAGCGCCACCAGATGCTCAGCCGCATCTTCGCCAAGCAACCACTGTCCGCCGCCCAACAGATGACGTTCCTGCAGCAGGCCCTGCGTTTCAATTCCGACTACGAGCTTGCCGAACTGCTGATCGGCGTCGTGCCGAAGCTCGCGAACAGCCCGGAAGTGCGCCAGGCCTGGCTCAATGCTGCGCTGAAGGTATCTTCGGACTACGAGCGGCGGCGGACGCTCGAGTCGATGCTCACGCACGACAACTTCGACGACAGCCAGCTCGGCAGCGTGCTCGAAGCCAGCGCCTCGATGGGCTCGGATTACGAACATCGCGAACTGCTCGTCGCGGTGGCGCGGCGCGCGCACGACGTCGATGCGCTGGCGCCGGCCTACGCACACTCCACGCTGTCGCTCGGATCCGACTACGAACGCCGCGAGGCGCTGCTCGCGCTGATCCAGGCCGGCAAACTCGGGCCGCGCGGCACGAAGGCCGTGCTCGACTCTGCGGCGCACATCGGCTCGGACTACGAGTGCCGCGAAGTGCTCGTCGCGCTGGCGCGGGTGATGCCGGACGACGCGGCGTCGACGCAACACTACCGCGATGTCGCGTCGCGGTTGTCCGCTTACGAGCGTGGCGAGGCGGAGCGGGCGCTGAAGCGCTGAGGGCGCGGCAAGTCTCGGCGAACGGCCCGAAGCCGAAGCCGGGCAATTTGCCAAGATTGCTCCGACGCCTCGCTGCGGGTTCGCTCTGGCCGGCGTCAACGACAGCGCTTGCCTGTCGTTCGCCGGAATTGGCGCGCCCGGAGGGATTCGAACCCCCGACCAATGGCTTCGGAAGCCACTACTCTATCCAGCTGAGCTACGGGCGCGTGGCGGCGGGAATGTATAGAAGTACATAACGCCGCATTGTGGCGGCGGTCATTTTACCAGCTTTCAGTGGTCTGCGCACAGAGCCGCTCAAGCAGGCGGCGACGCCGCCACCAAGCCGTTCGCGTTGAGCGTAGGCCGACCGGCCGGAGTCGAAGCGTTTGCAACTTCGCTGCGACGTCGCTCGCTGCGCAAGCTACGCTCGGCGCGAACGGATCGAGGTCACTGGGAACCACCAAGTTGCCGGCTCTGCGGGCCTGCGAGGAGCAGGCGCTCACGCCACGGAAGGCGTCCCGGGCGGCGACATTTCCTGGTAACGGTTCGCCCGCGCAAATGTGCCAAAGTCGTTGAAGCGCACGCCTACTGCACGCAGCGCACGATGGCCGGCTGGAGCCGTCCATTGACGGATGTAGAACGGCTCCTTGACGACGAAGTGGTGGATTGCGTGCGTGCTGCCGAAGTTGCAGCAGAACAGCTGCAACGGCAGCAGCCACCAGACATTCAGCACCTGGCACTGCTGCAGCGGATTGTCGTCCTCGATGTCGCCGTAGTAGTGCATGTTCGAGCTGATGAAGTGCAGGCAG
>DASRTK010000364.1:0-6615 GCA_035655975.1 Rudaea sp.
GATCTCTGGAACGTACTTCCATAGAAGCAAGGCACCGACGATACCGAAAACGAGGCCAATCGAGTTGACGTCTGCGCCGGTGATTGCCATCGATCGAATGCGCCCTAACTACAAATAGCCCCCAACGCAGGGGAGTTGCATCAATCCTCTACGGGTGGCTTCGCCTCGTCAAGCCATTTTCCTACATCGCCTTCGGTACTTAGCCGACTGCGTGCTCTCGGTGCTTCTGCCACATTTGCGCGCTACACGTCGGCGGTGGAGGCGTAATGAATTACGGGACCGAAAGCAGGGGCGTAACGGGCGCCGATTATGCAGCGCAGCCAGGGCGGCTGATGGATGACGTTCGGCGCAAGTTGCGCGTCAAACACTACAGTTTGCGCACTGAGCAGGCCTATACCGGCTGGATCCGTCGGTTCATCTTGGCCAGCGGCAAGCGTCATCCGCGCGAACTCGGTGGTGTCGAGGTCGAAGCATTCCTTAGCCGCCTGGCGACGGAAGGCGAGGTCGCGGCCGGCACGCAGAATCAAGCGCTCTCGGCGCTGCTGTTCTTGTACCGCGACGTGCTTGCGATCGACTTGCCGTGGATGGCGTCTATCGTGCGCGCCAAGCGTCCGCGCCGATTGCCGACCGTGCTGTCGCGCGACGAGGTGACGCGATTGTTCACGATAATGGATGGGCGAACGGCTCTGGTGGCGCGGCTGCTGTACGGCACCGGCATGCGCTTGATGGAAGGCTTGCGGCTACGCGTGAAGGACGTGGACTTCGCGCGCAACGAAATCATCGTGCGTGATGGCAAGGGCGGCAAGGACCGGCGCACGGTCCTGCCGCGATCGCTCGCCGAACCGTTGCGCATGGAGATCGAGCGCGCGCGCACGCTGCACGCGCAGGATCTGGCTACGGGCGCCGGCGCGGTCTGGCTGCCGCATGCGCTCGCGCGCAAGTACCTGCGCGCGAATCGCGCCTTCGGCTGGCAATATGTGTTTCCGGCGGCGCAGCTCTCGCGCGATCCGCGCGACGGCGCTCTGCGCCGGCAGCACATCGACGATGCAGCATTTTCGCGCGCGCTGAAAACCGGATGCCGCCGCGCCGGCATCGACAAGCCGGCTAGCGCGCACACGCTGCGCCATTCATTCGCCACGCACATGATCGAAGCTGGCTACGACATCCGCACGGTGCAAGAACTGCTCGGGCACAAGGATGTCGCGACGACGCAGATCTACACCCACGTGCTCAATCGTGGCGCTGGCGGCGTGCTCAGTCCGCTGGATCGCTGATTGTCGCAACGCTTGAGCCGCCGCGCCTCCGCGCGACGCAGTGCGCAAACCGGCATGCGGATGCACGTTCGACATTGCCCGGCGCCAACTGCGCTTGCGCGGCGCGCCGGCTGATGTCCGCTCCCGCCACGCTTTCTCGTACGTCGACGCCTTCGGGCACGACACGGACGACGCGCGACCGTTCCGGCCGGCGGCCATTCGGATCGAGCAGGCCCTCACCGATGTCCGTTCGTCTGACGCCTTCTCGTACAGATGCGATGAAGCCGGAACTGCCTAACGCGGTCCGCCCAGTCGAATACGGGAGTCTTGTCATGTTCAGCTCAACCTTGCGTCAACGCGCACGTGCCGTCCTTTCGCGCGCCGGCCTGCGTTGCTTCGCCGCCGTCGCCGCGGCCTTTCTTGCGCTCGTCGCGCTGCCGGCAGCGGCATCGGCGCCGCCGCTCGGCTTTCGCACTGGCGCGCCAATGTCCACGGGGCGCTATTTCCACACGATCACGCTGCTCAGCGACGGCCGTGCGCTGGCTGTCGGCGGCTACGCGTCCGGCGGTTACTCGGATAAAGCCGAGATCTTCGACCCGGTGAAGAACGCGTGGACGCCGGTGGCCTCGATGCCCGAGCCGCGCGGGTTCCACAGCGCGACGCTGCTGCCCTCCGGCAAGGTGCTGGTCACCGGCGGCGGCAACGATGTGAAGGACATGCTTGCCGCGCTGCTCTACGATCCGGTCGCCAACACATGGTCGGACGCGGGCACCACGACGTCCGTCCACTGGCAATCCACGGCGACGCTGCTCGCTTCCGGCAAGGTCCTCGTCGTCGCCGGCTTCAATCGCATAACGTACGAATCGATCGATACGGTCGAGATTTACGATCCGCAGACGAACGCGTGGAGTCCGGCGGCACCGCTGCCGATCAAGAGCGCGATCCACGGCACGCTGCTGCTCGGTGACGGCAGCGTGCTGGTCGCCGGCGGCCGCATCGGCAACGGCGGCAGCGTGCCGTTCGTCTACTACGACACGGCCGAGCGCTACGATCCGGCGAGCGACAGCTGGTCGCCGGCCGGCACGTTCGATGGGCCGCGCGGCTATCATGCGATGACGCTGCTGCCATCCGGCGACGTGTTGCTCGTCGGCGGCGTCAACGACAAGTCCCTGCTGGCGAGCGCACAGCGCTACTCGCCGGCGACGAACACCTGGACGCCGGCCGCGTCGATGGGCATCGCCCGCCTCGCGCTGACCTCGACGCTGCTCGGCTCGGGCAGAGTCGTCGTGATCGGCGGCTACGGCCCCGCGGGTTCCGAGGCGAGCGCCGAGATCTACGATCCGGCCAGCGACGCCTGGACGCCTTCACCGCAGTCGCTCGCCAATCCGCGTGACTCGCACACCGCGACGCTGCTGCCGTCGGGCCAGGTGCTCGTCGTCGGCGGCAACGACAACAAGCCCGGCGATCCGGCCTACGGATACCTCGCCAGCGCCGAACTGCTCGACACGGCTTCGCCGTTCTTCGGCATCGCCGGCTCGCTGGCGGCACCGCGCTTTCTCCACACTTCCACATTGCTGCCAAACGGCGACGTCCTCGTCGCCGGCGGCACGGTCAACGGCGGCGGCGACCTCGCCAGCGCCGAGCGCTACTCGGCCGCGACAAACTCCTGGAAGCCGACCGGCGCGCTGAACACGGCGCGCTACCTGAACACCGCAACGCTGCTGCTGTCCGGCGACGTGCTCGTGACCGGGGGCTACAACGGCGGCTACGCGACCGATTCGGCGGAACGCTATTCGCCGAATAGCGGCACCTGGACCTTGTTGCCGGCGCCGATGATCGCGCAGCGTGTCTACCACACGGCAACGCTGCTTCCGGACGGGCAGGTCATGCTCGTCGGCGGTGCCAACGGCGGCGGCTTCCTGTCGTCGAGCGAACGCTTCGATCCGAAGACTTCGACGTTCGCGCCGTCCGCTTCGATGAGCGCGGCGCGGATCGGCCACAGTGCCACGTTGCTGGCGTCGGGCAAGCTGCTCGTCGCTGGCGGGTTCGACGGGATCAACTATCTCGGCTCCGCGCAAATCTATGATCCGGTCGCGAACAACTGGTCGCCGGCCGGTGCGCTCGGCACGCCGCGCCGCGACCACACTGCGTCGCTGTTGCCCTCCGGGCGCGTGCTGATCGTCGGCGGCAGCGACGGCAACGGGCCGCTCGCCAGCGCCGAAATCTATGATCCGGTCAGCAACACGTTCGCGCCGACCGGCGCACTGGCAGTCGGACGCGACTATCACGCCGCGGTCGTGCTCGCGACCGGCGACGTGTTGATCATGGGCGGCGAGTCGGCCAACGGCCCGCTCGCCGACGTACAGCGCTACGACCCGGTCTCAGGCACGTTCAGCGACGCCGGCACGTTCAATTCCGCGCGTTATTATCAGACGGCGACGCTGCTGCCTAGCGGTCGCGTGCTGATGAGCGGTGGTCGCGAAAGTGGCGGTGCGGCGCTGGCAAGCGCGGCGTTGTATGACCTGGGCCTGGGATTCTCCTACGCGCGCCGGCCGGTATTGCTGCAACTCGCGCGCACCGCGCGCATCGGCGAGTCGCTGGGGCTCATCGGCGGCGGCTTCACCGGCGACAGCGAAGCGGCCAGTGCGTCGACGAACAGTTCGGCGAGCAACTATCCTCTGGTCAACCTGCATCGCCTCGACGGCGACGACAGCTACTGGCTCGCCCCGGCCGCCGACGCGGAGCGCTCGAAGAACCTGTTTGCCTCGCGCCCGCTGTCCGGCCTGCCGTTCGGCCAGTACGCGCTCACGGTGTTCGTCAACGGCATCTCGAGCGAAAGTTGCGTGTTCTCGCTGCGCGAATCAGTACCCGCCGATCACGTCTTCCGCGACGGCTTCGACTCCGACCTCAACTGCAATTGATCACTCGCAGGGTGGGCCTTGGCCCACCGCGTGAGATGTTTCGTAATCAATGCCGGTGGGCTGAAGCCCACCCTACATTACCCGGAGTGACGTCATCCCCGCGCAAGCGGGGATCCATTTTTTGGTCTCACCCCTGCGGCTGTAGAAACGCAAGATGGATGACCAGCTCCGCTGTTGAGAGCCCCGCTTGCGCGGGAATGACGACTGCTGGATGTCCGATTCAGCCCTCGCCCCTTGCCCCTCACTTTCCAATCGTTCCCTCGAACAACCGATAGATCCTCTTGTACTCATCCAGCCACGAGTCGGCGTTCGCGAAGCCATGGCGGTCGAGCGGATACGGCGAGAGTGTGAAGTTGTCCTTGTGCAGCTCGATCAGGCGCTGGTACAGGCGCATGGAATCTTCGAACAGCACGTTGTCGTCGATGACGCCGTGGCAGATCAGCAGCGAATCCTTGAGCCCGTCGGCAAATTCGATCGGCGAAGAACGCGCGTAGGCGATCGGGTCGATCTGCGGGTCGTTGAGGATGTTCGACGAATACTCGTGGTTGTACTGCGTCCAGTCGGTCACCGGCCGCAGCGCGGCGCCGGCGGCAAATTCGCCGGGAGCGCGGAACAGCGCCATCAAGGTCATGAAGCCGCCGTACGAACCGCCATACATGCCGATGCGCTTCGGATCGACGTTGTAGTTGTCGACCAGCCATTGCTTGCCGTCGAGCAGGTCGTCGAGTTCGGGATGCCCCATCTGCCGATAGATCGCCGTGCGCCAGTCGCGGCCGTAGCCTTCCGAGGCGCGATAGTCCATGTCGAGCACGACGTAGCCTTTCTGCAGCAGCAGGTTGTGGAACATCTGCTCGCGGAAATAGTACGGCCACGACTCGTGCACGTTCTGCGTGTAGCCAGCGCCGTGGACGAACAGCACGGCCGGGTGTTTGACCGACTTGTCGTAGTTGGCCGGTTGATAGAACTTGGCCCATACCGAGCCCTTGAAATGCCTCGACGGCACCTGCACGAATTGCGGCGCGACCCAGTTCAGCGCCTTGTACTGCGGCGTGCGTGTGTCCGTCAGCTCGCGCGGCTGGCCGCTGCCGTCGGCAGCGGCGACGGCGATCTGCGGCGGCACGTAGCTCGACGAGTGCGCGACCAGCAGGCGCTGGTCGTCACCGGACAAGGAAAAAACGCCGGCGCCGCCGTAGCGGGTCACGCGCTGCAATTCGCCGCCGCCGGCCGCGACACGATAGACGTCGTACGTGCGCGGCGCCGGCACATTCGCGTGCACATAGAACCAGCGGCCGTCGTGCGAAAGCTGCGGGGAGGAAACCTCGAATTGCCCTTGGGTCAACGCGCGCGCCTTGCCGTCGAGCGGCTTGGTATACAAATGCGAGTAGCCGCTTTCCTCGGACAGGTACCACAGCGTGTGGCTGTCGCGCGCAAAGCCGAAGTCGTTGAACGTCCAGTTGACCCAGGCATCGTCGTGCAGGCGATGCTGCGGCACCAGCGCCGGCTTGGAAAAATCGATGCTCGCAATCCAGCGGTCCTTGTTGTCGAGCGAACGCAGTTCAACGGCTGCGTTCGCGCCGTCCTCGGAAAAGCGCGTCGCCATGACTTCGAGCGTGCGCGCCTTGGCCTCGTCCTTGGCCTTGTCGGCCTTTTCCTTGTAGCCGTTGACGTCGGTGCGATCGGCGTAGTTGCCCTTGGTCTGCGCGGCGTTTTCCGCGCGCACGGCTTTCAGCGGGTCGTCGTGGATGCCCGGCAGGCCGTCGACCTTCAGTTGCGTCTTCGTGTGCGCGGCCAGGTCGAACAGCCACAGCGTCTGCGGCGCCGAATCGTTGCGCCCGACGCGCGTGCGTTCGTCCTCGAATTCCTCGTAGCCGGACTCGGTCACGTAGCGTGTGAGCTTGCCCTTCTTGCCGTCGTCATGGCTCTTGGCCACGGTGGCGACGAAAAGGCGGCGCGTGTCCGGCGACAGCGCGGTGCCGACGACGCGCACTTCATCGCCGAGGTAGAACGGCACCGACGCGCGCGTCGGATCGTCCTTCTGCATCTGTTCGGCGTTTTCGCGCGTGGCATGCTTGTCGTCTCGCGCTTTTTTCAGCGTCGTGAACAGGCGCAGCTGCAAATCGTGCAGATCGTCGGGCTTGGCCGCCGGCGCATCCGGATCGTTCTCGAGTTTCAGCACGGCAGCAGGCGTCGCGACGCCGGCGGCGATGTCGTAGACGAACCAGTCCTGTCCGGCACGGAACGACAGCTTGCGGCCATCGGCCGAGAACTGCGGCGCCATTTCGTCCTGCGCGCTGCGTGTGACCTGGATCAGCCGCCCGCTGGCAACTTCGCGCAGGAAGACGTCGCCATTGCGCACGAAAGCCGCGTAGCGGCGCGACTTGTCGAACACGGTCTGCGCGCCGTCGGCATTCGCCATTGCGGCGGCGTCGACCGTACTGTCA
>DASRTK010000365.1:0-1799 GCA_035655975.1 Rudaea sp.
CCGGGCGGCGAGCCGCTGACGATGACGCTTGCCGATGCGCTGCCGTTCGAGATCCACGCGCGCCGCAGCGCCCGCACGGCCTCCAGTCCGCGCCGCGCGCCATTTTCGCTGTATTTCCTCGGTCCGCCGGCGCCGATCCTGCCACAGGCAATGTATACATTGCGGCACGAACGGCTCACCCTCGAGCAGGTTTTCATCGTACCGATCGGTGCCGATGCCGCGGCGGTCGAATACGAAGCCGTGTTCAACTGACGGCATACGCTGCGTCGCGCTAACGCGCGACGTACTCCATTTCGTGATAGACGCCGTTCGTGCCGATCTGGCGAAAGCCGAGGCGGTCGTAGAGGCCACGCGCGGGGTTGAAGTGCTCGACGTAGCTGCGTACGCGCCGCGCCGTCGCCCGGCCCTCGTCGAGCAATTCTGCCAGCAGGCGCTTGCCGATGCCGCACCCGCGCATGGACGGCACCAGGGCGATGTCGATGATCTCGATCTCGCGCTCGCGCCGGTCGACGTACAGGCGCCCGATCGGCACCGCATCGCGTTCGATGATCGCCAACTGAGCGTCCGGATAGTATTCGTCGTAATGGAGCGTCTGCGCACGGAACTGCATGGCGAGGAATTCGTCCTTCCGCTGCGCACTCCAATCCAGTTGTTCCATTTCGGCCGCGCGAGTCGACGCGTAGAGCGCGAACAGGAATTTTTCGTCCTGGCTCGTTTGTGCGCGCAGTGCAACTGCTCCGGCATCGCGACGCGCGTCTCGAGCCGGGCCCGGCTGCATGCCGGCACTCGAGTCGCGCGCTGCGGGTTGGCGCTGCTGATTCACGATCGCTGCGGAAACACGCCCTGCAAGGCGATGATGAACGTCACGCAAAGGTAAGGTTGCATGTTGTTGTGCGGCAAGGAACCGCCGTACATCGACAAGGCGCCCGCATTCAGCGTCGTCGGGCTGACGCTGATGTCGGAAGAGTACGGCGTCAGACCTTGGGCAAAGCCGAGCAGGTCGTTCTGACTGGGGGTCTGGTCCGCGGCCGGATCGTCGATGTAGCACTGGATCGCATGATTGTGCGCAGGCATCTCGGTAGTGAGCAGCGTGACGTTCTGTTCGCCGGCAGACTCGCCGATGAAGCGCGGGCTCAGGCCATTGCCGGAACCCTGGCCCATCGCCGCGGAACCCTGCAGGTTCGGAAGGCAGAAGTTGGTTTTTCCGTCGCCTCCGTAGTAAGTCCCGAGCAGCGAAAACAACGCGGTATTCTGCGACATCGGCATTTGCTGGCCGTTGCAGGTCGCCCATCCGACCGGTGCGAACGAGCCGCCGAACATGCGGATTTCGGCTACGAATGGCGAACTCATATGCTTCTCCCGATCATGTGGCGCTCGGCATCACGCCGTACAGGGAAATGATGAAGCTGACCGTCAGCGTCGGCATCATGTTGTCGTGCGGCTGGGTGCCGCCGGTGTAAGTCACGGCGTTCGCATTCATCTGCGAACCCGCCGAGAACGTGGTGTACATGAAGCCGCTGCTGATCTTCGCCGGAAACGCGTTCTGCGGCTGCGGTTGCGAGCCGTTGTTGCTCGATGCGGCGAAGACATGCCCATGGCCCGGCATCTGCGCGACCGTCAACGTCACAGTCTCGGTTCCGCCATTCTGGCCAAGCCCGAACACCGTGCCGCCGCCCGACAACGTGCCCATGCCGACCGGGACGCGACCCTGCAGGTCGGGCAGGTTGAACTGGCTTGCCGAACCTCCGTAGGTCGTCTGGAGCAAGGAATACAGCGCGGTGTTCTGCGAGATGTCCTGC
>DASRTK010000366.1:0-7884 GCA_035655975.1 Rudaea sp.
ACTATTCGTACGGGTTTGGCGGCGGTGTGTCCGCGTTCAACGGCGTGATCGACATCGCCAACAGCACGGTTTCCGGCAACACGGCGAAAACACGCGGTGGCGGCGGACTCGATCTGCGCGTGTTCTATGCCGAAACGATCAGTAACAGCACGATTACGGCGAATACAGCGCCAGCCGGCGGCGGCATCTTCCTGCGCGGCCGGCCCGACCAGTTCGAACTGGAAAGCACGTTGGTCGGCGGCAACACGGCAGCGGCCGGTGCCGACCTGGGTTCGGAGCAGCCGGCCACCCTGCTCGGCAACAACAATCTGGTCGTGAGCGCGGATGCGAACGTCACGCTGCCGGGCGCGACGCTGCACGCTGCACCGCTGCTGCTGCCATTGGCAGCCAATGGCGGGCCGACGCGCACGCATGCGCTCGCCGCCGGCAGCCCGGCAATCGACGCGGGCAACAACGTCGCTGCGCTTCTGACCGACCAGCGCGGCGCGGGATTTCCGCGTGTGCTCGGCGTAGCGGCCGACATCGGTGCTTTCGAAGGCGTCGTTGCGGCCGTGCCCACCGCACCGTCTCCGGTGCCGGCACCCGCCAGATCCGGCTGGGCGCTAGGTTGGTTGGGCCTGGCTCTGGCATGGATCGGAATTCGCCGTTGCCGCTTGCAGGCGGCCGGATCGGCTGTCTTCACAGGTTTGTCACCGCTCGGCAGGCATCCTTCACAAAGGTGAAGACAGTGCCGGTTGTCGTGGCCGGCAAGGGCAGCAGACCATGAAACAGCGTGACGAGCAGGCCGGCTTGATCCTTCTGGTCGAGGACAACCGGGGGATTTCCGAAATGGTCGGCGAGTTCCTCGAACGCCGCGGTTACAGCATCGACTACGCCGCGGACGGGGTTACCGGACTGCACCTGGCGGTATCCAATAGCTACGATGTCATCGTGCTCGACCTCATGCTGCCGGGCATGGATGGCCTGGACGTCTGCCGCAAGCTGCGCATCGACGGCAAGAAGCCGACCCCGGTTCTTATGCTTACCGCGCGCGATACGCTCGAGGACAAGCTGGTTGGGCTGGACGCCGGAGCCGACGATTATCTGGTCAAACCGTTCGAGATCCGCGAGCTCGAAGCGCGCGTTCGTGCGCTGATCCGGCGTGAGCGCCGCCAGGTCAGCGCCGAGTTGCTCAGCGTCGGCGACCTCGTGCTCGATACTGCCAGCCTGCGCCTGACGCGCGCCGGCCAGGAGCTGCTGGTCTCGCCGATCGGCCTGCGCCTGCTGACGATCCTCATGCGCGAGTCGCCACGCGTCGTCAGCCGGCGCTCGATCGAGCGCGAAGTCTGGGGCGATCTGCTGCCCGATTCGGACACCCTGCGCAGTCATTTGTATAATTTGCGCAAAATTATAGACAAGCCGTTCCAGAAGCCGCTGCTGCACACGATCCACAGCGCCGGCTACCGGCTCGCCGATCTGGATGCGGAGACCGCGGCCAGCCGGGCGGGGTAGACTGGCGGACATGCGCCTGCGCCCGGGAATCCGCCGCAAACTCTGGGTCGTCTTCGTCCTCCAGGTCGTGGCGATCAGCTTCGCCACCGTGCTCGGCGTCTTTGGCGCGGCGACCGTGCTCGAGGACGTGCTGATTCGCCGCGCGCTGACCGGCGAGGCGGACTTCTTCTGGCAACGGCGCGCGCAGGAGCCGGAAGCGCCGGCGCCGCAGACCAACAACATGACCGGCTACCTCGTCACGGCGGGCGCGTCGACGCAAAGTCTTCCGGCAGTGTTGCGCCCGCTCCAGCCGGGATACCAGCGCGTGCCTGGCGAGAATGGCGAAATCCTCGCGTTCGTCGCCGACGGGCCGTCCGGCCGACTGTACCTCGTCTTCAACCCGGAACAGGTCGGACGACTGGCGTTCCTGTTCGGGCTCATTCCGCTGATCCTCGTGCTGATCATCATCTACATCACGACCTGGCTGGCCTACCGTGCCTCACGGCGCGCACTTTCACCCGTCGTGGCTCTGGCCAAGGTCGTTCGCGACTGGGATCCGAAGGAGCCGGACCTTGCCGCGCTGTCGCCCGAGCGGCTGTCGAGCGATCCCGATGGGGACGTCGAGACCTTGGCGCGCGCGCTGCATGGGTATGCCAGCCGGATCGAGGAATTCGTCGCGCGCGAACGCGACTTCACGCGCGATGCCAGCCACGAAATGCGCAGCCCGCTGACCGTGATCAAGGTCGCCGCCGAAGTGCTGCAGGAAGAAGAACTGTCGCCATTCGGCCAGCGCACCGTCGTGCGCATCCAGCGCTCCGCGCAGGACATGGAAGCGCTGATGGAAGCTTTCCTGATCCTCGCGCGCGAAGCCGACACCGGGCTGCCGGAGGAAGACTTCATCGTCAACGATATCGTGCGCGAGGAAGTCGAACGCGCGCAGCCGCTGGTCGCCGGCAGGCCGCTGACGCTGGCCCTGGACGAGCCCGGCGCCTTCGCCTTGCATGCGCCGCCAAAGGTGCTGGCCGTCCTCGTCGGCAACCTGATTCGCAACGCCTGTCTGTACACCGAGAGCGGCGAGGTGCGCACGACGGTCGGCATGGACTTCATCCGCATCCAGGACAGCGGCATCGGCATGAGCGAAGAGGAGGTCGCGCGCGCGTTCCAGCCGTTCTTCCGCGGTGGTCGAAGCCGTCGCGGCGGTCACGGCGTCGGCCTGACGATCGTCAAGCGCCTGTCCGACCGCTTCAGCTGGCCGGTCGAGATGACCAGCGAGATGGGACACGGCACTTCCGTCACGATCCACTTCCCGCAGGCGCGGGCGGAGACGCTGCTGCCTTCCGAGGCGTTCGACATTCCGGCCACGCAGTGAATCGGTGAAGCAAGGCAACCCTGAGCCGGCGACACGACCTATATACTTCCGGCATGAATCGTTCGATCGAGGAGTTGTCATGCGGCATGTCGTCCAAGCCCTGTTGTTGTCACTTTGCTTCACGCTGAGCGCCGTGGCGGCGACTCCGGTATTCGTGATCCACGGCGGTGCGGGCGTGATCGCCAAAGACGTCACGCCCGAGAAGGAGAAAGCGTTTCGCGCTGAACTGCGGCGCGCGCTCGAAGCCGGCTATGCCGTGCTCAAGGGTGGCGGCAACAGCCTCGACGCGGTCAGCAAGGCGATCGTGATCATGGAAGACTCGCCGTTGTTCAATGCCGGCAAGGGCGCCGTGTTCAATCACGATGGCAAGAACGAACTCGACGCCTCGATCATGGACGGCGCGACCTTGCGCGCCGGCGCGGTCGCCAGCGTGCACCGGGTCAAGAATCCGATCCTGCTCGCGCGTGCGGTCATGGAGAAATCGCCGCACGTGATGCTGGCCGGCGATGGTGCCGAGGAGTTCGCGCAGTCGATCGGCGTGACCCTCGTCGATCCGAAATATTTCTACACCGACCTGCGCTGGCAGCAGTTGCAGGAGGCGCTGAAGGAGGAGAAGGAAAAAGCCGCCGATGCCGGCAAGGCGCCGGGTCACGGCACGGTTGGCGCGGTCGCGCTCGACAAGCAGGGAAACCTCGCCGCCGGCACGTCGACCGGCGGCATGACCAACAAACGCTATGGCCGCGTCGGCGATTCGCCGATCATCGGCGCCGGTACGTATGCGAACGCGAAGTGCGCCGTGTCGGCCACCGGTTGGGGCGAGTACTACATCCGCGCCAACGCCGCTCACGACATCTGCGCCCGCGTCGAGTACAAGGGCGAGCCGATCGCACAGGCGGCGAAGGAGGTCGTGATGGAAGTCGTGCCGAAGCTCGGCGGTGACGGCGGCGTGATCGCGCTCGACGCGCAGGGCAACTTCTCGACACCGTTCAATACCGAAGGCATGTTCCGCGGCTGGATTGATCGCGATGGAAAGATCCATATCGCGATATTCCCCGAATAGCGGTCTGAGCGCGGGATTCTCCCGAGACCGGCTGGCGCCATTCGCGATTTGCACGTTGCCATTGCGGCAACCGACTTATTGCACGCCAAGGATTCGGTTCGCTACGCCAGTGCGCGGGGAAGCAACTGATTTGCAGGGAGAATTTTCAGCTCGAGTTGCTGGCATATGGCGTGCAGCGTCAATGGGCTTCGATCTGAAATGAGGAATCCCCATGAAACGCAGCTTGATCACATCATCCCTTTGCGCAGTTCTGTCGCTCGGCACCCTCGTCGCTGCGGCACAAACGACTCCGACCGATCCCACGCCGCCGCCATCGAGCCAGACCGTGGCAGATCCGGCCCCACCGCCCGACACCGTCGCGACCGACCCCACGCCACCGCCGAGTGCAGTCCTGACCGATACGCCGCCGTCGAGTACGATGACCGAGAACTCGCCGCCGCCATCCGGCGACGCCGATGCGAGCAAAGTCGACCCGCAGGACCAAAGCAAGGGTCAGGAACTCGTCGGCAGTCAGAAACCGACGCCGGCCGAGGCGCAGGGACATCCTTCGCCGCCGACCATTGGGCAGGACAAGGACGCCGGCAACAACCTGATCGACCAGGACAACGGAAAGATGCAGATTGCCGACAAGGCGCCGCCGGACTTCCAGAGTCTGGATACGCAGAAGCGCGGCTACATTACGCTGGCCGATGCCGGCAACCACCTGTGGCTCAACGAGAATTTTGCACGCTGCGACACCAACCACGACGGGCAGCTGACGCAGCAGGAATATTCCCAGTGCCTGTACTAGGCTCGACGCTCCGCTCGTCCCGTTTCCAGGGACGGGCGGATCGCCGCACGCGCACATGAAATAATCTGCCGGCCATCAGCCGATGCGGACCCAATCGGCGTACAGTGCCGTTTCTTCCATCGCTCTTCGCGGAGAAACCCATGGTGCTGTGCCCCGTTGCGCTGGCCGTCGGCTGCCGGAAATGCCCGATCTTCAGCGTCTGTCCGGTGAAGAGCGTGATCGGCGATTACAAGCCCGAAGAGGATGCGAAAGAAAAATCGGCATCGAGCGGCAAGAAAAAGAAATAGCGCAGTGCCGGCCCGATTTCCTTGCATTGCCTCCGATGCGGCAGCCGGGAGCCAGGCTAGAAGATGTAATGCATTCCAACGGACCACACCTGGGTCGTCTCGATCTGCAGGCCGTTGACGCGCTGGTACAGGGGCGCCTGGAAGAAGGCATAGGCTGAGAATCGTCGCGAAATATTCCAGGTCACGCCTGGGCTCAGGTAGACCAGCGATGCGCCGCTGTTCTCGACGTCCGCGTTCGCGCCGCTCTCGCGCTTCTCGATGCGCGCGTTGACCTGCAGTTGCGGCACGAACGACGCGCTGGCCGTGTAGCGCACGCCGAGATTGAAATTGACGCCGGTGCCGGGGCGGAAGTGTTCGCGCGAGTCCAGCGGCTGCTGCAGCAGTGCGTGCGCGAAGTAGTCCCAGTTCTCCGCAAGCCCGCCGAAATTGTATGCGCCGAGCAGCAGGTCGGTCGTTCCGGTGCCGAGTTGCAGTCCGCGGTCGAGCGTTTCGCCGGTTTCCGGACCGGTCTGGAACTCGCTGTTGAACTGGCCGGTCGGGAGTTTCAGCCCGAACTCGATGCCGGTGTTGCGCTGCTCGCCCAGGCCCATGTAACGGCCGACGATGCGCAGGTCGCCGATGCCCTGGTCGTGCGAGGTCGACACCTCGGTATCGCCCTCGGCGATCGTGGCGTGCGAGCGGTTGTACCACGGCACCTGTAAGTTCACGCCCCAGTTCTTGTTCGGGCTGTAGTCGAGGTTCAGCGCGTAGTTGCGATTGATCGTGTACTGCTGGATTTCCTCTTCGTTCGGTATCGGCAGACTCGAACGCGGGACGCTGTCGGTGCCCGAGCGCAGCTGATCCTGGTTGAAGTAATCGAAGCGAAAATCCGCGCGCCAACCGCCGCTCGCCGCGAGCCCCTGGCTGGCCCAGTCCGAGCTCAGCGTGCAGCCGCAGGCCGAGCACGCGGATGCGCGCTGCGCGCCTGCGGCAGACACGACGGCAAGTGCAAAGACGATTGGCCGTACCAGAAGCATGCAGGATTCCAAAACTGTGATCTGAGGCCCGCCCATGATTGTCGCAATTGGACCGGAGCAGCGACAGGGGCACTTCGAAACGTCGACAGAGCTTGGTTCCGGATCTGCCCGCCGGGTTCATTTCATGGCGTCAATGGGTTCGGCGCTGTCAGAAAATCGCCGTGGTCGTCCCTCGAGTGCAGAAACGGGGTTTACAACTGCTTACAGCCCTTTACCCGTGGACTACCGCATCTGCACCGGCCGCACGCTACCGTGGCGCGTGCGTACCTGACTGAACCCCGAATCAGCGCGCCGCCAAAACGCGCTGCTGGCTGCACCGCCATGCCGCGACAGGTTAATCTGTCGCGGTTTGTCGTGCGTGAATCGAGGCAGCCATTGATACCAAGAACGAAGAATTGCCCATGACTACGCCATTGAACCGGTACGTTGCCCAAACCGCGTCCGGCAGGATCCGACTCGTCGTCGTCCTGATCGTCCTGGCAATCGCGGGGGTGATCGTCGTCGGTGGCTACTTCCTTGCCCGGAGCACGACGCCGGCGCAGACCGGTGGCGGACGCTTCGGCCGCGGCGGCCCGGGAGGGGCAGGCGGCCCGGCCATGCCGGTCGGCGCTGCCGAAGTTGCGTCAGGGGACATCAACATCACGCTCAATGCGCTCGGAACGGTCACGCCGTTGCGCAACGTCACCGTGAGCGCGCAGATCAGCGGGCAGCTGCTCGACGTGAAGTTCAAGGAAGGCCAGATGGTCCAGCAGGGCGACGTGCTCGCCGAAATCGATCCGCGCCCGTATCAGGCGGCGCTGATGCAAGCCGAAGGCGCGCTGGCGCGCGACCAGGCGTTGCTGGCCAATTCGAAGATCGACCTCGAACGCTACCAGACGCTGTTCAAGCAGGATTCGATCGCCAAGCAGCAACTCGATTCGCAGGATTCGCTCGTCCACCAGTACGAAGGCACGGTCAAATCCGACCAGGCGCAGATCCAGACCGCGAAGGTCAACCTGACCTACACCAAAATCAATGCTCCGGTCAGCGGGCGCGTCGGCCTGCGCATGATCGATCCGGGCAACAACGTGCAGAATGGCGGCGGCATCATCGTCATCACCCAGCTGTCGCCGATCGACGTGCTGTTTACGCTGCCGGAAGACAGCCTGCCGCCGGTGCAGAAGAAGATGCACGCGGGCACGCCGCTCGACGTCGATGTCTACGATCGATCCGGCCAAACCAAGTTGCAGGCCGGCGTCCTGGCCAGTCTCGACAACCAGATCGACACGGCGACCGGCACCGTAAAGGCCAAGGCCGAGTTCGCGAACGCCGACGAAAGCCTGTTTCCGAACCAGTTCGTGAACGTGCGCGTCCTGCTCGACGTTCTGCACGACGCCAGCGTGATTCCGACCTCGGCGCTGCAGCGCGGCGCCGGTGGTCTATTTGTATACGTCGTCGCCACGGACCGCTCGGTGAGCGTGCGTCAGATCAAGACCGGGCCGACCGAAGGCGAGCGCGTTGCCGTCACCAGCGGCCTGAAGATCGGCGAAACCATCGTTACCGACGGCGCCGACAAGCTGCGCGAGGGCAGCAAGGTCGAACTCCCGGGCGACACGCCGCCGGCTGCAAATGCTGCGCAAGATGCCGGACAGCAGGGCGAGCGGCAACGCGGACCGGGACAGCAGCGTGAAGGACAGCAAGGCCAGGGCGAGCGCCGCCGGCGCGATGGCAGCGGCGGTCCCGGAACGGGCAAGCCTGCCAATGGCACGCAACCGGCTGCCGGCAAGCCGCAGACACCCCCAACTGACGCAAAGCCGGCGGACGGCAGGCAGTGACGAGTTGCCGCGGCTGATGGACATCTATACTTCCAATCGCCTGACGGTTCGATGCGGTGCTCTTGAGCCCTCCCCTTC
>DASRTK010000367.1:0-6878 GCA_035655975.1 Rudaea sp.
GCCGACGCGATCGAGCGCATCGAAGTCCTGACCGACGGTGCCTCGTCGGTGTACGGCTCCGACGCGGTCGGCGGCGTCGTCAACTTCATCCTGCGCAGCAACTACCAGGGTGCGGAGTTCTCGGCCGACTACGGCATCTCCGACCACGACGACGGCCAGCGTCAGGGCTACCACTTCGTATTCGGCCAGACCACCGACAAGGGCAGTATCATGGCCGGCGTCGACTACAACAAGTTCGACTCGGTGCTCGCCGCGAACCGCGCGTTCTCGAAGAACGCGGTCTACTACTACTACGGCGCCGCGCACGTTGCTGGCGGTTCGAGCCGCACACCGACCGGCAACATCCAGTTGCCGGCCAACCTGGTAGGGCAGTTCAATTGTCCCAAGGGCGGCGACCGGGTCACCTTGAAAAACCTTGGCTCATCCGGCTCGTCCCTCAGCGACTACAAGTGCTACAGCAGTGCAGATGGCTTCAACTTCCAGGCGCATGGCAACGTCGAACTGACGCCACAAGAGCGCTCCAACGCGTTCGTCGTCGGCAACTACAAGCTGACCGACAGCATCGAAACCTACCTGGAGTTTTTCCACAACAAGACGCAGTCGGCAAATGCGCTGGCGCCGCAGCCGATCGACACCAGCGGCAGCCCACTGGTCATTTCGGCACAGAGCTACTACAACCCGTTCGGCGTGGACTATGCCGACGGAGCGAACCAGCTCAAGACGCGTTCGGTCGGCAACGGCAACCGCATCAACAACTTCAGCACGACCGTCGACCAGTTCACCGCGGGGTTCAAGGGCACGTTCGGCGACAGCAGCTGGCAGTGGAATGCGTATTTCAACTACGGGCATTTCAACACGCTCAGTCACACCAGCGGTTTCATCAACCTCAACAAGCTCGGCGCCGGCCTCGGGCCGTCGTTCCTCAATGCACAAGGCGTGGTCCAGTGCGGCAGCGCGGCGAACCCGATTCCGCTCACGGACTGCACGCCGGTCAACTTCTTCGCGATCACCGATCCGAATACGGTGGCGGCGCTGAACAGTGCATCAGGCAACACGTTCACCAACACCGTGTTTGTCGATCGTTCGGTCGTGGCCGAAGCCAATGGCAACGTGTTCGACCTGCCGGCCGGCACCGTGCAGCTGGCTACGGGGGTGAGCTATCGAAAGCAGTTCGGCCAGACGATTCCCGACGCGATCGAAGTTCCGAACTCCGCTCTCGTCTGCGATATCGGCACCGGTTGCGTCTCGGCCGCCATCGGCGGCTACAACGTCAAGGAAGCCTACGGCGAATTGCTGATCCCGATCCTGAAAGACGTGCCGTTCGCCAACGCGCTGAACCTGACTGTCGGCGACCGCTACTCGAAGTACAGCGACTTCGGCAGCACGAACAACACGAAGTTCGCAGTCGAATATCGCCCGATCGAAGACTTGCTGCTGCGCGGCACCGTGTCGAGTGTGTTCCGCGCGCCGACGATCAGCGATCTGTTCCAGGGCTCCACGTCCGATGCGCCGTTTGCGACTGACCCGTGTTACAACCTCGTCGGAACGAACGCCGCGTGCGTGGGTGTTCCGGGCGACGGCAGCTTCAAGAAACCGCCGGGCAGCGTCGCCCAGATCAACGCGGGGCAATCCGGCTCCGTCCCTGCGGGCATCGCGCTCGGCGCGGAGCAGGGCAAGTCGTTCGACTACGGCTTCGTCTACGATCCGCACTGGCTCCCGGGCATGTCGGTCAGCATCGACGTGTGGCGCGTGTATCTGAACAACGAGATCAGCCGTGTCACCGCGCAGGACGCATTGAATCTGTGCTTCGAGGCCAACGGCGGGCCGTTCTGCAGCCTGATCCATCGCGTCACTTCGGGGCCCAATGCCGGCAACGTGAGCTTCATCCAGGAGCCGAAGGCCAATCTCGGCCGTCTCGATGCGAAAGGCGCGGACTTGGCGTTTCGTTATCGCCTGCCGGAAACCGGCTTCGGCAACTTCTCGTTCAACTTCCAGACGACGTACCTCGACCGCTACACGGATGATCCGGCTCCGGGCACGCCAGGCGACTTCCCGCGCGAATTTGCCGGCCACTATTCGGTCCCGCTCCAGGCAAACTTCTCGCGCTGGAAGGCCTTGTCGGTTCTGAACTGGAACCTCGGTCCGTGGAGTGCGGCGTGGACGGCGAAGTATGTCGGCAAGTACAACGTCGGCTATGCGAACGTGGACTACGGCCAGTCAGCCTGCAAGTCCGAAAGCCCTCCGGGTTGCGAGTTGAAATACGGCGCGTCCGTCTATCACAACGTGACGGCCGGCTACAACATCGAGCCGCTGAACACGCACGTCGATGTCGGCATCGACAACGTGTCCGACAAGGCGCCGGCGCTGATCTATTTGAACAACGGCGTTAACGGCAATGTCGACGCGAACACGTTCGATACGGTCGGCCGGTTCTACTGGGCGAGGGTGACGGTGAAGTTCTGAGGAGGCAGGGGCGAGGGGTGAGTATCGAGGGGCGAGTAAAAGCCCTTCGCTCTTACTCGTTCCTCGTCCCTGAAGCGAGGGGCGAGTATCGAGGGGCGAGAAACCTTCGCTCTTACTCGTCCCGCGCCCCTCGTCCCTCGCCCCTGCTCTCAACCAGCGCGCCGCTCGCATTGCCGTTGGCATCGATGCAAAGAAATGGCAAGCCAAGCCCGACCAGCCAATCATGGCCCTCTCGCAAACCGAGCAGCATGCCGAGCGTCGACGCTGCTCCTGCGACCAGGCAGCTGTCGGCGACGACGCTGACGCTGGCAAAACTCTCGACCGGATAGCCCGACACCGGATCGACGATATGCGAATAGCGCCGGCCATCGACGATTAGGGCGCGCTCGTAGTCGCCGCTCGTCGCAAGTCCGCCGGCGTGCAGTTCGATCTTTGCGAACGCCCGGCTCGTGTCGCGCGGTGCCTTGATGCCTGCCAGCCACGGCGAGCCATCCGGGTGTGCGCCGACCACCGTGAGGTCGCCGCCAAGATCGACGATACCGTGGACGATGCCGACATCGCGGCAGACCTGCGCCGCGCGGTCGGCGGCGTATTCCTTGACGACCCCGCCGAGATCAAGGCGCATGCCCTGAACGCCGAGCCGCAAGTGCGGACGTTTCCAATCCGCGCGCTCCCAGCCGCAACGCGCGCGCGCGCGTTCGATCGCCGCCGCATCAGGCACGCGGCCGCCCTGCAAGTCCCACAGCCTGGTCAGCGCGCCGGACGTAATGTCGAAGCGGCCGGCACTTTGCCCATGCAGGGTCGCCGAGAAGTCGAGCAGGTCGGCGGTTTCATTGTCCACTACTATACTTTCGCCGGAATCGGCAGTGGCGCCGATCTGCGCGACCAGGCTGTCGTTGCGATAGTGCGAGTACTTGCGGTCGAGCCGGTCGACCTCGGCCTGCGCGGCGGCTGCGGCGCGCGCGGCAACTTCCGCGTCTGCCTCGAGCTGAAGCGCGCACGGACAACCCATCGCGTTGAAATCGAAGCGATGGATCGCGTAGCGCGTTTGCGCGGCGTTCACTTCAGGAGATAATCGAGACCGATGAAAGCGCGAGTGTAACTGACGACCGCGGGGACCGCGGAATCGGATCCGCCGAGCGCGTAATCGGTCGCGCCGTGATAACGCTCGACACCGCCGCTGAATTCCCACTGGCCGAAACGCTTGCGCAGATTGAGGCTTGCGGAAAACGCGCCGAACGTGCCGAGGCGGTAGTCGCTGGTGTAGAAATTGTGCGCGGATGGTTCGCTGAAGAACGGCGCATAGAAACGCGCTTCGTGCTGGCTGTAGTAGCGCAGCGCCGGAACCAGCTGCCAGCGTGCCGGCAGCGGCTGGTACCAGGCAGCCTCGAGCGTCTGCGAGGTGACGCCCCAGCTGTCCTGCGCGTAACGGAAATCCAGGTGGAGCGAGGCATCCGGTCCGGCGAATGCGTGGCGGTAGCGCACGAGCCAGGCCATCTGATCGCGCCGACCGGGCCGCAGATCGTGGATCGTGCCTTCGCCGACCGTGACCAGCTTGTACGGGTCGGACAGAAATCCGTGCTCGCTGTTGATCTGGATGCCGGTCTGCAGCACCGAGGAGCGGTCGATGATCCAGGCCAGGCTGCCGAACAGCGACGTCGTGTTCTTCTGCGCGTGCTGCACGCGGTCGTACAGTTGCGCGTCGGTCGGGTCGATCAGGTCATGCGAAAAGCTGCCGCCAATGCCGAGCGTCAGCGCCGTGCTGAGCGGGATGCTGCGTTCGATGCCGACTGCCGTCGCATGATAATCGCGTTCTGCCGAATACGAGGCGCTGTACGTCGTCCCGCCGCTGCTGCCCGTGCCTTGCGTCCACGATGCACTTACCGCGGTGCGATGGTCGCGGATCGTCGCGCCGCTCATGACCTGGATCGGTTGGTTGCCGGGTCCCGGCAGCACGTACCACGGCGACGAACCACTCATGACTTCATGCGTCGCGCTGGCGCTGAGCGCGGCATCGGTGCCGACCGGTGTGGCCAGCTGGAACTGCTGCGAGATCACGCCGTAACGGTCCGGACTGCCGATGACCGGGCGTGGCGCGTACGCATCCTCGTCGTACTCGTTGAAGCGGTAGCTGACGAGCGATTCGGTGTCCGCGCCGGTCGCCGTCTGCGCGTGCGCTTCGGGCACCAGGGTGGTGGCAGCGCTCATCAGTGCCGCCAGCGACGGGGACAGGTGGCGCCGCATCAGTTGCAACCGCAGCCGCCGCCGGCTGCGCCAATCTCGCCGTTGGTGCCTTCCTTGCTGAAATGGGTGTGCTCACGCATCGCCGTCTGCAGGGGATCGGGATCCCAGCGCATGTCCCAGCGCGCCAGACGCCCGCGCTCCCACGGTTGAACCGGCGTCGTTGCGCAACCGCCGAGCAATGCGGCGGAAACCAGGATCAGGCGCGCGGCCGCGCCGAACTTAATACGCATCGGCCTGCCGTCCGTCGGTGCTGCCAGCTATCAGTTCACGAATTTCGCTGCGCACTGCGTCGATGTCCTGCGGCTTGAATCCGGTGTGACGGCTACGGACGACGCCGTCGCGGTCGATCACGAACGATGTCGGCATGCCGATCAGGCCGAACTTCTTGGCGACGTCGCCGGCAGGGTCGGCCAGCGAGGTGTAGCTGACCGGATGTTCGTACAGGAATGCCGCGGGGCCGTCGGCCATCTCGTCGAGATTGATCGCGAGCAAGGTGAAGTCCTGCGCCGGCAATTCACCGTGCAGTTTTTCGTAGAGCGGAAATGACTGCCGGCAAGGTCCGCACCACGATGCCCAGAAGTCGAGCAGGATGACTTTGCCACGCAATGATTCGAGCGCGACGTGGCGCGACTCCGAACCGAACACCGGTAGTTCGAAAGCCGGCGCCGGATTGCCGACGACAGTTTCGACCGCGGCATGCGCGCTCGCGCAGGCGGCGAACATCACGAGTGTGCTGAAGATCCTTGCCAATGGGTTGCGCATAAGTGGCTGTCGTCGGTTGGGAGATGTCGTGCTGCCGCGCGAATCTGCACGCGGCAGCATGGGTCGGCTGCAAAGGTGCTGGCTCAGGGGCAAGCCAGGCCGGCGATCGTGGTGGCGCGCGTGATCGGCAGGTTGCCGGTCGGCGGGTAGCCAGCTGTCGTCGAATTCCAGCTCATCGTGCCGTTGTTGCAGTCGGTGAACTTGAACGTCATCGTGCCCCACTGAGTGACCGTGTCGTCGGCGTGAGTGAAGGCCGGCGGGAACTTGGCGCCGAGCGAAATGTAGGTCGGCAGCGTGACCGTGTCGCTGGATGGGTCATAGGCGCCCTGCGCATACAGCCAGGTCTGGCCGCCGCCGCCAGGCGGGAACACGAACCAGATCGCGAGCATGCCGTTGGCCGGCAGGATTTCGAACTGGAAGCCATGGCCGTCCTGGCCAGCTGTCGGGTCGAACCAGTTGCCGCTGAGGCCCGGTCGGACCGTGAACCCGGCCGCGGCCGCGTTGACCTTGATCGAGCCGGCCATGCCGAGTCCGCCGGGCGCCCCGTGGGCCTCGCAGTAAAAGGCAACCGTGCCGGGTGTGTTGAACGTGCGCGTGAAGCTCCACAATGCGCCGCTGACGTTTCCGGTACCGCCCGTATCCGAGCAGCCCTGGGCGCACCTCCAGCTGCCACTGTCAGTGGTCACGTTGTGCGTGCCACCCTTGTTCTTGAAGATGACCGTGTCGCCGGCGTTGATCGTCAGCGTGGGCGGATTGAAGGTGAGGTTGTTCTCGGCGTCGATTTCCCACTCCTTCGCACCGACGGACCCGGCGCAGAGCAAGAGCAGCACCGCGACCCCCAGAAATGAAAACCGTATGTTCATGACAAATCCTATTCGTTGAGCGTGCCGCTGTGTTTGCCAGCACGAGTTGGCCAAGGCCACGCGTCGACACTTCCCCGTGCCGCGCCCGGACCGAATCCGCATTGCGCCGTCAGCAGGTAGCCGTTGCATGGTGGGCAAATGCTGCCGCAGACCCGGCGTGTCCGAAACTCGCTGACGTAGGATGAGTCCCACCTACCTTCGTCAGGGTTCAAATCCGCCAAAGGCCAGGCGCCCGCCAGCCAGTTGCGCGGCTAAAGTGTGATGCGCAGCACAATCAGGGTCTGATCGTCGTCGCCGATCGGGCCGCCCTGGTGCGCGGTGACCTCGGCGACGATGCTGTCGCACAGGGCGCGCGGAGAATCCGGGCCTGCCGCGACGAGTTCGCGCAACCGGTCGCTGCCGAACATCCGGTCATGCCGATCGCGCGCTTCGGTGATGCCGTCGGTGTAGAGCACGAGCAGGTCGCCCGGCTCGAGCGTGATTTCATTGTTCGTGTACTCGTAATCGCGCAGCACGCCGAGCGGAATCTGGTCGCTTTCGCCGAGG
>DASRTK010000368.1:0-7872 GCA_035655975.1 Rudaea sp.
GCGGAACTGCTGATGGTCAAGGTTTCGGTCGCGAAGGATCGCGCGGCGACGCTGCGCGAGTGCGTGCTGCGCTATCCCGGTGCACAACTGATCGACGCTACGGGTGAGGCGCATACGATCCGCTTCGCCGGCAGCGGTGCCGAGGTCAACGCGTTTCTCGTCGAGCTCGAGTCAATTGCGCGCGTGCTCGAACTCGCGCGCAGTGGCACCGCGGCCCTTGAGCGTGGTGAATCGGTGTTGATGCCGGCTGCCTGACGGCGCTGTCTTTCCTTCTCCCCCGGGAGAAGGTGGCGCGAAGCGCCGGATGAGGGTCGGGTGATTGAACGACGATCATAGAGACCCGACCCTCACCCCAACCCCTCTCCCGGAGGGAGAGGGGCTAAGAACCCCGAGGGAGAGGGGCTAAGAGCCCGGAGGTAGAGTGGCTCGAAGTGCCGACGCCGAACTATTTCTGCGCAGTCGGCCCGAGGCGATCGAAATTCATGATCGCGTTGAACACGAGCGCATAACTGCCGATTGTCTCGCCGCGCCACATCGGATTGATCGCGAACAGCAAGGTGTGGCCCTTGCCGACGCGCGCATCGACGACCGCGGCGCGCTCGGCCATTGCGCCGCCGCCGTCGAGCAGGCCGGCAATCAGCAACTCGTCGGCGTCGGCGAAGCGCACGATCGTGCGCGGCCGCTGGTTTTCCGGGATGACCAGATACGGCCCGAAAATCGAGTAGCGCGTCTGCTCCGAGTTCAGTGGCAGCGCTTCCCAGGCTTTGGGCGTCGGCAGCTCCGGGGCCACCGCATCGGGGCGGTCCTGCGGCATGTCGACGTCGTGCGGGCCGCCGCGGCCGGTCGGACGCTTGAAGTCCTTCGAGTTCGGCAAGTGGTTGCCGCGCGCCAGGAGATTGCTCAGCTTGAACGAAAGTCCTTCGGCGCTGTATACGGCGAGGTCCTTGCCATAGCCGTTGCTGACCGGGCTGTCGGTGTCCACGACAACGGCCTTGAGAATGCTGCCGACGACGCGTAGATCCTTCGCCGGCGTGACCGATACGCCGGGTGCGAGGCCCATGTCGATCGCGAATTTGGCCGCATCGTCGGCGGCGAGGAACAATCCGCCTTGCTCGATGAAATGGCGCAGGTGCGCCAGTCCGGTGCCGCCGAGACCGGGGCGGATGTCGTCGGTCTGGTCGATGCCCATGTTCGGCGTCAGCGCAGTGACTTTCCACGGAATCGGATCGCCCCACAGCGGCGTGCCGTTGAGGATCGCGCCGGAGTCGCCGATGCCGACCGGTCCAAACAGGATCACGTCGTACTTGGACCTCAGGTTGTCCTCGCGCGCAACCGTCTGCGTGCTGATGTAGGTAAATGGCACGCCGAGCTTGTCGAGCGCCATGCGCCACCAGCCTTCGGTCTGCGTTTCGATCCAGGTGTGCATCAAGGCGATGCGCGGCATGCTTAGCCGGTGCATCGGCACATCCGGCGCCGCCGACAACGCATGGGCTTCGAGCCCGAGTTCGCTGACCTTTGTGGAAAATGCTGCATTGTCGGCCTTGCGCACAATCAGCGCACCAGCGTTGAAATGGCGGTTCGCTGCATCGAAGCCCTTGTCGGCTACATCGATGTCGGCGCCCTTTAGCGCATAGCGCAGCGTGACCAGCGCCGTGTCGGCGTTGTTGTCGACGACGTACACGCTGCCGGAGCCCTGGACGCTGCCCTTGGCGCGAACCGGCTCGCGTAGCGTCTCCATCGATGCCTGCAGGACCGCATTGTCTGTCACGCGCACGACCTCGGCGCCGAACAGGTCGCCCATCGACCACGCGGTGTCGTCGTACGGATGCTTCTGCGGATCATCCGGCGCCCAGTATTGGCGGTCGAGCAGGGCGTCGGCGATGCGCGAATACGGCTGGTCCATGCGCACGACGTAGCTGCCGGCGGCGAACGTGCGCGCGACGGTCTTCGGCTTGGCTGCCGCCTTGTCGCCGTTGTCCTTGTTCCCGCCATCGTCCTTGGGCTTTTCGGGCGGCGCCGCAACCTGCACGGTGAACGCGGCGCTGGCGCGGCTGATTTCGGCATGCTGCAGCTGGAGTATACGCAGCAACTGCGCCTGCGCGTCTCGATGAACGTCGTCGGCAGGCAGCACGTAGGCCGAAGGCCCATTGGCCGCCGGCTTTTCGATCGAGCGCTTGCTCTTCAGATAAAAATTGCGCAGGAACTGCTTGTCGTTGTCGGCGAAATAGTTCAGCGCCGTGAGCAGGCCGCTCTGCTCGTAGTTGTTGTTGTTGCGCTGCGACCATTGCACCTTCGGCAACGGCGGATTCGGCTTGTACCAGGTGCGCGCGTATTCTTCGGGATCGAGGATGCGCTCCTGCGTGTCGGCGCCGGCGTTGCCGAATGTCTCGTATAAGCGGCTGATGCCGTTGTGCATCGCCGCCATGAACATCAGGTAGCCGGGGCTCCATGTATCGAAGTCGCCGTGCGTGAACACGCCGGGCATGCCGAACTTCGTCAGCTGCGCCACGTTGTCCCAGCCGAGCATCTGCCACTCGTTGGTCAGGATCGGATCGACCCAGGCGTTGTACGGGCCGTCGCCGACCGTGTTGTCGTACAGGAACGGCACCGATTCATGCAGGTCGTGCAGCACCTGCGCATGCCAGCCCAGATACGTGTCGAGGACGTTGCGCGACAGGTTCAGGGTCAGGCCCATCGCGTCGCGGTTGTTGTCGTGCGCGACGTAGTGGCCCCAGTACAGCAGCGGCGGCGGCGTCTTGCCGGGATTGGCGCGGTGCCAGTTGTAGACATCGACCATGCGGTCGCGGCCGTCGGCTTCGACGACCGGAGTGATCAAGGTGATGACTTTCGAGCGGATCTTGCGGATGTATGGCGATTCGTCGACGGCGAGACGATAGCCCAGTTCCATCAATGCGGTCGGCGCCCCGGTTTCCGGCGAATGGATCGTGCCGGTGATGTAATAGACCGGCGTAGTGGCCGCGAGCAAGGGCTCGGCCTTCGCATCGTCCATGCCGAGCACGCGCGGATCGGCGAGCTGCGCCAGGCGCGCATCGTTGCCTTTCAGGTCTTTCAGCAGCGCTTCGTCGGCGATCGCGACCGCGATCATGTCGCGTCCTTCCTCGGTCTTGCCGATGCGATAGACCTTCACGCGTGGACTCGCCGCGGCGAGCATGTCGAAGTAGCGATAGACGTCCTTCGAATACGGCAGAATGTTCGGCGCGCCGGCGACGTCGCCGAGCACCTTGGCCGGCGTCGGCACGGTCGTCGATGCCGGCAGATACGAAGTCAACGGCGAGTTGAACGACGGATCGGTCGTGTACTCGGCGATCTTCTTCGAGTAAGCGTCATCGATCGGCTGCTGCGGATCGCGCGCGTAGCCCGGATCGGCAGGTGATATGGCATTAGCCAGCAGCGGACAGCCTGCAAGGGCGAGGCAGAGGGCGTAGCGACGCAGATGCATGCGCGGATCCTTGGCGTAGGGAGCGGCGAGGATAGTGGGGGGATTGCTGGCTGTCACTGGCCTGAAAGTCATTTCGGCGAAGCAGGTCTCACCTTGTGATCGTCCGCCACGCGAAGCGACGAACTGCGACTCGCGCGCGCGGCGGTCGCGGATATCGGTCCCAGTCGCTACTATCGGGTCATGCGACCGGCAGACTGCCATGTCCCGTGAATCGCGCTTTCGCGCCTGTCCGCTGTGCGAAGCGATCTGTGGCCTCGAATTCCAGTTCGAAGCGCAGCGTCTCGTCGCGATCCGCGGCGACGATGCCGATCCCTTCAGCAAGGGCCACATCTGCCCGAAGGGCAACGCGATCCTGGATCTCGAATCCGACCCGGATCGCCTCAGGCGGCCGCTGCTGCGGCACGGCAGAGAGTGGAACGAAATCGGCTGGGACGAGGCGTTCGCACTGGCCGGCGAGCGCCTGGCGGCCGTGCAGCGCGAACATGGCGCGAGCGCCGTCGGCGTGTACCTCGGCAACCCAAACGTGCATCACTTCGGCCATATCGCCTACCTGCCGCCGCTGCTGCGCGCGCTGAAGACGCCGAACATGTTTTCCGCCTCGTCCGTTGACCAATGGCCGCACCAGCTCGTCTGTGCGCAGATGTACGGCCACCAGTTCCTGCTGCCGATCCCCGATGTCGACCGCACCGACTATTTCCTGATGCTCGGAGCCAATCCGCTCGCGTCGATGGGCAGCCTGATGACGGCGCCGGGCATAGCCAGGCGGCTGAAGGCGCTGACGGCGCGCGGCAAACTCGTCGTCGTCGATCCGCGCCGCACGGAGACCGCGGAAATCGCCAGCGAACACGTCTTCATTCGCCCCGGCACCGATGCGCTGTTCCTGATCGGCGTGCTGAAGGTGCTGACACGCCTGCGGCCGGCGCGCCTGGGCGGTTACGCGGGCAAGGTGAGGGACCTCGATGTCGCGCTTGCGGTGCTGGAGTCTTTCGACATCGCGACAATTGTCGAGCGCAGCGGCGTTCCCGAGCCGACGATCGAACGCATCGCGACTGAACTCGATGCCGCGCCACGCGCTGCAGTTTACGGCCGCATGGGCGCCTCGACGCAGCAGTTCGGCACGCTGACGCAGTGGCTGATGCACTTGATAAACCTGTACACAGGCAATCTCGACCGCGAAGGCGGGGTATTGCCGAACGACACCGTAATACCGCTGACCGGACCGGGCACCCCGGCGGGAGCGCGCGGGCGCTGGAACAGCCGCGTGCGCGGCCTGGCGGAATTCGGCGGTGAGCTGCCAGTCGCGGCGTTGCTCGAGGAGATCGACACGCCGGGCGACGGCCAGATCCGCGCACTGCTGACGAGCGCCGGAAATCCGGTATTGTCGACGCCAAATGGGACCGCGCTCGATCGCGCACTCGGCCGACTCGATTTCATGGTTTGCGTCGACGTGTATCTCAACGAGACGACCCGTCACGCGAACCTGATCCTGCCGCCTGCTTCGCCGTTCACCCAGTATCACTACGATCTGATCTTCAACGCGTTTGCGGTGCGCCGCGTTGCGCGCCTCAACGCGCCGCTTTGGGAAAAGGCGGAGGACGAGCGCGCGGATTGGGAGATCTTCAATGGTCTCGGCGCGGCGTATGCGCTGGCAGCCGGCAAGCCGTTCAGCGCGTTGCGGGATCCCGCAGCACTGATCGACGAAGGACTGCGGCGCGGCGGCTCGGGTCTGACGTTCGACGAACTGGCCGCGATTCCGCATGGCATCGATCTCGGACCGCTGCGGCCGAATCTGCTCGCGCGCCTCCAGACCGCGAGCGAGGCGATCGAATGCGCGCCGCCGTTGCTGCTCGACGAAGTGGCGCGACTCGCGGCTTATGTCCGCGAACCATTGCCTGTTGGCAGGCTGCAACTGATCGGCCGGCGCGAGATCCGCAGCAACAATTCCTGGATGCACAACGCTCCGCGCCTGGTCAAAGGCAAGCCGCGCCACCATCTGCTCGTGCATCCGGCCGATCTGCGCGCGCGTGGATTCGAGGACGGCGCCACGGTGCAACTGCGCTCGCGCACCGGCTCGGTCCACATCGAAGCGCGCGCGAGCGAATCGATGATGCCCGGTGTCGTTTGCCTGCCCCATGGATTCGGTCACCAGCGCGACGGTGTGCGCCTGGCGCGCGCGGCTGCCGTCGCCGGTGCGAGCTACAACGACCTGACCGATCCGCTGGCGCTCGATCACGCTTCGGGGAATGCTGCCCTGAATGGTTTGCCGGTCTGGATCGAAGCGCCTAACTGAGAAGTCCTCCACTCTGCGGAGTGACAATAAGAGTTTCACACTGGCAAATGTCACGCGCACCGCGTTTTGGAAAAAAGTCGTCATTCCCGCGAAAGCGGGAATCCATCTTGATCTTCGCGTATTCGACTCAAGAGCAACATGGATTCCCGCTTTCGCGGGAATGACGGCAGTTTAGATATTCTTGATCTTCAATTTGCCAGCCACTTGGAATACTTAGTGGGCAAGCGCGAGGCGCCGCGCGAACAGCTGTTCGTACAGCGGCATGCAACGGTCAATGACCGGCCTGTGCTCTTCGGCCACGCAATGTTCGCGTTCTCGCCAAGGTTCGAACCCGGTCGACTTCAGCACGGCGTCGTACCAGTATGGCGCCCAGATGCCGTCGCTTGCGCGCGGACCGGCGGGCCAATGCAGCATGCGGTCGGTGAATGGAATCCGCAGCAAAGTACACAATGCACGCAGGTGGGCTTCCGGCGCCTTGAGGAATTCGTCGGCATCGATGACCGGCGCTGGGGTGCCGGTGCGACTGGCGATCTCCTCGTACAGACCGGCTTCCTGCAGCACGCCGATGTCTTCCGCCGTGGCGTGTGGCCGGCTCTTCAGGTACGAGGCCAGGACTTCGCGTGGATCGCGGATCAGGAACACGTGCGTCACTGCATCGAACCAGCCGTGGCCGATGTGCGGCAGCATGTGATGAGTCATGTGTTTCTGGTAGAACACGCTCTTGCCGTCGGGAACCGGACCGCTGAGAAAATCCGCGACCCGCCGCCAGTCGGTTTCGCCTGCAGCGATGACTTCATCGCGGCCGGGATGATCGAGCTGCGTTTGTTGCAGGTAATGCGCGTAGAACGGCTCGTCGACGACGGCGCAGTCGCCGCGGTTCTCGAACGCGCGCATCATCGCGGTCGAGATGTTGCGCGGTCCGGACCACATGGCGATGCGGAGGGGCGGTTGAGTCATGCTGGTGTTCACTCGATGGCGCGAAAGTGCGTTGCCTGCAGAAGCGTGCGTGCATGTAAGAAAGTTGCCGTCATTCCCGCGTAAGCGGGAATCCATTTTGATCTTGGAATTGTTCTTGCGGGAGCTCCGGCGCAAGAGCCAATGGATTCCCGCTTGCGCGGGAATGACGTCTGATATTTGTTACTGGGGCAAGGTTCGAGTGGCCACATCGCGCGCAATCAACTCGCGATACAGATTCTGCAGGCGCTCGACCATCGGCCCACGCGCAGCACTGATGCTGCGTCCGTCGATCTCGACGACCGGTGCGACGCCGGCAAACGTGCCGGTCACGAACGCCTCGTCGGCTCCATAAACGTCGGTCAGACTGAAGGATTTCTCGAACGCCGGAATGCCATTGTCTCGGCAGACGCGCAACACGTTCGCGCGCGTGATGCCGCCGAGGCAGTACATGCCGGTTGACGTCCATACCTCGCCCTTGCGCACGATGAAGAAGTGGGTCGAATTGCAAGTTGCGACGAAACCGTGCGGGTCGAGCATCAACGCCTCGTCGGCGCCGGCCTTGGTCGCCTGGATGCAGGCGGTGATGCAATTGAGCTTGCTGTGGCTGTTGAGCTTGGGGTCCTGCACGTCCGGATAGCCGCGGCGAACATGCACCGTGAACAGGCGGATGCCGCGGGTCAGCGTTTCGGGCTTGGGATTTTTATACTCGGGGATGATGACGATCGTGGCCGGACCGATCGTCATGCGTGGGTCCTGGTACGGCGTGCGCTTTACGCCGCGCGTGACCATCAGCCGGATATGCACATGTTCACTCATGCCGTTTGCGGCAAGCGTGCGGTAGAGCGCGCGTGTGAGTTCGTCGCGCGACAGGCCGACGTCCATGTCGATGGCCTTGGCTCCTTCGTAGAGCCGGTCCAGATGCTGATCGAGGAACGCGATTCGTCCCGCGTGCACGCGCAGGCCCTCCCAGACCCCGTCGCCGAGCACGAATCCGGAGTCGAAGACCGAAACGGTCGCCTCCGCGCGCGGCTTCATCTCGCCGTTGACGTAAATCCGGATATCGCGGTTGCGCGGATCGTCGACGAATTCGTGGGTACCCTGGGTCATCGCGCTGGCCTGTCTGCCCTAGTGGCCCGATCTTAGCGACTTGCGGTCGCTTCGTCCC
>DASRTK010000369.1:0-3463 GCA_035655975.1 Rudaea sp.
ACGGCCTCCTGGTCGAGCTTCTTCTGCTGGTGCGTCGGGTTCAGCGATTCGCCCGCCGCGCCCATGCCGTAGCCCTTTACCGTCTTGGCCAGGATCACGGTCGGCATGTCCTTGGTGTTCACCGCCGCGTGATACGCCGCGTACCACGCCGCGGTGAACACGAAGGACATGCCGACCGTGATCCTGGCCAAGACGGTCAAGGGCTACGGTATGGGTTCTGCCGGTGAATCGCTGAATCCGACCCACCAGCAGAAGAAGCTCGACCAGGATGCCGTGCGCGCGTTCCGCGACCGTTTCCGCATTCCGATCCCGGACGACAAGGTCGACGAAGTGCCGTACTACCACCCCGGCAAGGACTCGCCCGAGATCAAGTACATGCTCGAGCGCCGTGCCGCCCTCGGCGGCTTCCTGCCGCAGCGCCGGCGCAAGAGCGCCAGCTTCGCGACGCCGGAGCTGTCGGCGCTCGAGCCGATCGTCAAGGGCAGCGGCGAACGCGAGATCTCAACGACGATGGCGTTCGTGCGCGGCATCAACCTGCTGCTGCGCGACAAGGCGATCGGTCCGCACATCGTGCCGATCGTTGCCGATGAGGCGCGCACGTTCGGCATGGAAGGCATGTTCCGGCAGATCGGCATCTACGCGCCGTTCGGGCAGAAGTACCGGCCGCAGGATGCCGACCAGCTGATGTATTACCGCGAAGACCAGAAAGGGCAGGTGCTGCAGGAAGGCATCAGCGAACCCGGCGCGATGTCGGCCTGGATGGCGGCCGCAACGAGCTATTCGCTCAGCAACGTGCCGATGCTGCCGTTCTACATCTACTACTCGATGTTCGGGTTCCAGCGCATCGGCGACCTGGCCTGGGCGGCCGGCGACATGCGCGCGCGCGGCTTCCTCGTCGGCGGCACGGCCGGACGCACGACATTGAACGGCGAAGGCTTGCAGCACGAAGACGGGCACAGCCATCTGCTTGCCGGCGCGATTCCAAACTGTCGTGCCTACGATCCGACGTTCTCGTACGAAGTCGCGGTGATCCTGCAGGACGGCGTGCGCCGCATGCTGCACGAGCAGGAAGACTGCTACTACTACATCACCGTGATGAACGAGAACTACGCGCACCCGGACATGCCGAAGGGCAGCGAGGCCGACATCATCAAGGGCATGTACCTGTTCCGCGACGGCGACAATGCGTTGCCGGCCGGATCCCCGACCGCCGCGGCGAGTCCGGACAAGCCCGGCAGCGGCAATGTGCCGGAGACCGATGGCGCGCCGCCGCGCGAAACGAAGGCGTCGGCGAAGGAAACGGTCAAGCCGGGCGCGGAAAAATCCGCGCCGGCGAAGAACGGCAAAGCCAGTCGCATCCCGCGCGTGCAGCTGCTCGGTTCCGGCACGATCCTGCGCGAAGCGATCGCCGCGGCCGAGTTGCTCGAAAACGAATTCGGCGTCGTCTGCGACATCTGGAGCTGCCCGAGTTTTTCCGAGCTGCGCAAGGATGGCTTCGATGCCGAGCGCTGGAACCGCCTGCACCCGGAGGACAAACCGCGCATCGCGCACGTGACCGCCTGCCTGGCCGAGCGCCAGGGCCCGGTGATCGCCGCGACCGACTACGTGCGCGAGTACGCCGACCAGATCCGCGCGTTCGTGCCCGAGGGTAAAAAGTATACCGTGCTCGGCACCGACGGCTTCGGCCGCAGCGACAGCCGGGAAAACCTGCGCCGCTTTTTCGAGGTCGATCGCTGGTACATCGCCCAGGCTGCCATCGCTGCGCTCGCCGCGGAAGGCAAGATGAGCGCGAAGGACGTCGCTCGCGCGATCAAGACCTGGAAGATCGATACGGAGAAAGCGAATCCGCTGGGAGTTTGAGCCGTAAGGACGGTGGGCCAAGGCCCACCCTACGCTTCGGCGGCTGCATGCAGGGTATGATTTGCCGATCTTCAGCGTGTAGGATGGGTTGAGCGCAGCGATACCCATCGATTGCCCGACGGTCTTACACGCTGCGATTTTTCCTCGGGTCGTGCAGCAGCGCGACGACCACTACTGCTCCTGCTTGGTCGGGTCCGGTTGATCCGTCGATGCCGCATCGGCCGGCGCCTTGTCCTTGAGCGGCGTCGGTTCGCCGACCGTGGCTCTTCCGATCGCCTGGGCCTTGAATTTCGGATCGTAGGGGTTGTCGCTCTCGCGAAACTGGCGATAGGCGACCGAAGCATCGACTCCTTCGCCGCCGGTCACTTCTCCCGGTGATGATGCGGTCGATTGGGCCATCGTTACCCCCAGACCCTGAAGCATCACCTTCATTGCATCGTTCGCGGGCTTCGGAAAGCTCGCGTCGCCACCGTTCGCGTTCGGCATGCCGACCGTCATGTTGCCGACCGACCCGACCCGCGACCCGGTCATGCTCGACTTGACCTGTGCCCAGCGCGCCTTCGCGCGGCGCA
The DNA here is from genome assembly GCA_035655975.1 of Rudaea sp. Taxonomy (GTDB): domain Bacteria; phylum Pseudomonadota; class Gammaproteobacteria; order Xanthomonadales; family Rhodanobacteraceae; genus Rudaea. The sequence continues at coordinate 2,433 of DASRTK010000369.1, forward strand.
ACGCGACTTCGTCGCCGTAGGTCTTCTTCAATTCGCGCCAGATCACGTTGGCCTGCTCGAATTGTTCCGGCGTCATCTCCGCATACACGGCCTCGCGCGCCTCGACGTAGCGCTTCTCGTTACGCTCGGCAGCCAGCGCCATCCAGGCCATGCCGCGCGGCAGGTCGAGCGGAATGCCCTGGCCGCGCGCGTACATGATCGCCAGGTTGTACTCGGCTGGCTTGTAGGCCCATGCGGCCGCGACCTCATACATCTGAATCGCGAACGCGAAATCGTTTTTGCGGAAAGCGTGCACCGCGAGCAGGAAGTAGTACTCTCCGGGTCGCGCGTCGGCTTCCGGCGTGTTCATGCCGTTGCCCATGTCGCGCTGGGCGGCGGCGTACTCCGAATCGTAGGGGGCTGTCTCGGTCGTGGCCGTGCTCTGCCCCGACGAAATGAACACCGCATCGGTTGAGCCGGCGTGCGCGCACTGCGGCGCGACCGCCGTGACGCAGCAGGCCAACAACGTGCAAGCGGCAGTCAGGAACACTCGTGAGGCCATGACGATCCTCCTTTCGGATATCGGTTCCGTGACGTTATACGAAACTCTTCGCACTTCCGCAAGCACTTCGGCTGCCGAAAAATTGCGAGATTGCGCCGGACGTTGACGCGCCGGACGCCGAACGACTTGCTGGCGAGAAACCTGCGCTCTTTACACCACCGGGATCTATTGCTGCTGCTGGGTCTCCGGTTGATCGCTGCCCGGTGCAGCCGCGGCCGGTTTGTCCTTCAGGGTCGTCGGGTCGCCGACCGTGGCCCTGCCGATAGCGGCGTTCCTGAATTTTGGATCGTACGGATTGTCGCTGTCGCGCAGCTGGCGATAGGCGATCGAGCCATCGGTGCCTTGGCCGCCGGTCACCTCGGCTGACGACCCAACCGTCGACCGGGCCGTATTGGTTCCCATTGCCTTGGCGTGGTCGCCGCCCTCGCCAGGCGGGCTGTTCAAGTTCTTCTGCACCTGTTCGTTCGTGACCTTCTGATAGCTCGGGTCT
>DASRTK010000370.1:0-8403 GCA_035655975.1 Rudaea sp.
TAAAGCAGGTCAGGCCGTCCACGAATGCCTCGACCGCATTCTCGCCGCCGGCGAGGTCGAAGCTCAGCATCGCGCCGAAGCCGCGCTGCTGGCGCGCAGCTAGCGCATGGCCCGGATGCGTCGGCAACGCCGGAAAGTACACTTTTTCCACAGCCGGGTGGCGCGTCAGCACCTCGGCCAGCGCGTTTGCGTTTTCCTGATGCGCGCGCAGGCGAGGTTGCAGCGTGCGCAGGCCGCGCAAGGTCAGATAGCTGTCGAACGGCGCGCCGCCGACGCCGAGGCAGTTGCACCACCAGGCGATCTGCTCGCCGAGCGCGCTGTCTTTCCAGACGACCGCGCCGCCGACGACATCGGAATGGCCGTTCAGATACTTCGTCGTCGAATGCACGACGAGGTCGGCGCCGAGCGCGATCGGTTGCTGCAACGCCGGCGACAGGAACGTGTTGTCGACAACGACAGTCGCATCGACCGCATGCGCGAGGCGCGCGACCGCGGCGATGTCGGTGATGCGCAGCAGTGGATTGCTCGGCGTCTCGATCCAGACGATCTTCGGCTTGCGCGCCAGCGCCGCTGTGATTGCCGCCTGATCGGTGAAGTCGATGAAGTCGACCTGGTAAAGGCCGCGGTCGGCCTGCGCCTTGAACAGGCGGTAGCAGCCGCCGTAACAGTCGTGCGGCGCGATCAGCAGGTCGTCGGGTTTGAGCTGCGCGGTCAGCAACGTGATTGCCGACATGCCGGACGAAGTGACCACCCCGCCGGCGCCGCCCTCGAGTTCGGCCAGAGCACCGGCCAGCACGTCGCGCGTCGGATTGCCCGAACGCGTGTAGTCGTAGCGGCGCTTCTGCGCGAACCCGGCGAAGCTGTAATTGCTCGACAGGTACAGCGGCGGCATCACGGCGCCCTGCGCCGGATCAGTGTCGACGCCCGCGCGCGCAGCGATCGTGGCGATGCGGCGGCTCATGGCGTGGACTCCAGCGCTGCGGCGAGGACCGCGGAAACCGCGGCCTCCTCCTTGAGAAATGCGTCATGCCCATGCGCCGAGGATATTTCCACCAACTCGCAATTCCCACCGGCGCGACCGGCGTATTCGTGCAGCAGAGACAGCGGCACGGTCAAATCCTCGCGCACTGCGAAAACCGTCGTCGGTGCGCGAATCGTTTCCGGATCGATCTGGTGGCCGTCCAGCGAGCGGCCGAGGCAGCGGTAGGCAGCCGTGTCGAAGCGTCGGCTGAATTTTTCGCCGTGATGCTGCAGCCAGCCGACTACACCGCCGGGCAGGAGCCCAAGTGCCGCGGAGGACACGGATGGCCGAGAGCGGCCGTCCCGGGAAGAGTCATCGGCGAAACGCTGCTCGACGCCTTCGGTCGTGCGGTAGCACAGCACCGCCAGCGACCGCGCCAGGGCAAGCGCTTCAGGCGTCTCGCCGCCGAGATCCAGAATCGCGCGCTGGATGTGCCGCAAGCCGAGGCCGAACTGCGCCGGACAATGCGCAGCGCTGAGAAGAACGAGTTTGCGCAGACGGTCACCGAGCAAAGCAGCGAGGTGTTGCGCGACATTGCCGCCGTAAGAAGCGCCGACCAGGAGGTGGACGCGGCGCACACCAAGGCGGTTCAGCAGCAGCAACAGTGCGCGCGCCTGATCGGCGGTGGAGATAGCCGGAAAGTCTTGCCCCGATCCTTTGCCCTCTTGCGGTGCGCGGGGCCCGGTCGATCCGTCACAGCCTCCGAGCCAGTCGATACCGAGCACGCGATAGCGCTGCGTATCCAGCGTCTTGCCTGCCCCGCACTGGCTTTCCCACCAGCCGTTGCCTTCGGCTGAGCAGGTGCGCCGATGTGCGGAGATGCCGCCGAGTGCAATGATCAGCGGCGCCTCGGCCGGCCCCGCGCACTGCCACGCCAGACGCGCGTTGTCGAGAACCTGTCCGGATTCTAGACGGAACGGCTGCGGCAGTTCGAGCACGCCCTGTTGCCACGCGCTCGCGGCGACGGACTCGGCGATCGTCTCGTTGTCGAGGGTGGGTTTGCGTTGCGGTTCCGCGCTCATGGGTGTCTCGCCGTTCATCGTTGATTCCAACGAGACGAGCGCTCCAGCGCGATCGCCTCATCTTCGCGGGTTTGCCGTGATCCTTGCGGATCGCGGGCCTCGCAGGAGTTGGCACCTGCCGCACTTGCGGTGGTTGCCCCGGCGTCTTCGAGCCTTTCTCTCGGCCGGTCTGGATGAGTACGGGATGGATACTACCGGCAGTTGGTTTTGGGTGTCAAGACGTTTAGACGTCTGTTCATGAGCGGGAGCCAGGGACTAGGGTTCAGGGGCGAGGGCGGTAGCCGTAGGGTGGGCCTCGGCCCACCGCGCTTTTCTTTATCGCCAATCCTGGTGTCCAGGAAGAGCCGGTGGGCCAAGGCCCACCCTACGCGGAGCGGCGACGTGACGAGGCGATGAAGATCCCGACCAACGACAACGCCAGGCCGATCCAGTCGTCGACAGCCGTAGGCCGCCTGAACAGGATCACGTCGAGCAGGAAGGACAGCACCGGCTGCAGCAGCAGCAGCAAGCCGACGAGCGACGCCGGCAGCTGCGGCATTGCGCGCGCGATCAGCACCCAGCCGAGCACCTGGCCGAACAGGCCTAGCCCGAGCAGCGCCAACCACGATTGCGCATCCGGAATCGCGAAGCCTGCATTCTCCGCGGCGACCGCGCCACCGAGCGCGATCGCGCACAACACGCTGACCAGGCACAACGTCCACTCCGGGGTGAGGCGGGCGCTGCGCAGTTGCGCGCGGCGCAGGCTCAGCATGAAGACTGCGTAGGCGACGCCAGTCAGCAAGCCCAGCACCACGCCGAGGTGATAAGCCGGCGTCAGCTTGTCCCAGCCGACGCCGACGAGCAGGTACAGCCCCGCCAACGCCAGCAGGACCCCGAGCGCGAACCGCCAGCCGGGCCGTTCACGGTAGAACACGATGCCGACGCCGGCCATGATGAAGACCTGCAGGTTGCCCAGCAGCGTTGCCAGCCCCGGGCCGACCTCTCGGATGCTTCGGTGCCACATCATCAGGTCGACCCCGAACGTCAGCGCCGGAAATGTCAGCACCAGCACTTCGGCCATCGAAGGCCGGCGCCATTGCTGCCGAGCGAGCAGCAGCAGGAACAGCATGATCCCGCCGAAAAGCATGCGATAGAACGCCGATGTGGTCGGCTCGACATGCGCCCAGCGCACGAAGATGCTCGTTGTGCTGATCATCGCGGCGCCGATCGTCATGCGCGCAAAGGCGCCGCGCGGAATTGCCGCGATCTGCATATCAGCCATGGGGATTACCGGCGCGTTTCCGCACTCACGCGGGCCGCACTCAGGCCGGATCCGGCAACCAGCCGCCGTCGGGTTCGGGCTGAGCGCGCCGCTCGGACAGCGCGGCGTCGATACGCTCGACGATCGGCCGCGCCTGCGGCCAGTCGATCTCGGCAACCATGACGTTGACCAGAGCCAGCGGCGGCAGCTCGCCGGCCGCTCCGGTCAGGTATTGGCCGCTGACGAACGAGTTGATCCCGGCGTGTTCGAGCGCATTCTTGACCAGATTCGCATCGATGATATTTTCGGCCTCGTAGACTATTTTCACGCGCGGCTCCGACCGGATGTGTCCACGCTAGCGCATTCGAGCGCCCACGGTAAAGCAATTCGGCTCTGCCCTCGCTCCTCGCTTCGTGGCTACAGGGGCCGTAGTGAGGGGTGTGCAGCTGTTCCCCCTCTCCCCGCATCGCGGGGAGAGGGTCGGGGTGAGGGGTGTGCAACAACGGCATTTCGAGCCGCTCGCTCCAGCCCACTCGCCCCTCACCCTCCCCCTCTCCCCGCAAGCGGGTAGAGGGGGAGGAGCGCGCTGCCTGTGAGCGAATGCCTATCACTGGAGAGCCGCAAGCGCAAACACCTCGATATCCTCGTCGCGATACACCGGCGTCCCGAAGCGCTGTTCGATCTGCGGCAGGCAGGTATTCGCCATGTCCGGCCACTGCGGCGGCGGCTTGGCCGGCTTCGGCCACGAACGCAGGTGCACGACGAGGTAGTCCGCGCCCGCGGTGTCGCCGCGCAGCAACTGCGACAGATGCACGAAGTGATCGAGGCGCATGCCGGCCACGGATTCCGGATAGTTGCCGTAGTCGGCCATGCCGCACTCCGGTGTCGTCAACGCGATCCTTATGTTTTGGCGATGGACGGACTGGTACAGCGGCTGTGGGTCGGAATCGGTTTCCAGCGACCAGGGGGTCTCGACCAGTGTCACGCTGCGCGGCGGGCGCCTCCCAAGCTGCCGGTAGAAATCCGGAATCGGTCCATGCGGCAGTGTCGTCAGATAGGGGTTCCAGGCCGGGTCGTAGTCGAACTGGAAATACGGATCGCCCATGAACTGGTTCGGGTTGTACAGATATCCTGGAATCGGTCCGGCCAGATAGACACAAGCGAGAATTGCGCCGGCCAAGCCTGTTCGCGCTGCCGACGAAGGCACGCGCGACACGAGAGCGACGACGCCTTCGGCCATTGCCAGCAGCAGGAACGGCACCATCGGCTGGATGTAGCGCGCGAAGTTCAACGGATGCTGCAGCCATGTCGCATGCGAAGTTGCGATCGCCGCGATCGCCACCAGCACGACGAAAGCCAGATAGGCGACGAGTTCGGGATCGCGCCGCCACGCGCGCTGCGCGCCGAGGGCACACACAACGACGCCGATTGCCAGCAGCCACGGGTTGGAGATGCCGAAACAGATCAGCAACGTGCGGTATCCGCTATGCAGCGTGACCGAATCGGTGCCGGCTTTCGCGGCCAGCGAAACCCAGTCGTTCATCAGCGGCGGCAGCAGCGCGGCGACCAGCGGCAACACCGTCGCGACGCCGAGAACGATCAAGTCGCGCAACTCGCGCAAGCCCTGCGCGCGTTTTCCCGTCGCCGAACAATCGGCGAGAGCCACGACAATGTAGAAGACGAACGGCGTCAGCGCGAACGCCAGCGTGATCAGGTGCAGATAGCCGCTCAGGAATGTCGCCACGACGTACAACGCTGCCCAGCCCCAGCGCCGTTCGCCGCGACGCCACCAGTGGTAGAACGCCAGGATCGCGACGACACACAGAAATGTCGTGATCGCATACGGCCGCGCGGTGCGCGAGTGGTAGACCATCATCGGCGACAGCGCCATGAGCCCGACCCAGACGACGCGCACAGGCTGCGAAACGAGTGCGCGTGCGAGTCCCGGCGCGGCGAACAGAAGCCCGATCCCGGCCAGAAACATCGGCAGGCGCATGCCCCACTCGGTCAATCCGCCGTGCAGGTATAAAAAGCGAAAATACAGCGTCAGCGGAATACTGTAGTCGGCGAAACCGAAATGCGTGGCGATGTCACGCGCGTCCGCGTGCAGCAGCTTGTTGATCGCGTGCCATTCGTCGTCGAGCAGGATTTGCGCGTCGAGCTGGTACCAGCGCAGGAAGGCGCCGCCCAGCACGGCGAGTGCCAGCAGTGCCAGCCAGACAGCGCGCTCGCGCCGACTCGCCGCTGGCGTCATTGCTCAGCCGGACCAGACCGCAGGCGCCACTGCGGTTGCATCGACAGGAATCGCGGCCGCAGGAGTTTCCAGCGCCAAAGCCGGTAGGCAAGACTCGTGCTCAACACGCCGAAGCCGTAGCGCACCGAACGGCGGAAGCTGATCTGGCTGGCTTCGGGGAAGTACTTCGTCGGACACGAGATCTCGCCGATACGCATGCCACATGCCAGCGACTGCACGATCATCTGGTTGTCGAAGACGAAATCGTCGGAGTTTGCCGCGAGCGGCAGCGTTTCCAGCACGCGGCGCGAGAACGCGCGATAGCCGGTGTGGAATTCGGACAGCTTCGAACCGACCAGCACGTTCTGCGTGAACGTGAGCAGGCGGTTGAACACGTACTTGTAGCGTGGCATTCCACCGGCCAGCGCCGTATTGCCCAGAATGCGCGAGCCGAGCACGACATCGTAGACATCCGACGCAACCATCGCCGCCATGGCCGTGATCAGGCGCGGTTCGTATTGGTAATCCGGATGCAGCATCACGACGATGTCGGCGCCAGCCGCGAGCGCGAGCGTGTAGCAGGTCTTTTGGTTGCCACCATAACCGCGGTTGATCGCGTGCTGATGCGCACCGATGCCCAGGCGCGCGGCGACCGCCAGGGTCGCGTCGTCGCTGGCATCGTCGACGAGCAGCACGTCGTCCACGACATCCAGCGGAATGGAGCGATAGCAGGTTTCCAGCGTCCTCTCGGCCCGGTAGGCGGGCATGACGACGACGATCTTCTTGTTGTGCAGCATGCTGGTGGGATTCCGCTCGACCGGGTTGCCCGGTGCGGCGGGATTGTCCCATGGCGAACGAGGCGCACCAAGGGAAGGCGGACAATGCCCGAGAGAGACCGCAATTCTAGGCAGGGATCGCCCCCTTCCGGCTGCCGCCACCTTCCCCCGCAAGCGGAGGAAGGATTCCAGATTGAAGGGTTTCCCGCATTTCCTTCCCCTGCGAAGCGGGGGAAGGTGCCGAAGGCGGATGGGGGCGCTCTAGCCCGGTGCGTCCAACACTTCCAGTGTTGTGCAACGGCCCCAAGGCATTCGCTTTCCCGGCACATGCCGCTAAACTGGCGTACTAGCCTTCTTTTTGCCGCAAAATGACCATCGAAACACCGACCAGCAACAATTTCATCCGCCAGATCATCGTTGAAGACCTCGCCACCGGAAAGCACGGCAGCAGCGTCATCACGCGTTTTCCGCCGGAGCCGAACGGCTACCTGCACCTGGGCCACGCCAAGTCGATCTGCCTGAATTTCGGCGTCGCGCGTGATTTCGGCGGCGTCTGCCACCTGCGCTTCGACGACACCAATCCCGGCAAGGAAGACGTCGAATACGTCGAGGCGATCAAGGACGACGTGCGCTGGCTCGGCTTCGAATGGGACGAACTGCGCCACGCCTCGGACTACTTCGAGGTATTTTACCTTTGTGGACAAAAGCTCATCCGCGACGGCAAGGCCTTCGTCTGCGACCTGTCGGCCGACCAGCAGCGCGAATATCGCGGCACGCTGACCGAACCGGGCCGCAACTCGCCATGGCGCGACCGCAGCGTCGCGGAGAACCTGGACCTGTTCACGCGCATGCGCGCCGGTGAGTTCGCCGACGGCGCGCGCACGCTGCGCGCGAAGATCGACATGGGCAGCGGCAACATCAACCTGCGCGATCCAACGCTGTACCGCATCCGCAAGGTTGCGCACCAGAATACCGGCGATGCCTGGCCAATCTATCCGATGTACGACTTCGCCCACAGCATTTCCGACGCGGTCGAAGCCATCACGCACTCGCTTTGCACGCTCGAATTCGAGGATCACCGCCCGCTGTACGACTGGTGCATCCGCGAAGTCGACCTGCCGCATCATCCGGAACTCGTGCAGCCGCTGATCGCAGCGGGCCTGCACACGGTCGTCAGCACGCCGCAGCAGATCGAATTCTCACGCGGAAATATCAACTACACGGTCATGAGCAAACGCAAGCTGATCTCGCTCGTGCAGGACGGCTTGGTCGACGGCTGGGACGATCCGCGCATGCCGACGCTGTCCGGCGCGCGCCGGCGCGGCTATCCGGCGGCGGCGATCCGCGCGTTCTGGCAGCGCGTCGGCGTCAGCAAGCAGATCAGCGTGATCGATTATTCCGTGCTCGAAGGTTGCGTGCGTGAGGAGCTCGACGCGAATGCGCCGCGCCGGTTTGGCGTGATCGACCCGCTCAAGCTCGTGATCACGAACCTGCCCGAAGGCCATGCCGAGTCGCTGACGTTTCCGAACCATCCGAAGAACGAAGCATTCGGCACGCGCGCCGTCGCGCTGTCGCGTGAGTTGTGGATCGAGCGCGAGGACTTCATGGAAGTGCCGCCGAAGGGCTTCCATCGGCTCGTGCCGGGCGGCGAAGTGCGCCTGCGCGGCGTTGGCATCGTCAAGTGCGAAGACGTGGCAAAGGATGCCAGTGGCAGAGTCAGCGAGGTGCGCTGCACGCTCGATCTGGAATCGCGCACGGGCATGCCCGGCGCGGAGCGCAAGGTCAAGGGCACGATTCACTGGGTCAGCGCGCAGCACGCGCTCGCCGCTGACGTGCACCTGTACGACCGCCTGTTCGACATCGCCGATCCGGACGACGAAACCGACGGCAAGACTTACCGCGACCATCTGAATCCGGACTCGCGCCGCAGCGTGCGCGGCTACGTCGAAGGCTCGCTCGCCGACATCGCGCCCGAGCAGTCAGTCCAGTTCGAACGCCTCGGCTACTTCGTTACCGATCGCGTGGAACACGCGCCCGGCAAACCGGTGTTCAACCGGATCGTGACGTTGCGCGATTCGTTTGCCAAGCCTGGCAAGTAGTCTTCCGCGCAA
>DASRTK010000371.1:0-3361 GCA_035655975.1 Rudaea sp.
CGGCGTTCCCGACAGGTCGATGCCGAGGATCGCCTTGCCCCGGCGCAGGACCAGATTGACGCGCAGTGACGGACGCTCGGTCTCGACGTCCGGGCGCTTTCCGGTCGCCGCGCGAAACTGGTCGACGATCGCGTCTTTCACCTTCAGTGCGGCGAACTGCGTGTTGACGATGCCGCGCGTGCTGCCGACCGCGTCGACGGCGAATGTCCGGTCCATGTCGAGGTGCGCTGCCCAGTCGATCGCCAGCGCGCCGGCATACAGCGCATCGGCGTCTTCGGCGTCGAACTCCGCCAGCGGCATCAGCACGCGGCTGGCCAGGCGCGACCACAGGCAGGCTTTGTAGCCGACCTCGAGCGCGCCGCGGAAATGCACGCCTGCGAGCGCCTCGCGCACGTCTTCCGCGCCAAGCGACTTCAATTCGTCGACCAGCAGATATTCCAGGCCCTTCGGGCAACTGGCGAAGTAGTCGCGCGCGTTCACGCGAACTGGCCGAGAAATTGGCGGAATTGCTCCGCGACGAAGTCGACATGCGCGCTGAGTCGATGATCGTCGCGCACCAGTGTTATCGCGTCGCCGCGCGCGCGCGCGAAGGCGATCGCATCATCGACCGGGCACACCTCGTCGTCCCAGCCGTGAACGAGCGCGGTCGGCACCGATGCGGCGGCAAATTTTCGCAGGTAACCCGGGATCGCCACCGGCAGCGCAATCAGGAACAGGCCGACACAATCGAGTTGCAACGAGGCGAAACCCGAGATGAAGGCGCCCATGCTCGAACCCGCGAGGATCACGGGGCAGTCCTTCGGCGCATGTACCTTCAGACGCGCGATGCGATCGTCGATGCGCGCGACATCGCGGCCGGCGTCGAGGTCGCGGTAATCGGGCCGAACGCTATCGAAGCCGAGTGGCGCGGAGATGCGCGACAATGCGCTGACCTTGGTGGCGTCCGGGCCGCTTTCGAGGCCGTGGGAGAGGATCAGGAAGGGCTTCATCGCGGCATTATCGCAAATCGCAGCGTTGGCACGTGCGAATACCTCGTGCGAAACTCCGCCAATGCCTGCAGACCTTCCGATCCACGACTGGCCCCTGCCGTATGAGACACGGCTGGCGCGCCGGGAACTGACGACGATCGACCTCGTCGTCATCCACTGCACCGAACTGCCGGACATGACGATCACGCGCGAATTCGGCGAGCGCGTGCGCTACGAGCACTCGCAGACCGGCAACAGCGGCCACTATTACATCGACACCGACGGCACCATCCACCGTTTCGTCGCGAATGATCGCGTCGCCCATCACACCTACAGCTACAACCCGCGCTCGATCGGCATCGAGATGTCGAATATCGGACGCTATCCGCATTGGGGTGACAGCCGCTATCAGGCCTTCACCGTTGCCTACACCAAGGAGCAGATCGACTCGCTGCTCGCCCTGCTGCGGCAACTGCGCAGCGACCTGCCGAATCTGCGCTACATCGCCGGTCACGAGGATCTCGACCAGCGCCTCGAGCCGGCGACGGACGATCCGGCGATCATGCTCCACCGCCGCCAGGATCCGGGGCCGCTGTTCCCGTGGGGCGAGATCGTTCCGGCCAGCGGACTGGAGAGGTTGAAGTAGCCTGCGGGTTATACTTTCGGCGACCCACCCGGAAGCACCCAATGTCCAATCCCATCGTCGGCGAACTCGTCGAACTGCTGCAACTGGAGCGCCTCGAGGAAAACCTGTTCCGCGGCCAGAGCCGCGACATCGGCACCCGTTACGTGTTCGGCGGCCAGGTGTTGGGCCAGGCCCTGTCGGCAGCGCAGCGCACGGTCGATGCCGACCGCACGGTGCACTCGCTGCACGCATATTTCCTCCGGGCCGGTGATATCGACGCGCCGATCGTCTACGACGTCGACCGCGCGCGCGACGGCAAGAGTTTTTCGATGCGCCGCGTCGTCGCCATCCAGCATGGCCAGCCGATCTTCAATTTCGCCGCGTCGTTCCAGGTGCACGAACCCGGCTTCGAGCACCAAATTGAAATGCCCCAGGTGGCCAGGGCCGAGGACCTGCTTCCGCACGAAGCGGTGCCGCCCGAAGAGTTGGCGAAGATGCCAGTCAAGCTGCAGCGTTGGCTCGCCCGCAAGGGGGCGTTCGAATTCCGCTACGTGACGCCGCGCAACGAACTGAAGCCGGCCAAGCGCGCGCCCTACCAGCAGATCTGGTTTCGCCTGATCGACCGCGCGCCCGACGACGACGCCCTGCATCGTGCCCTCCTCGCCTACGCGTCGGATTTCCACCTGATCGGCACCGCGATGCTTCCACACGGCATTTCTTACCTGCAGGGCAACGTCCAGGTCGCCAGTCTCGACCATGCATTGTGGTTTCATCGGCCGTTCCGCGCCGACGAATGGCTGCTGTACTCCTGCGACAGCCCGAGCGCCCAGGGCGCGCGCGGCCTGACCCGCGGCATGATCTACAGCGCCGACGGCCGCCTCGTGGCATCGACCGCGCAGGAAGGCCTGATCCGCCTGACTCCGGAATAGGCCGCGAAGCCACCACTAACCCTTCCCGAAAACGATGCGTCAGATTTATACATCTCCACGAGTGGAAAATGTCGACAGGGTCGTCGCCATGCTCAACGACGCCGGCATCGCGACGAGCGTGACGAACCGCCGCGCCTATGCCGGTCACGACTACCGGCGTCCGAGCTACGCCAAGCCGCCCGACCGCGAAACCTGGCCGCAGGTCTGGGTCGTCAACGCCGACGATCAATCGCGGGCGCGCGCGCTGCTGCGCGACGCCGGCGTCGAGCCGCCGACGCGATTTGCCGACGAACTCGCCGAGGCACGCGGCAACGTCAGCCCCGAAGCGCGGCGCAAAGCGCTGGTCTGGCGCCTGCGCGTGTTCCTGCTGGCAGTGATCATCACGCTGGTCGTGCTCAACGCTGCCGGCGTCCTGAAACTGTATTGACGTAGGGTGGGCCTTGGCCCACCGTTCTTTTTTGTACGTTTGAAAAAACCGGTGGGCCAAGGCCCACCCTACAGGACATTCCCATGCCCCGCAGCGAAACCGCATTTCTCTTCGATCTCGATGGAACGCTCGTCGACAGCGTCTACCAACATGTGCTGGCGTGGAAGGAGGCCCTCGACCAGGAAGGTATTCCGCTGTCGGTCTGGCGCATCCACCGCAAGATCGGCATGAGCGGCGGACTGTTCACGCACATCCTGTTGCGCGAGACCGGGCTCGACATAACTCCGGAGCGCGTCGAGCGCCTGCGCCACGCGCACGCGGCGGCGTACACGCGCCGCGCCGACAGCGTGCGACCGCTGCCCGGCGCCGTGGAGCTGCTCCAGTTTCTGACCGCGCAAGGCATACCGTGGGC
>DASRTK010000372.1:0-4084 GCA_035655975.1 Rudaea sp.
CTGTTCCACGCGCAGGAAAGCTACCAGAGCACGCGCCACGCGAAGATATTCCTGGCGCAGCCCCGCAGCATGTCGTGGGACCTGCTGACTGTGCAGTTGCGCCAGGCAGCGCAGTCGGTGCGCGATTACGACGAAGACGCCTTGCGCCGCTGTCTGATCAGCCTGCTGCCCGAGTTCTCCGCGCGCGAGGCGGTTGAAGACGCCGACATCGTCCCGATCGTCCGCAGCCAAGCGTAGATCAAAAGACTGCACCACGGAGAACACGGAGAACACGGAGAAAGACAAGCGGGACTAGACAGGCACATAGTTGCATGGGTTCGGATGCAGACGTTGCAGATTTTGAAATCCGGACACGGAATTTGCTTTTCTCCGTGTTCTCCGTGTTCTCCGTGGTTCAAGCTTTTCCTTTAAATCCATATGGAGCCGTAATGAGTCAGGTTTTGCGCAAGGTCGTATTTCCGGTGGCGGGACTCGGCACGCGTTTTCTTCCGGCGAGCAAGGTCGTCGCCAAGGAAATGCTGCCGGTTCTCGACAAGCCGCTGATCCAGTACGCGGTCGACGAAGCCGTCGACGCCGGTGCCGACACGCTGATCTTCGTGACCAATCGGTACAAGCACGCGATCGCCGATTACTTCGACGTTGCCTACGAACTCGAGCACAAGCTCGAGCGCGCGGGGAAGACCGAACTGCTGAGCCTCGTGCAGGGGGTTCTGCCAAAGCACGTGCGCTGTATTTTTGTTACGCAGGCCGAGGCACTGGGCCTCGGCCACGCGGTGCTGTGCGCAAAGCCGGTCGTCGGCGACGAACCGTTCGGCGTGATCCTGCCCGACGACCTGATCTGGAACAAGGGCAAAGGCGCCTTGCGCCAGATGGCTGAATTCGCGCTTTCCGAGAAGGCCAGCGCGATCGCGGTCGAAGAGGTACCGCACGAGCAGACCGACAAATACGGAATCGTCGACGCTGCCCCGATCACCGATCGCGCGGCGCTGATCAAGTACGTCGTCGAGAAACCGAAGCCTGCAGTGGCGCCGTCGAATCTCGCGATCGTCGGGCGTTATGTCCTCCCTTCGCGGATTTTCGGTCTGCTCGAATCGACCAAGCCCGGCGCGGGCGGCGAAATCCAGCTGACCGATGCGATCGATGCGTTGCTCGCCGAGCAGCGCGTGCTGGCCTATCGCTTCGACGGCACGCGCTTCGACTGCGGCAGCAAGCTCGGGCTGGTCAAGGCGACGCTGCATTTTGCGATGCAGGATCCGGCGCTGGCGCCGGCAGTGCGGGAGTTTGTCGAGCGAGGGATGAGGGCTGAGGGCTGATGGACCTCAGCTACATCCTCAATCACCTCGGCGAGGACCGCGAAACCTATCGCGGCGCCGTGTCGCCGCCGATTTTCCAGTCGTCGATTTTTGCGTTTCCGACCGTCGGCGCATTTCGAGAGAGCTTCCGCGACGAGTTCACGCGGACGACCTACACGCGCGGCAACAATCCGACTGTCGAGATCCTGCGCAAGAAGGTTGCAGCGCTCGAAGGCGCGGAAGAATGCCTGATGTTTGCCAGCGGCGCTGGTGCGGTTTCGGCCGCCGTCATGGCGAGCGTCAGCGCCGGCGATCACGTCGTCTGCGTGCAGCGGCCGTATTCGTGGACGCGCGCGGTGATCAGGGACCTGCTCGGGCGCTTCGGCGTGACGCACAGCTTCGTCGACGGCACCGATGTCGCGAACATCGAGAACGCGCTGACGCCGGCCACGCGGCTGATCGTGCTCGAAAGCCCGAATTCGATGACCTTCGAGATGCAGGACCTCGCTACCGTCGCGCAACTGGCTCGCGCGCGCGGAATCCGCACGCTGTGCGACAACAGCTATGCGACGCCATTGAACCAGACGCCGATCGCGCTTGGCATCGACATGGTCGCGCACTCCGCGACCAAGTATCTCAACGGTCACAGCGACGTCGTTGCCGGCGCCTTGTGCGGCAGCGAGAAGATAATGCGCGAGGTATTTCGCGGGCCGTTCATGACCTGCGGAGCAGTACTTTCTCCGCACGATGCGTGGCTGATGATCCGCGGCTTGCGCACCTTGCCGATCCGCATGCAGCGCGTCGCAGAGACCGCGCAGCAGGTGCTGGCGTTCGTCGAAGGCCATTCGCGTGTCGAGCGCGTCTACTACCCGACGGCAGCATCGAACCCGCAGTTCAAGCTCGCCAAGGATCAGATGCGTGGGGCGAGCGGGCTGTTGACCTTGCAGTTGCGCGTCGACGACGTCGCCGGCGTAGAGCGGTTCTGCAATGCGTTGCAGCGCTTCCTGATGACGGTGTCGTGGGGCGGTTACGAGTCGCTGCTGTTTCCGGTCTGCGCCGTGCATCCGGCGACTGCGCCGATCGCCAGTGGCGGCAGCCTGCCGCTGAACCTGGTTCGCCTGTCGATCGGGCTCGAAGAACCTGATGTCCTGATTGCGGATCTGCAACAGGCCCTTGCGGCTATCTGAATTCGCAAGCCGCTCCGCGGCCTGGCGGCGCGGGCCTGTGCTGTCGCGCAGCGAGCGGCTATGCTTGGGCGAGCCTGTCGGAGTAGCCAATGCCTCGTCTCCTGTTGTTGTTGAGTCTGACCGCGTTGGCCGGTTGCCAAAGCCTTGGACCGGGTTCGCAGCACGCACGCGGCGCCGCGGGAAGCGATGCCGGCGCGCTGGCCAGTCTCACGGCATTGTTGCCGGGAGACTACGACAATCACGAGCAGGTCGAGCGCGCGCGCGCGGCAAACAAGGGCGGCACCGGCATCGCGCCGATGCATGTGCAGCATTCGATACGGGTCGTCGAGTCGGTGCACGGCGGCGTCACCTGGCTTTGGCGGCTTAGCGTCGCCGGCAAGACTGGTTCAACCTCTGTCTGGCTGTTCAGCGCGCAGGTGACCGCCGATGGGCATCACATTCGCTTCGTGCCGTCCCGCCCGACCGACACGGCCGCGGCGCAGGCGCAGTTTGCTGATTCGGCCAAGGCCTTTCATTTCGAAGCGGCACAGTGGGCGGCCCTGGAGCCGTGTGCGCAAAGCGGCCAGTTCGAAGGAACGAAATTTACCGCTGCCGCGAACGTCGAGTCCTGCAGCGCGTTGTTGCCGGGCCTCGGCCAGGACGCCGCGCTATTGCCGCTGCGCATGTCGATCGACGCGGACATGCTGCGAGTCGCGACGTTCGCCGATTCGTCGCGCGGCGCCGATGCGACTGAAGAGGGCCGCCGCGTGCGCTGGTACGACGGTTGGGCAGCGATAAATGGTGGCGGTCCGAACGCCAAGTCGGACAACAACGACTGGCATCTCCAACGCGATCTGCGGCTGTCCAGCGAGGGCGGCCGCGCGGCGCTGCACTGGCGTGACGGCGCGCCTAGCGGCTACACGCTCGAGCTCGAACACACGAGCTATCCGGAGCGCAAACTCTCGGTGTTGCAACTGAACGTGATCGAAGATGGCTCCGGCAGGACCGTCACCTACGTATGGACCGATCCTGGCGCCGGTGCGATCGGTCTAAACCTCGGCTGGCTGCAGGTCGGATTTGGTCCGTCGGCGGCGCTCGGTGCCGAAGCGGGCAAGTGAACCGGTCTGCCATTTCGCCGATCGAAGTTTTCTCGCAAACAGATCGTCGGAAACACGTTCAGACGACGGCGCCGAACAGCTTGCCGATGCCGGCCGTGACCAGCATGGCGAATGCGCCCCAGACCAGGACGCGCGTTGCGCCGACGACGATGCCAGCGCCGCCAGCACGGGCGGCGACACCCCCGAGCAGCGTCAACTCGATCAGCGAAACGCCGCTGACGATGGCGATCATCATGGACACCGGGGACAGCCACGCCGCGATCAACGGCAACGCCGCGCCGCAGGCGTAGGTGATCGCTGACGTAGTCGCCGCCTGCAGCGGCCTGGCCTTCAGTGTTTCGGAAATACCAAGCTCGTCGCGCAGGTGCGCGTCGAGCGCGTTGTGCTCGGTCAACTGGACCGCAACGTCATGCGCCAGCGAATGGGTCAGCCCGCGTTTGACATAGATGTTCGTCAGTTCGCGCAACTCGCCGGCGCTGTCGTTCTCCAGTTCGCGCCGCTCGACTTC
>DASRTK010000373.1:0-7902 GCA_035655975.1 Rudaea sp.
TGGCTGGCGAGCACATGCGCTCGCCAGCCTCCCAGCCCTACAGTTTTCCGAGAACGAGCAGGATTATCACGATCAGCAGCAGCAGGCCCAGGCCGCCCGTTGGGTAGTAGCCCCATGACGAGCTGTACGGCCACGCGGGCAGCGCGCCGACTAGCAGCAGGACGAGGATAATCAGCAGAATTGTTCCCAAGCTCATCGTTGTTCTCCTTTGTACGGTTGGCGAGTCAGGTCCCGGAGCGGTCGTCCGCGCCGGAGCTTGGTAAGCGGCTGCCGAGTACAATTTGCATCAGCGATTGCGACAGCGGGCAAACATTGCGCGATTCAGGTTAAACACGCGATGAACTCTTCCCGAAACTCTGAACGATGGCAGAATCGCGCATCGCGCGGAGAGACAGAGATGCGTTCGAAAGCGCCACGCAAGAAGGTCGTTCTGGTTGCGCTCGCCTCAAATCTCGCGATCGCTTTGACCAAGTTCGCGGCAGCGGCAATCACCGGCAGTTCCGCGATGGTCAGCGAGGGCGTCCATTCCCTCGTCGATACGATCAACGAACTGCTGCTGTTGTATGGCATCAAGCGCGCCGCCAAGCGGCCCGACAAGGCCCATCCGTTCGGTTACGGACGCGAACTGTATTTCTGGAGTTTCGTCGTTGCGCTGCTGGTGCTCGCGCTCGGCGCGGGCGTGTCCTTCTACGAAGGCGTCACGCATCTGCTCAACCCGCATGCGATCGAACGGCCGCTGCTCAACTACGGTGTACTGGCGGCATCGTTCGTTTTCGAGGGCATCTCATGGTGGTTCACGCTGAAAGCATTTAAGCGCACCAAGGGCAAGCAGGGCTATTTCGAGGCGTTTCGCGCCAGCAAGGATCCGAGCACTTTCACAGTGCTGTTCGAGGACACGGCCGCGCTGATCGGCCTGTTCATCGCATTTCTCGGTCTCGCCGGAGCGCAGGTGTTTGCGCTGCCGCAACTCGACGGTATCGCATCCTTGGGAATCGGCATCGTCCTGGCGGTTTCGTCGATCCTGCTTGCGCGCGAGACCAAGCAGCTTTTGATTGGCGAGCCCGCGCATGCGCACGTGCGCGCATCGATCCTGAAGATTGCCGCCGCCGATCACGGCATTCGCAACGCCAACGGCCTCATAACGGTGCAACTCGGGCCGCAGCAGATCGTCGCCGCATTGAGCGCGGAATTCGAAGACACGCTGAACACGGGCGAGATCGAGCACTGCGTCAACCGGATCGAGGACGCGATCAAGGACAAGCATCCCGACGTGGCGGTGCTGTTCGTCAAGCCGCAGACGCGCGAGACGTGGTTGCGGCGCAACGAGAGCGTCGGGCGCCGGACCGACGAGAGGTCTCCCTGACGCCTTTCGTCCCGGGAGCGCCGAATCTCCCTTTCAACCTTCTCCGGAGCAGCTGCATCCCACCAATATTGACCGGCAACGCGCAACCTTTCGGGGGACGGGATGAAGACCTTCAGCAATGCCGAACTTTTCGCCGTGCTCGTGTCGGTGACTTCGGTCAGCATCTCCCTGATCGGCAACCGCACGCAGGAACGCCTGCTCGCGGCCAGCGTTTGGCCCTACCTGTCGTTCAATACCGGCAACACGAGCGACGACGGCCAGCACCAGGTGATTTCGCTTGCAGTGGTCAACTCCGGCAACGGACCGGCGCGCATCCGCGAATTCGCGCTCGAATACGACCACAAGAACGCCGCCGCGGCGAGCGGCCTGCTGCGGGAATGCTGCGATCTGAAGCCGGCAAACGTTCTCACGAGCCCGGTCGTCGGCAAGGTGCTGCGCCCCGGCGAGCAGGTCATTCTGCTGCAATTGCCGTTCGCAGAGGACATCGCCGAGGGCTGGCGTCGGTTCGACAAGGCGCGATTCCAATTCGTGTTCAGCGCATGCTATTGCTCGACGCTCAACGAATGCTGGACCATCCGTTCCGACCAGGCCGATCCGGCTCCGGCCGACGCGTGCAGGGACATGCCGCGTGAAGAACAGTGGCACGGGTGACAAGTCGTGAAAGCCGGCCGCGAACCGATCGGCGGCACGGTCATCCCTACGCCGCTTCCTCGCGCCCCTGCTGGCGGATGATTGCTTCCTGGCGCGCATCCTCGATCGACATCATCACGGACTGGACGTCTGCATCGTGCTCGTCGAAGGCGAACGTGCCGGTGAGGATGCTGTCGGGCAGAAGTTCGCCCTTCTCGTACAACGCCCACATTTCCTCGCCGTAATGCGTGGCCGACAGCTCCGGCGCGGCCCGGGCAAGCGTGGCGCGGATGTTGTGTACGTCACGCAGCAGCATCGCGCGCGCGGCGTTGTTGCCGGCGGCGCTCACGACCTGCGGCAAGTCGATGATCACCGGCCCTGCCGGGGTGACGAGGACGTTGTATTCGGACAGGTCGCCATGAATGAGGCCCAGGCACAGCATGCGTACGACGCCGCGCATCAAGTCGGCATGGAATGACAGTGCTCGTTCCGCAGACAGCTCCACCTCTCCCAGACGCGGCGCGCTGTTGCCGTGTTCATCGGTGATCAGTTCCATGAGCAGCACGCCATGGAAAAAGCCGCGTGGCCGCGGCACGCGCACGCCGGCGGCCGCCAGGCGGTAGAGCGCGTCGACCTCGGTGTTCTTCCACTCGGATTCCTGCTCGCGCCTGCCGAACTTCGTCGCCTTTGCGATTGCCCGCGTCTGCCGGCTGCCGCGAAACTTGCGGCCTTCCTGATACTGCACGCGCGCCTGGAAGCTGCGCTGCGCCATGTTCTTGTATACTTTTGCGCAGAGCACCTCCGTGCCGCAACGAACGGTATACACGGATGCTTCCTTGCCGCTCTTGAGCGGACGCAGCACCTCGTCGACCAGGCTATCGTCGATCAGGGGCTGCAGGCCGTGGGGAATCTTCATCGAGCGATCGCTGGGAAAAAAGGCCGGCGATTATCGCATTTGTCACTTCATCGCGCACGACGGCCAAGGCAGCATTCCTGCCACCTGTCGCCTCGATCGACACCATTTGGCCAATATCGCGCGATTAGTCACCGCGCCGGCTGCAGCTGCACCGAACGCGGCGCGAGCCCCATTGCCTTGCGGTAGCGCGCGTACAACGCACTGACCTTGCCTACATACTCCTGGGTCTCGGCATACGGGGGCACGCCACCATACTGGGCGACGGCGCCGACGCCCGCGTTGTAAGCCGCCGCGGCCAGGATGTTGTCGCCGCCGTAAAGCTCTTCGAGCGCTTTCAGATGACGTGCGCCTGCCAGGATCGACTGCTTCGCCGAAAACGGGTCCTTGACGCCATAGTCGCCGATAACGTCCGGCATCAGCTGCATCACGCCCTTCGCGCCTTTGCTCGATACGGCATCGGCAGCGTAGTAACTTTCGGCGTGTGCAATCGCGCGCAGCCATGCCTCGTCGACGCCGGTCGTTTGCGCCGCGCTGCTGAACTCGCGACGAAAGATGTCCGTCCGTGGCGTGCCGCTCGTGCCGAGGCCGGTGTGCGCCGGCGAAGCGGCGGGTGTCGCGACGGTGAAGCGCTGGACCTTCGTCGAGCCGGGCAGCTCGCGCGTGCCGTAGACGGTGTGGCCGTCCTGTTCGCGCTGGTAGAGAGTGCCCTCGAACACACCGAGCGAACCCCACAGATTCGGCAACGCCGCGGCGCTGTCATCGAGCGTCTTCGCACTGCACGCCGAGCCCGGCTCTGGCGCAGTCGCCAGGCTGACGGTGCCGTCGCGCAGGCAACGCCAGACCGTGCGCGCCTGCGCATCCACAGTCAGCAGCGACAGCACAAGCAGCGCGATCAGGGCACGGCTGGAATTCATTCCTGGATACATCGGGCCTCCGAGCGGGCACTCAAGGTCGCGTTCAACGTCCAGGTCCTCATAGCCAACTTGCGTTAATGGTTGGTGCAGACACGGCACGAGTCAGCCCTCCCTAGTCCCTGGACGCTACCCCCTCAGCTCTGCTCCCGCCGACGCCAGCAGGTCGCGCAGCACCGAACGATGGCAATGCGCCTCGTCTTCGCAATAGCACCCGACCGAAAAATTCGCGTGATGCGAAAGCCCGGCGAGCAAGGCGATCGAGCGCGCGCTTTCGGCCACTGCCATTTCACGCCGGTACGCCTGTCGGAAAGCCTGCCACTCGCGTTCGCTCGAAGCCGCCAGACCCTGCTTCAGTGTCTCTGCGCTCGGCGCGAGGTTCGGATACCAGATGTCGTACCAGTCCTGTTCTGCAAATTTCGTCTTCGGCACGCCGCGTGGCGGACGGCGCACGGTGCCGATGCGAAGGCCTTCGCCTTCAGCTCTTGGACTGCCCAGTCTGACGATGCGTATCGGCATGAGCGCGATATATACTCGCCCCCTTTGTTTCCGGATAGGGGTCAATCGATGCTGCGTCGGATCAACGGTCTTTCTGCAGGCCTGATGTCGTCAGGCCTGCTGTTCGCAATCACCGTGCATGCGGAAACGGCCACGAGCGCGGTGGGACCATCGACGCCTGCGACCGTGCTCAAGGCCGCGCGTCTGTTCGATGGCCGCAGCGGCAAGCTCAGCGAACCGGGCGTCGTCGTCGTCAAGGGAGAGCGCATCGTAGCGGTAGGCAAGGACGCGGCGATACCGGCCGACGCGCGCGTCGTCGACCTTGGCAATGCGACTCTCGTCCCGGGCTTCATCGACGCGCACACCCATATCACCGAGGACCACAACGACAGCTGGGCCCAAGGCTTTTACGAAGGCACCATGCGCTCGGCGGTCGAACAGTCCTACCACGCCGAGCACAACGGTCTGACCACGCTGCGCGCCGGCGTGACGACGGTGCGCGACGTCGGCAGCAACGACTTCCACGATGTCGCCCTGCGCAACGCGATCAGCGAACATCTTGCCCAAGGCCCGACCATCGTCGCCGCCGGCCACGCGATCGGCTCGACCGGCGGCCACTGCGACAGTCCGCCGGCCCCGCCGGGGCGGTTGAAGCCGTCTGGCACGCTCGAAGGCGTGTGCAACGGTCCGGAAATGTGCCGGCTCGCCGTGCGCGAGCAGATGAAGTTCGGCGCCGACGTCATCAAGATCTGCGCGTCGGGCGGCGTGCTGAGCGAATCCGATCCAGTCGACGTGCCGCAGCTGACGCCGGACGAACTCAAGGCGATCATGACCGAAGCGCATGCCTGGCGCCGCAAGGTCGCAGCGCACTCGCACGGCGACCTGGCATCCAAGCTGGCCGTCGAAGCCGGCGTCGACTCGATCGAACACGGCAGCTTCCTGCAGCCGGCCACGCTGCAATTGATGAAGCAGAAAGGCACCTACCTGGTGCCGACGCGCATGACCCAGCTCTGGGTCGACGCGAAAGCCGACAGTTACCCGCCGAAGATCGGCGCCAAAGCGCGCGCCGCGTACGCCGCGCACACCGACATGATGAAGAATGCGCTGAAGATCGGCGTGCTGATCGCATTCGGCACCGATGCCGGTGTCTACCCGCACGGCATGAACGCGAAGGAGTTCGGCGATTACGTCGATGTCGGCATGACGCCGGCGGCCGCGCTGATGACCAGCAGCATCGGCTCGGCGACGCTGCTCGGCATCCAGGCCGACACCGGCACTCTCGAAGCCGGCAAGTTCGCCGACATCGTCGCCGTGCCGGGCAACGTGCTGCAGGACATTCACGCAACCGAGAGACCCGTGATGGTCATGAAGCACGGCGAAAACGTGCCGCTGCACTGACCGCGCCTGCAGTCCGCACGCGCACCGTGCCAGTGCGGACTCCAGGTAGTACGATCCGCTGATGAACACCCCTCCCACCAACGAACCCGTTGCGATTCCGTCATTGCAGGACGAGGAGTCGAAGCGGCTCGGCGCGCAGATGCTCGAGCGCGCCCGCGCGATGGCCGCGAGCCCGGGCATCGACGAGTTCGCAGCGACCGGCTGGCTGCCGGATGCGTTCTTCGCCGACATGGCTGCGCTCTACAGCATCTACGACGCGTACATCGATCACAACATCGGCGCCAGCGCGCTGAAGATCATGTGCAAGTTCGGATGCTCGCGCTGCTGCCATCAGGTCGTGCACGGCTGCTACGCGTTCGAGATCATCGATCTGTATCGCCAACTGCGTCCGCGCGCCGACTACGGCGCCGTGCACGACAGCTTCGTGCGCAGCGCCGACGAGTTCCAGCAGATGTTCCAGCGCTACGCGGACAAAGCGCAAGGCCGGCTGGACGCGGCGCTCGTCAACGCCCTGCAGCACTCATCGGCAATCGCCAAGCCCTGTACGCTGCTCATCGACAACAAATGCAGCGTCTATGCGCATCGCCCGGTCTCGTGCCGCATGTACCACAGCCTGACGAATCCGGTCTTCTGCACGACCGTCGTCGGGCGCACGTTTCACCTCCTGCCGCCGGACGACGTCGCCGCGGTCCTTGGAGACTTGAACGACCGTCTCGCCTTTCCGTACTCCGAGTTCCTCGCCCAGGGGATCGTGGTGTTTGCGACGCGCCGCCAGTTCCGGCCATGGGGCGCGCCGATGCCGAAGGCCTGACCGCTGTCGGCTGGCGGGAACTGCGAACGTGTCGTCATCCCCGCGAATGCGGGGATCCATCTTGATCTTGCTCGTCGCCGGAACAAAGAAAAAATGGATTCCCGCTTGCGCCAGTGACGGCGAGTTTTTAACCTGCACGGAATTTCCCTATCTGGTCAAAGCGTGGTCCTGCATCTGATCGATCTTGCGCCGGACTGCACGATTTCCCTGACCCGACCGCTCGAACGACAGCGAGGGCGCCGCCTTCGTCTTGCGATCGAGCACGCGTGCCAGTGTCGACAGTACCGTCGCCTTGTCGTCATCGAAATCGCCGTGACATTTCGCCGTCGAAGCGCCGAGCGTGCCGCTCGTTTCGGTATTTGGCGCGATGACCCAGTCGGCCGCCCCGCTCGGCCCGAACAGCCGCTTGAGCGCGCCGTCCGCATTGATGAATTTCTGCATCCCGAGAATCGGCTCGCCGTCCGGATGCAGCAGCGGAATCCGCACCGTGTCTTCGAACGCGTTCGATACAAGATACAGCAGCGACTTGTGGTAGATGTTCGCGCAGTTGTCGTCGTTCTCGGTCTTGTCGTCGAGCGTGAAGACGGCAAAGCGCGCGATCGACTTGAGCGCGGGCAGCCACATCTGCTTGAACAACGCGGTCGTGATCGCCGGCGCCCACAGCGTGGCGGATGCCACGCTCAGCCCAAGACCCGTCTGGCCGTCCATCGGGCCGCCCTTGATCGCACCGCTGGTCGTCAGGTACTGCACGAGCGGCGCGTGGAAGATCGAACCCGCGCTATGGCCGACCACATGGAACTCGTAGCCCGAATCCTGCGCGGCGAGGTTTGCCAGTTCGTCCAGCACGAGCCGAGCGCCGCCTTCCGGCGAAATCGTTGCCGCCAGTGCGTTGGATTTCATCTCGCTCCACATCGCCTGCCCGCCGAGCACGCGCGCGAGCGGTTCGAGCGCATCATCGAGGCGATCGAGCATGAAGTCCTTGGCCGAATCGAGGAAACCCTCCGGACGCCGATGATCGGCCGCACCGGTCAGGATGTCCTTGATCGTGCTCCACGCATCGCTGTGCCACACGAACGCGATCGGATAGCACTCGGCCTCGAGCATTGGCTGGCGATAGTCGGCGATGCGCTGCAGCGCCGAATCCTCGTTGACAAGTCCGCCATGCGCGTAAAGCAGGATGCGCTTCTTCTTCCAGTCCTTGGTGATGCGCGGAACATCGTTGCGGATGATTTCCTGCACCAGCTCCACGGTCGTGCCGATATTGCCGTGCGGATCGAGCAATCCGTCGTTGCCGAGGCTGATCACGTGCGGGCGCAGGTCGGCATATGAGTACGACCTCGAGCGTACCGTCCCGGCAAACACGCGCTTCGTCGTC
>DASRTK010000374.1:0-1848 GCA_035655975.1 Rudaea sp.
CTCGACTCGCACGGCGACGGATTGTTCAGCGCGCCGATCGAGCAGGAAGAAGAGACCTTCCATCTTTCGCAGCGCACATTTCGTCTTTATGGCCGCGAGCACAGGATGTACCTGATCAAACGCCTGACGCGCGAACTCGGCCGGCAGGAGGTCAAGACCTGGAAGAAGGTCATTCGCGTCATCAGCCACGAGTTGAACAACTCGCTGGCGCCGATATCGTCGCTCGCGCATTCCGGACGCGAACTCGCGCGCCAGGGCGATGGTCGGCGCCTCGATGCGATCTTCGACACCATCGAGGACCGTGCCCGCCACCTGCATGGCTTCATCAACAGCTACGCAGAGTTCTCGCGCCTGCCGCAGCCGCGGCCCGAGGAAATAGCCTGGAACGGTTTTCTCGACCAGCTCGCGCGGCATTTTTCCTTCGTGCTCTCCATGCCGGCGCCGGCGCAACCGGGTTGGTTCGATCGCATCCAGCTCGAACAGGTGCTGATCAACCTGTTGAAGAATGCGCATGAGTCGGGCAGCGCGCCCGCAACGGTCGAGATCGAGGTCAGTCTTCGCGGCAGCGACCAGCGCATCGAAGTGCGCGATCGAGGCGCCGGCATGAGCGAGACGGTGCTGGCCAACGCGCTGCTGCCGTTCTATTCGACCAAGCGTTCCGGCAGCGGCCTTGGCCTGGCGCTCGCGCGCGAGATCGTGGAGGCGCACGGCGGCCGCCTTGCCCTGGCCAACCGCGATGGCGGCGGTTTGAGCGTGGTTTTGTCACTGCCGATGCGGCGCGCCGACGCCTAGCAGCGAGCCAGCCGGGTTATTTTCGCGCCCGCGCGCGATGCTATGATCCGACGCGCAGGGAGTTGCCGTTGATGGCTTCGGAAACGATCCAGGTACCCGGGTACGAGATACTGCGCCTGCTCGGCAGCGGGGGCATGTCGACCGTTTATCTTGCGGTGCAGCGCTCGCTCGACCGCAAGGTCGCATTGAAGATCATGCGCCGCACCGGCGACAGCGCGTCGGACGATGCGCGCCAGATGGAACGGCGCTTCCTGCTCGAAGGCCGCATGATGGCGAAGTTGTCGCACCGCAATATCGTCGCGGTGTACGACATCGTCAGCAACGAATCGATCGCCTACATCGCGATGGAGTACCTGGGCGGCGGTGCATTGTCCGACCGCATGCGTTCCGGCATCGCGCTGGCCGACGCGGTATCGGTGATCGTGCAGATCGCCGGCGCGCTGGAGTTCGCCCACGGCCATGGCGTCGTGCATCGCGACTTGAAGCCCGCGAATATCATGTTTCGCGAAAACGGCACGCCGATCCTGACCGACTTCGGTATTGCCCGCTATCAGGACAAGCAGGCAACGAGGCTCACGCAGACCGGCATGCTGGTCGGCACGCCGACGTACATGAGCCCGGAGCAGATCAACGGCCAGGAAGTCGACGGACGTTCGGACCAGTACAGCCTCGGGGTGCTTTTCTATGAACTGCTGACCGGATCGCCGCCGTTCCGTGGCGATACGCCGATCGCGGTGCTGATGATGCATCTGACCCAGCCGCCGCCTCCGCTGCCGGATGAGCTGCGCGCGTTCCAGGACGTTTTCGACCGCCTGCTGGCGAAGGACCGCGAAGGACGTTATGCGAATCTGTCGGAGTTCAGCAACGACCTGAAATCGCGCGTGACCGACAGCGACACGCTGTTGACGCGCTTGCAGATCGATCCGAACCAGAATTCGTCCGAGCAGTTGCGCGCGCTCGGCTTCTACACCAGCACGCCGACCGGCGAGAACATACTGCGCTCGCTGCCGAACAGACCTACACCGCCCGGGGCACGGCCCGCTCCGAATCTTGTTC
>DASRTK010000375.1:0-5682 GCA_035655975.1 Rudaea sp.
ACAAGAAGATCCCGGAGATTTCGCCATGCGCAACACCGTACTCGCCATTGCCATCGCCGCCGCTCTGGGCGGCTGCGCAACTGTTCCCGCGCCGATCGCAGGCGACCATTTCGTCAAGATCACGCCCCAGGAAGCGGCCAGCCAGAATGCCGGCAACCAGCAGGTGCGCTGGGGTGGTGAAATCATCAACGTCGAGCCGCGCGCCGACGTGACCTGCTTCGAGGTCCTGTCGCGCGAACTGTATTCCGATGCGCGCCCGAGCAATCACCACGATCGCAGCGACGGCCGCTTCATCGCCTGCAGCAAGGGGTTCTACGATCCGGAAGTATTCACCAAGGGGCGCGACCTGACCGTCACCGGCAGCCTCAACGGCACCGAACAGCACAAGGTCGGCGAGTTCAACTATACATTTCCACAAGTGACCGCGGATCAGGTCTACCTCTGGCCGGAGCGCAACTACTACGCGGGCTATTATGGCGGCTATGGCGGCTATGGCGGCTGGTACGACCCGTTCTGGGGTCCCGGCTGGGGCCCGTACTATGGCGGCTGGGGCGGCTGGTGGGGCGCGCCCCCGATCGTCGTAGTGTCCCCTCACCATCATCACTGATTGCACCGTCCCCGCCCACGGAGGACAAGTATGCGCAACATCAATTGGAAGCACGGTTTGTTGGCATCTTCCCTCCTGCTCCTGGGCGCTTGCGCATCGATCCCGGCGAATTTGCAAGGCAACTATGCGGAAATCACTCCGGCGCAAGGCTCCGAGCCGCATTGGCAGGGTACGGACGTGCGTTGGGGCGGCGTTGTCGTCGGCTCACGCCTGACGGACGCGGGCGAATGCGCCGAGATTGCGCAGTTTCAACTCGACCGATTTACGTATCAGCCCTATCGCGTCTTCCCCGGCGGCGACGATGGGTTGCATCGGGGCCTCCTGGCCAAGGTCAGTGTCGGTCAAATCGAGACCGCGCCACGGTTTCTGGCTTGCGCTGACCGATTCATGATTCCGGACATTTCCCGTCTCGGGGCCGTTGTCACAGTCGTCGGCACGCTGCAGCCGGCTTTGGTGTTCGAAGTGCGCGGCGAAAACTGCATCAACACTCATCGGATCGGAGCGATCGATGCTCCCGATTATTCGGGCACCATGCACGCAGCAGAGGAAAATGCGTGCCTGATCTCGTTACCGGCAATCAAAGTGACGGCATCACGGGAATGGCGAGAAGGACCGTCGCAACACTTCGTCTCGCTTCGATAGGATCCATCCGTCAGCCGGGCGGCCAGGCCATCTGGCGCCCGGCGAGCAAATGCAGGTGCAGATGGAACACCGTCTGCCCGCCGTGGCGGTTGCAGTTGATCACGCAGCGGTAACCATCATCGGCGAAGCCTTGATCCTTGGCCCAGCGCACAGCAGTCGCGAACAGCCTGCCGACCAGCGCACCGTCGTCGGCCTGCAGGTCGTTCAACGTCGCGATCCGGCGCTTTGGAATGAACAGCACATGCACCGGCGCCTGTGGGTTGACGTCGCGGAACGCGAGCATCTCGTCGTCCTCGTAGACGATGTCGGCGGGGATTTCACGTCGGATAATCCTGTCGAAGATCGTGTCGGTCATGGAAATGCCTTCGAGAAAGAATCACGGAGAAGAAAAGCATGACAGGGGACGGCCATTGCTACCAGTAGCTATCTCCCTCGCCCGTCGCCCCTGCCTCTTAAAGATTTTGCCGGCCGCCGAACGCATGCGCGAGGGTGCCGCGATCGACGAATTCGAGTTCGCCGCCGAGCGGCACTCCATGCGCCAGTCGCGTTGCACGCACGCCGGCTTGGCGCGCGATCTGCGCGAGCAGATGCGCGGTCGCTTCGCCTTCGACGGTCGCGTTCGTGGCGATGATCAGCTCGCGCACTTCACCCTCGGCAAGCCTCGCGGCGAGCAGATCCAGCCCGAGTTCCTGCGGACCGAGACCGTCGAGCGGCGACAGTCGTCCGAGCAACACGAAGTAGCGCCCGCGGAATCCCGTGGCTTGTTCGATCGCGACCTGATCAGCGGGAGTCTCGACGATGCACAATGTCTGCGCGTCGCGCGCCGCACTCGCACAGACCGCGCAGACCGGCGTGTCGCTGAACGTACGGCAGCGGTTGCAGTTGCCGATGCGATCCATCGCCGCGGCAAGTTTCTCGGCCAGACGCCTCGCGCCGGAACGATCGCGCTCGAGCAGATGAAATGCCATGCGCTGCGCAGTCTTTACGCCGACGCCGGGAAGGCAGCGCAGGGATTCGATGAGTTCGTTCAGGAGTGGGGAGGAAGACATTGTCGGGGCCAAGGGCTGAGGGCCGAGGGCTGAAAATCAAGAGCAACACGCTTTGGCACTTCAGCGCTCAGCCCCCGGGTCCTCAGCCCTGGCTTTCAAAACGGCAACTTGAATCCAGGCGGAAGGTTCATTCCACCGGCTACACCGGCCATGCGCTCCTGGCTCGCTGCGGCAACGCGGTTGACCGCATCGTTGAACGCTGCGGCAACGAGATCCTCGGCCATGTCGGGATCGTCGGCGAGGATCTTGCGGTCGATCGCAACGCGGCGCACTTCGTGGCGTCCGTTCATCGTCACGCTGACCATGCCGCCGCCGGCCTGACCGATAACTTCGATATTCGCGATCTCTTCCTGCGCGCGCTTCAGGTCTTCCTGCATGCGCTGCGCCTGCTGCATCAATTGCCCCATTGCTCCACGCATCTTACTTCTCCGCAGACTTGCTGTTCGCCGACGCAGTCGGGTCGGCTTTGACCGAATCGCTGACGAGTCGGCCTCCAAACTCGCGCAGCAGGCTCTGCACGCCAGGATCACCGGCAAGAGATTCTTCCGCCGCGCGCTGGCGCATCGAGCGGTCGCGTTCGGCGATCTCGGCCGGGGCTTCGATCTCACCCGCGACTTTCTCGAAACGCACCTTGAGTGGCCGGCCCAGCAATGCACTGAGCTTCTGCTCCATCATCGCAACGAGAGGCGGCGCGCTGAAGTGTTCATGAACCGGTTTAAGGGCGAGACGAACGACGCCGCCTTCGATCGCGATCAGGCTGGCGTGCAGCGCCAACTGGCCGACCGGTCCCTTGAGACCCGCGGCTTCGATGAGCGCCGGCCAGTCTGAAAGATCCGCGGGCGGTTTTCCGGCGATCGGTCCTGGCGAAACGGCCGCTGGCGGATCGGGCGCGCGCGTCGGCGATGTTGCGGGTCTGTCCTGAGTCGGTGCCGGCACGCGCGCCGGCGCCTTGCTTGCAGCAGTCACCGGTTGCGCCGAAGCCGGCACCTGGCGCGGACTCTCGCCAGCGACCACCGGCCGGAATGCGAGCATGCGCAGCAGGACCATCTCGAAACCGGCGCGCGGCGTCGGTGCCAGCGGCAGATCGCGGCGACCGGAAATTGCGATTTGGTAGTACAGCTGTGTGGCCTCGGGCGCAAGCGCCGCAGCAAGTGTGTCGATACCGGCGTCATCGGTTTCGTCGGGCGCCGAGTAACCACTGACGAGCTGCTTGAGCTGCACGCGATGCAGCACGGCCGCAACTTCATCGAGCACGCCGGCAAAATCCGGCGAAAACTCCGCGAGCCGATCGATTTCCGCCAGCAGAGCGGCGCCTTCGCCAGCATGCACGGCATCGAGCAGCGCGAAGACTCTTCCGCGCTCGATCGTGCCGAGCATCGCGCGCACGTCGGCCGCGCGCACGCTGCCGGCGCCGTAGGCGATCGCCTGATCGAGCAGCGACAGGCCATCGCGCAAGGAACCGTCCGCCGCGCGCGCCAGTTCAGCCAACGCATCGGCTTCGAAGACGATGCCCTCGGCATCGAGGATGTGCCGCATCTGGCCGGTGATCTGTGCCGGTAGCAGGCGCTTGAGATTGAATTTGAGGCAGCGCGACAACACGGTGACCGGGAGCTTTTGCGGATCCGTCGTCGCCAGCAGGAACTTCACGTGCGGCGGCGGCTCTTCCAACGTCTTGAGCAGCGCGTTGAACGCCGGTTTCGACAGCATGTGCACTTCGTCGATCAGGTAGACCTTGAAGCGGCCGCGCGCCGGCGAATACTGCGCGTTTTCGATGACGTCGCGCACGTCGTCGATGCCGGTGTTGCTGGCCGCATCGATTTCGAGCAGGTCGACGAAGCGTCCGGCGTCGATATCCACGCAGGCGCCGCACTCGCCGCACGGCGTGGACGACTGGCCGCGCTCGCAGTTCAGCGATTTGGCGAAGATGCGCGCAATCGTCGTCTTGCCGACCCCGCGGGTGCCGGTGAACAGGAACGCATGATGCATGCGATCGGAATCGAGCGCATTGCTGAGCGCGCGCACGACGTGTTCCTGGCCGACCAGCTCGGCAAACCGTTTCGGCCGCCATTTGCGCGCAAGGACTTGATACGACATCGGTGTCGCCGGAGAAGGCCAGCGCTGATTTTAGCAGACGCGTCAACCTTTCCGCCGCGCTGAACGCGCAGCGCGTTCATCCCTCAGGCTGGGGGATGTCACATCCAGGGACCTTTCGGGTTCGACGGCGTCACGGGAGTGCGAAACACTGTCGACGCGGGCGGCGAGTGCGCGTTCCTTCAAGAACGCGACAACCAAAGAGGGTGGCAGTCCCGCCAGCTACATCCCGGCACCCGAATCGTTCACTACCGTTGCTGCCTTCCGGCCCTGGCGGGGTTTGCAAACTATCGTCGCGGGAGAACCAGCGGGACCACCATAGACTTACTCGAGCCGGATGATACGTGGTAACCGTTGTACCACGAGCATCGGGCATTTCGGCGATCCAAGCATCGCCTTTGAAACTGGCGGAGAGGGCGGGATTCGAACCCGCGAAGCGGGTATAAGCCGCTTACACACTTTCCAGGCGTGCTCCTTCAACCGCTCGGACACCTCTCCGCACAAACAAACTCTTCTCTCTTCACGCGTCGGGCGGGATGGCTCGGCCCATCCTGGGCCTCACCCCTCGCGCTGCTCGGGCCAGCCTGCGGCTGTCCGAATTCCTTCCCGACGAATTTGTCGAACCCGCGAAGCGGGTATAAGCCGCTTACACACTTTCCAGGCGTGCTCCTTCAACCGCTCGGACACCTCTCCGCACCTTGAGGACGCATGGTCCACGAGGGGCCGCGAGAATACAGTACGAACGCGGGCCGCACAAGAATGACAGCGCTGGCCCATGACGCCTCAAGTTGGCACAATCACACCTTGTCTTATTGAGCTCCCCGGATGTCGTATCAAGTCCTCGCGCGCAAATGGCGGCCGAAACGGTTTGCCGAGCTGGTCGGCCAGGAACACGTCGTGCGCGCGCTCAGCAATGCCCTCGATTCGGATCGCATGCATCACGCGTTCCTGTTCACCGGCACGCGCGGAGTCGGCAAGACGACGATTGCGCGCATCTTTGCCAAGTCGCTGAACTGCGAGCGCGGTCAGTCTTCGACGCCGTGCGGTGAGTGCGGCGCCTGTGTGGACATTGACGCCGGGCGTTTCGTCGACCTGCTCGAAATCGACGCGGCCAGCAACACCGGCATCGACGATGTGCGCGACGTCATCGAGAACGCGCAGTATTCGCCGGCGCGCGGACGCTTCAAGGTCTATCTGATCGACGAAGTGCACATGCTGTCGAAACCGGCGTTCAACGCGCTGCTCAAGACCCTGGAAGAGCCGCCGCCGCACGTGAAGTTCCTGCTCGCGACG
>DASRTK010000376.1:0-4572 GCA_035655975.1 Rudaea sp.
CTGGTTGTCGTCGTGCGACTCGCGCTCGTAGGACAGCGCCGGGTCGTCGTTGTGGTCGACCAGGTAGTGGATCGGCGCCGGCGGCGCATGATCGTCGTCGTTGTCGGTGGGCGCGTCGAAGCCGACGTCGCGGCCGGACAGGCGCGATTCCATCTCCAGCACCTCGCGCTCGGACACGTTGAGGTCCTTGGCGATGGCGGTGCGCTCGGCGGCGTTCATCCAGCCCAGGCGCTTCTTGTTCTTGCGCAGGTTGAAGAACAGCTTGCGCTGCGCCTTGGTCGTGGCGACCTTGACGATGCGCCAGTTGCGCAGGATGAACTCGTGCATCTCCGCGCGCACCCAGTGCACGGCGAAGGACACCAGGCGCACGCCCTGGTCCGGGTCGAAGCGCTTGACCGCCTTCATCAGGCCGATGTTGCCTTCCTGGATCAGGTCCGACAGCTGCAGACCATAACCGTTGTAGCCGCGCGCGACGTGCACGACGAAACGCAGGTGCGACATGACCAGACGCTTGGCCGCGTCGAGATCGTCTTCACCGTTGTAGCGGCGCGCAAGCGCCTGCTCCTCGTCGAGCGTCAAAACCGGTATCTGGTGCACGGCGTTGATGTACGCATCGACGCTGCCCAATGCACTTGGAATCGGCAGGTTGTTCGCAATCACAGCAGTAGACATGCGTTCTCCTTGGTGCCCCTGGCACTTCAGTAGTCAGAGTGCCAGTTGATCGGTTAGTTCCAGCCGGCTGAGGCTGGTTTCTGTACCGAATAGTACACCAATTCAGACGTCGAGCGCAACGTTCGCCGAGCGCGGCAAGGACCAATCGATCTCGGACTGGCTGAGCTCGCTTAGCCACTGATTTACCTTGGAAAAATGTCCGCAGCCGATGAACCCGCGATGAGCGGAGAGCGGTGACGGATGCGGCGCCTTGAGCACCCGATGGCGGCGCGTGTCGATGAGGGCGCCCTTGGCCTGGGCGTAGCTGCCCCAGAGCAGGAAGGCCAGCCCTTCGCGTTCGCGGTTCAAGTGATCGATGACGCTGTCGGTGAAGCCTTCCCAGCCCTTGCCCTGGTGTGAACCTGCGAGACCTCGCTCGACCGTGAGAACGGAATTGAGCAGGAGTACGCCCTGCCGCGCCCACGGAATCAGGCAGCCGTGATCGGGGCGGGCGATGCCGAGGTCGCGGCCGATCTCGCTGAAGATATTCACCAACGACGGCGGCGGCGGTACGCCGGGCAGCACGGAAAAACACAGGCCGTGCGCCTGGCCGGGCCCGTGATACGGGTCCTGGCCGAGGATCACGACCTTGACCTGCTCGAACGGCGTCGCATCGAGCGCGGCGAAAATGCAGCGCGGCGGCGGATAGATCGTCTTGCCGGCACGCAGTTCGGCGCGCAGG
The DNA here is from genome assembly GCA_035655975.1 of Rudaea sp. Taxonomy (GTDB): domain Bacteria; phylum Pseudomonadota; class Gammaproteobacteria; order Xanthomonadales; family Rhodanobacteraceae; genus Rudaea. The sequence goes on from DASRTK010000376.1 coordinate 1,394, forward strand.
AACTCGGACAACTGCAGCATTTCCGGCCGGCTCAGATAATCGCCGACGCGCGCTTTCCAGGAAGGCTCCAGCCGGACCTGATGTTCACTCACGCCCTGATGTCACGCAGGATTGGAGTGCGCTTTGCGCGCATGCCGTGCGACATTCATCTGGAACATCAGCTTGGTGATCAGCAGACGCTCTTCGATCGGTTTCTGCACGAGGTCGTTCGCGCCGGCGCGCAACAGCGCGGCCTGGTTCTTGGGATTGTCGTCGCCGGTCATGATCAGCACCGGCAGCTCGCCCTTGCCGTAGCGAAACTGGTTGCGGATGCGCGCGAGCAGATCGCCGCCGGTCAGATCGCCTTTGAGATTGACGTCGGACAGGACGACATCGACGCCCGGAGCCTGGCCCTGCTCGGCACCCATGTCGAGCACGGCGACGGCATCCTCGACGCTGGTGACGTGGCGCACGGTCAGGCCGTGCTTCTCGAGCATGCGTATCGTCGCCACGGCGACGACGCGGCTGTCCTCGACGTACAACACCTCGCCGCTGCCGCCGGTCTGCGGCCGCACGTAGCCGCGAATGAACGCCGACAACGCGTTGAAACCGAGCGACTTGTCGAAGTAGTCGGTCACGTGCTCGGACAACTCGCGGTTGATCAAACGCTCGTTGACGTCGCCGGAGACTATGACGATCGGAATGTAAGCCTGCGGCGCGTGCTCGCGCACGTACTTGGCCAGTTCCAGTCCGTCCATGTCCGGCAAGCGCAGCGCGGTCGTAATCAGGTCGACGACACCGGTCTCGAGTTGCTGCTTGGCCTCGGCGCCGGTTTCGCAGGCGAGCACGACGACACCTGGCAGGTCGGCCCTGAGCAACTGCTCGATCAGCTTGCGCACGACGCGCGAGCCGTCCACGACCATGACGCGTGGATGCTCGTTGCTGATGTGCTGCGTTAGATGGCCTTCCATCGTGATCCTGTCATCATCGGGCTTGCCACTCGCCGGCGCTCGGTCGTCCGGCGACAGCGCGTCCCGGCGGCGTCATTCAACTTTTCCGATATCGCCGGACAGTAAAAAATAGCACGTCCCGCGCGTCGCGGCAGTTAAAGCCGGTTTGGCCACCCGGACTGCCAGTTTACACGCGCCTCCATGCGCGCGCTTCGAACGTCTGCAACCGGCTAGCGCGGCGTGCCGCGCAGCAGATGCCGCGACGCCGCGAGCCATGCGCCGAGCCAACCGAGCGCGGCGCCGAGCGCCAGCGTGGCGAGCGCAGGCTGCCAGCCCATGCCGTGGATTGCGAAGCGATGATCGTAACTGGCTACCAGGTCGGCGAGCGGCTTGAACAGCAGTAACTCGACGGCCGCAATCACGGCCAGGGCCAGGACTGCGCTGAATGCGCCGTACCACAAGCCGGTATAGAGAAACGGGCGCCGAACGAAAGCGCTGCTCGCGCCGAGCAATTGCATCACCGTGATTTCTTCGGATCGACCGAGGATGTCGAGGCGCACGGTGTTGCCGACGACCAGCAAGGCGGCCAGCGCCAGCAGGCCGGCCAGCACTTCGGCAAAGCGCGTTGCCGCGCCGAGAATCGCATCGAGGCGTTGCCGCCAAGCCGCATCGTATTGCACGAGGTCGACTTCGGGTTCGGCGCCGAGCGACCCGGCCAGCTGCGCCGGCGCGTCGGCGCCGGCGGCGTCAGCGCGCGGCGTCACGACCAACACCGCCGGCAACGGATTTTCGTGGAGCACCTTCATCGCATCGGCGAAGCCCGACTGGCTGCGGAACTCCTGCAGGCCCTGCTCCGGCGTCTTGACCGTCACGGACGCGACGCCGGCGCGCGCGCGCAGGCGCCTGGCCAGGGTCTCGGCCACGGCGGCGTCCTGATTCGGTTTGAGGAATACGCTGATCGCGCCCGCTTGCTGCATGTCGCCACGCAACTGCTGCGCGTTGTCGAGCAGCACGAACAACAGCAGTGGCATCGCCAGCGCCAGCGCCATCACGAGCAGCGTCAGCAGCGTCGCCAGCGGCCGTGCCGCGATACGGCCGAGACTCGAGAACAGGCTGTACAAGTGCTGCTCGCGCCATGCGCGCAAGCCCAGTCGCGGCGCGCGCGCGGCGCGCGCAACGGCTTTCGGCGGCGGCGCCGGCTTGAGCCGGTTCTTCGGCGTGCGCCGGTTCATGTGCCGGCCTGCGGACGGAAGTCGTCGATCAGATGACCGTGATCGAGCACGAGCACACGCTTGCCCATGCGCTTGATCAGCGCCAGGTCATGGCTGGCGACGAGCACGGTCGTGCCGACCTGCTGGAATTCGCCGAACAGCGCCATGACTTCTGCCGACAGTTGTGGATCGAGGTTGCCGGTCGGTTCGTCGGCGATCAGCACCGGCGGCTTGGCGACGATCGCGCGCGCGATGCCGACGCGCTGCTGCTCGCCGGTCGACAACGCAACCGGCACATCGCCTTCCCGCCCGAGCAACCCTACCTTGTCGAGCGATGCACGCACGCGCTTGCCGATCTCTTCGCGCGCAACGCCGGCAATGATCAGCGGCAACGCGACATTGTCGAACACGCTGCGGTCGAGCAGCAGGCGATGATCCTGGAACACCATGCCGATGCGTCGGCGCAGGAGTGCGATGCCGCGGCGACGCGTATGCGCAAGATTCTGCCCGTCGACCGTCACCTGTCCGCGAGACGGCCGCTCGAGCAACGCGATCAATTTCAAAAGTGTACTTTTCCCCGCACCGGAATGTCCGGTCACGAACGCCATCTCGCCGCGCTCGAGTTCGAAACTGAGTTCGCTGAGGGCCTCGTGGCCCGAAGGGTAGCGCTTGGCGACGTTTTCGAAGCGGATCATTGAGGGGCAGGGGCGAGGGACGAGGGGCGAGGGACGAGTGAAAAGCGACGGGTAACGTGACAAGGCAACCGGTGACTAGGCGTGGTGATTGGACATGGCATCAACATTTCCGGACTCGAATGCACTACTCGCCCCTCGCCCCTGCTCTACCGCACCATCTGGTTCATGTCGAAGATCGGCAGCAGGATCGCCAGAACGATGAACAGCACCATCGCGCCGACCAGCAGGATCACGCCGGGGCCGAGGATTGCGGTCAGTGTCGTGATCCAGCGGTCGAGTTCGCGTTGCTGGTGGTTGGCCGCTTCGTCGAGCATGCGCTCGAGTTCGCCGGCGCGTTCGCCGCT
>DASRTK010000377.1:0-5948 GCA_035655975.1 Rudaea sp.
CGATGGGCGAGTTCGGCGCGGTGTCGGTGTTGAGCGGGCACATACGCGGCCTGACCAACACGATGCCGCTGCAGATCGAGCTTCTCTACAACGATCCCGGCGCCTACAGCGCCGCTTTTGCCGTCGCTTCGCTGCTCGCGCTGCTGGGGTTTGTAACGCTCGCGCTGAAGAATTTCCTCGAGTGGCGGCACGGCGATGAACTCACGGCATTGCGCGGGAACTAGATCCCGGATCGGCGTTTCCTCCGGGGCCACACAGTCAAACTGAGAGCAGCATGGAAATCTCGATTCGCAATCTTGGCAAGAACTATGGCAAGGTCCCCGCGCTGCGCGACATTCGCCTCGATATCGCCTCGGGGGAATTGGTTGCGCTGCTTGGTGCCTCGGGCTCGGGCAAGACGACGCTGCTGCGCGCAATTGCTGGCCTCGAATCGATCGACGACGGCAGCATCCACTTCGGCGACATCGACGCGACCCGCCTGAGCGTGCAGGAGCGGCGCGTGGGCTTCGTGTTCCAGCACTATGCTCTGTTCAAGCACATGAACGTTCTTGACAATGTCACGTTCGGCTTGCGCGTGCGCAAGCGCGCGACGCGGCCGGGATCCGAGGAGATTCGCCGGCGCGGACTGGAATTGCTCGACCTGGTGCAGCTGAAAGGGCTCGAGGAACGATTTCCCACGCAGTTGTCCGGTGGCCAGCGCCAGCGCGTCGCACTTGCGAGGGCGCTCGCGATCGAACCGCGCGTATTGCTGCTCGACGAGCCGTTCGGCGCGCTCGACGCCAAGGTGCGAAAGGAATTGCGCGCATGGCTGCGCCAGCTGCACGACGAGATCGGCTACACGACGATTTTTGTCACACACGATGAAAGCGAGGCGCATGAGCTCGCAGACCGGGTCGTGACGATGGCCGATGGACGCATAGAGGAAGCCGGCGCTGTCAATTGATGGTGGTTGCGGCAGCCTTCGCGAGCCGTGAAGTTCAGTGGTGCAACAGCAGCGGCAGCAAGCCTTGCTCGAGCACGTAGTTCGTGATGCCGCGCGGCTCGCCCGTCGTCAGGCGCGTGGTGCCGAACGCGCCCATGACCAGCAGGTCGGCGGCGACGTTGGCCGAGGCGACGAGGATCGCTTCTTCGGGCGGGCGGTGACTCAAGTCGAGCGAGACGTGTTGCGCCTGCAGACCCTGCCGCGCCAGGTACGCCTCGATCGAAAATTCCGGTTCACAGATCACGGACACCTGGCGCGTCGTCGCCGGCGAGGCAAGCAGGAAGATCTGTTCCGCCGCCTGCAGGAGCGGCAGCGCTGCACGCACGGCGCGGATTGCCTCGGGTGAACCGTTCCAGGCGATCGCAATGCGGCTCCAGCGCGTCGGGCCGGGGTTGGCCGTCTCGCGCACGACGATGCATGGCACACCGTTGAGCAGGCTGCTGGCAATCGCGTCCACGCATTCTCGCGGCACGCGCTCGCGATGCTCGATCACGATCAAGTCGTTCCAGTTGGCCGCCGCGGCAAGAACGTCGGGCAGGCGGCCCAGTGCGACCTGCCAATGTGTTGCATGTGCGCCGAACCCGGCCGCACGATGCGCGAAGCCCGGCCCTGCTTTTTCGGCGCGATCGAATTCCTCATGCACGAACGCGAGGAACTCGCTCGCCAGGCAGCGCGAAGCACCTGCCGGCACGGTGCGTGGCAGCGGCGGCGCGACATACAAGCCGGTCAGTGATGCTCCGAGCACGCATGCCAGTTCAGCCGCATAGCGCGGGCCGGATGTAAAAGCCACGACATCGTGGCAATGGACGAGAACGTCCAGCACGCGCGGCTCTCAAAGGGTCAGGGTGTTCACGACCATGCCTGAGTCAGCTGGGTCGGCGCTGCGCTTGAAACCCAGGAACGTGGCCAGTTCACGCATTTGCCCGTTCTCGATCGCATCATAGGAAACCATCGCGCGGATTCCGCGGGTGCGGGCGACGTCGATCAGATGGTGCATGAGCAGCGTCGCCAGACCCCTGTGGTGCCATTCGTCGCTGACCGTGACCGCACACTCGCAGAACTTGCCGTTGCCACTCGTGCTGTAGCGCGCCACGCCGATCTCCAGGGTCTGGCCGTCGCGATGCACGAGCGCGATGAAAGCCATTTCATTCTTGTAGTCGATGTCCGTGAGCCGGCGCAGCATCTCGTCGCTGGGCTCGCGCATCTGACCGAGAAAGCGCATGCGCCGCGACTCCGGGGACAGCCGGTTGATGAACGACCGCTCCAGCTCCGCGTCTTTCCTGCTGATCGGCCGAATGATAACGTGCGTCCCATCGCGCAGGGTGTCGACCCAGCGCAGCGCGCTGACCGCGTGTTTCGCACCGGTCGCAGGGCGCGTGGGCTTGCGCACGCGAGCTGCGGACTTGCCCGCCTTGCCCGCAATTCGGACGAGCTTCTTCGCCGGGACTCCGGTGCGTCCCGAAGCGGACTGGCGTCCGCTGCCAGCGCTCGACTTTGAAGTTGCCTTCGCGACGGTCGCGCTGCGCGTGCCTGCCGTTGATTTCCTGCCAGTCGTTCTTGCCATGACGTACTCCTGGAACGGGTCGTCTGCAGTTTTCGCCAGACTGGTCCGCACCGTGTTGATCTGAGTCAACCGGACAGCGTCAGGATTGCGCGCGCGCAGAATCGACGATTGACTCGTGTGAAGTGAGCCATTGCGTGGCGATTGACACACGTCAAATCACACGCTGTGCCTGGGCTTAATGTCCATGCATGGAAACTGGGGAAATGCCGAACCGGGCATGACGAAGGAGCAGGCAATGCACGACATTCTGGTCCACGCAAACAACTTCACCACGTGGGGTCACGCGGTCGAATACGCGGCAAAACTTGCCGCGGCCCAATCGGCCGCATTGACCGCCGTGTATGTTTATCCGTCGCCGCTGCACATGCTGCCTGCGTACGGAGCAGAAGCCTTGCTCGCCACGATCGTCGAGCAATCGCGCCGGATAGAGAAGGAATCGCTTGCCGCGGAATCGGATTTTACGTGCTGGGCAAAAGCACTGGGCGTGAAGCAGGCTGCATGGGTTGTCGCTGAAGGATTCGTCCCCGAAGCACTCTGCCACCTCGGCAACTGGCACGACTTGCTGGTGCTCGAGCGCAACGACGAATTGCCGTGGGAATCCGTGGCCGACCTCGGCGGCGTGGTTGTGCGTGCTGGCTTGCCGTGCCTCGTCGTTCCGCCTGGAGCGCCTGATCCGGCAGAGTTCGACTGCGTTGCGCTGGCCTGGAATGGATCGCAGGAAGCATTGCGCGCGATCCACTCGGCGCGGCCGCTGCTGGCGCGTGCAAAGCGCGTTGAATTGCTGATGGGACGCCGGCGCGATCCACTGTCGGAAATCGGCTGGCGGCCGCCGTTCGACATCTTGTCGTATCTGCACCGCCACGGGATCAATCCCGGGCAACGGCAAATATCGGCGGACGAAGCCGACGCTGGAGCCGCATTACTGGCGGCGGTCGCTGCGCTTGGCGCCGACCTGCTCGTCATGGGCGCCTACGGTCGCAATCGCTTCAGCGAATGGATGTTCGGCGGGGCGACGCGGCATGTGCTCGGCCACGCTGGCGTTCCCGTGTTCATGCGCCATTGATCGGCAGAGCAAGCGTCGAGTCGGATGTGACTCAGGGGGTTATGCAATCGAGCGACAGCCAATGCATCGCATGGATGCCGCTGTGCGCGACCAGCCAGGGCCCGCTCAGCGTCAGCACGGCCATGACCAGCAAAGCCATGCCCATGGTCGACCGCGCTCCGGCGCGACCAAAGACGCGCATCACGCCGGCCGTGCCATAGGCGCTGGCCAACAGGGCCGGCATCGTGCCGAGGCCGAACAGAAGCATCGTCAAGGCGCCGCGCATCGGATCCATGCTCAGCCACGCGAGCAGCAGGACCGAATAGACGAATCCGCACGGCATCCAGCCCCAGATCGCTCCGAGCGCGAACGCCTGCGGCAGGCGCCGGGCCGGGATTAGCTTGCGGGCAATGGGCGCGAGGCGCGGCCACATCGCGCGGCCGAGGCCGAGATCTATGCCGCGGGCGCGGCCGAGCAAGGTAACGCCGATTGCCGTGAACGTCGCGGCGCTGATGATGCGCAACGCAACGCGGACATTGTCCTGGTCGACAAAATGGACAAGCGATGCGCCGGCGCCGGCGAGCAACGCCGCCGCGAGCATGTAGCTCGACACGCGGCCAGCCTGCATGGCCAGCAACAGGCCGGCCGGTGGGTGGCGATGACCGCCGCCTTGTGTCGCCAGCATCAGGGCGCCCGAGATTCCACCACACATCAGGATGCAGTGGCCGCTGGCGAACAGGCCAAGCAGGAATGCGGCAGTCAATGTCAGGTTGCCGGTCATGGCAACGTGGACTCGCCTGGCGCCGGTCTGCCCGGCGTCTCGTCGCTCAGCGGAATCAGGGCTGGCGTATCGAGGTCGTCGAACTGCGCATGATTGACGCTCCAGAAGAATGCCCAGACGGCCAGCGCAACGAGCACGAGGCTCAGCGGAATCAGTACGAAGATGATGTTCATGCCGGCACCGCCGTCAGCGCGGCTGTCGCGACGGACTTCTGCGCGGCCGCGTGCGGTCCGGCTATGGAGCGGATTCGCAACGAGTTGGCGATCACGGCCAGCGAACTCAGCGACATGCCGATTACGGCCAGCCATGGTGGGATCCAGCCAATTGCCGCGAGCGGAACGGATGCCGCATTGTATACAACCGACCAGGCCAGGTTCTGCCGCATGATCCGCAACGTGGTCAAAGCCACGCGCCGCGCCTCGAGCAGGCCGCCCAGACGGTCCCCCGCCAGGACGATATCGGCGCTGGACTTGGCCAACTCCGCGCCGCCGCCGACGGCCACGGCAAGGTCGGCTCCGGCGAGCGCGGGCGCATCGTTGACGCCATCGCCGATTACGGCGACTGTGGCTCCGCCGTCGCGCAACTCGGTCAGGCGCTCGAGCTTGCGCTCGGGGCAGACGCGCGCTTCGAATTTCCCGATGCCGAGCCTGGCTGCGACTGCTGCGACGCGTGCCGGGCTGTCGCCACTGAGAATCTCGATGCCAGCGCCTGCGTCGCGCAGTTCGTTGATCGTGGCCGCGGCATCTACGCGCAGAGTCTCGCGCAGTTCGAAGCGTGCGAGCGCGCCGGCCCGGTTTGCGAGCACGATGCTGTCGCCGTCCGCGGCGCCGGAACCCAGCGCGAAGCCGGGTCGTCCGAGCCGATAGTGCTCGCCGCCGATCTCGCCTTCGAGCCCACCGCCGTCGATCCTGCGCACGTCGTGCGCCGGCGCCGGGCTGTAGTCGCCCGCCGCCGCGCGCAACGCATTGGCTATGGGATGGGTGTTGCCGGTCTCCAGCGCAACGGCGATCCGCAGGCACGTTTCCGCAGGTGTTCGCGCCAACGCGTGGATGTCGGCAAGTTCGAGGCTGCGTTCGCTCAGCGTGCCGGTCTTGTCGAACACGAAGTAATTCGCGCGGACCAGGCCTTCGATTGCGTTGGGTGCCAGCCCGAGGATCCCTCGCTGCGCAAGGACCGTGAGAGAGCGTGCGAGCGCGGCCGGAACCGCCAGCGCAAATGCGCACGGACACGCGACGACCAGCACGGCCAGCGACGCGGCGAACGCCCGGCTGGGATCGATGACAAGCCATGTGCCCGCCGTGGCCGCGGTCGCCAGCAGCAAGGCTGAAACGAACCAGCCGGCGGCGCGCTCGCCGAGTCGGCTCCAGCGCGGCCGCTGCTGCTGGGCACGGCCGACCAGGCGCACGATCGCCGACAAGGTCGTGTCGGCGCCGATGCGCACGACACGCATTTGCGCCGGACCGTCGACGACGATGCTGCCGGCGATGAGCTGCTCGCCGCAATGGCGCACGAGCGCCTTCGACTCGCCGCTGAGCAGCGATTCGTCGACGCGGCATTGCGCGCTGGTCAGTTCGCCGTC
>DASRTK010000378.1:0-8977 GCA_035655975.1 Rudaea sp.
GCTGCACGGCCTGCGTGCGCCTGATTATCACCGCGTGGCGCGCTGCCGCCAAACCCGGCACGCGCAACGCGTGCACATCGGCGATCGTGAATCCGTCCGGCAGCGCGGTGATTTCATCACGCTGCAGCTGTCCCTTGAGCGCGAGCAGCATTCCATCCGGCGCGAGCAGGTGGCCGGCCGACTGCAGCATGTCGCCGAGCGAGGCGAACGCGCGCGCGGTTACGGTATCGTATTGGCCGCGCGCGTCCTCGACACGTGTGGCTTCAATGCGCACGTTGCCGAGCTTGAGCGTGCGCACCGCTTCGCGCAGGAAGCGCGTCTTCTTGCCGTTCGCGTCGATCAGGGTGACTTCGCGCTGCGGATCGAGCACGGCGAGCGGGATGCCGGGCAGGCCGGCACCGGTGCCGATGTCGGCCAGGCGTTCGCCGCGCACGAACGGCGCCGCGGCGAGCGAATCGAGCAGATGGTGCGTGACCATCTGCTCCGGCACGCGGATTGACGTCAGGTTGTAGGCGCTGTTCCAGCGCGTCAGCAGTTCCAGGTAATCGAGCAGCGCGTCGATCGCAGCGACTTCAGCCGCCAGGCCGAGTTCAGCCATGCCCGCCCGCAACTGGGCAAACATCGCGGCGCGATCGGTGACGGGGCTCATTGGAGATCTCGTGGCCGCGGAAGGCGCGGCGAGCCGGCAAGTATCCTTGGCCGGGACGGCAAAATCCAGCGCTGGACGCCCTGCTGCTCGATGCAGCGGACTGGCTTGACTAGGGAACCTCAGGATAATTCGTCATTCCCGCTTGACCAGCTCCGCTGTTGAGAGCCGCGGGAATGACGGCAGGTTTGATTTTCCGACCTTCTCTAAAGGTGCGCGATCTGCACGCGCGTGATCAACAGGCCGCGATCGTGCAACTGGCGGTTCAGATCGGCCTTCAGGCGCTTGTTGCGCGCCGTGCCGTCTTCGTTGGCCGACCCCGCGAGCAGGCTCGGCAGGCAGCCGCGCACCAGCTCGCCAACGTCGTCGATGACCGCGTCAGCGCGTTCGGCGTCGATGACCTGGTAGAACACCTGGCCGGTGTACGCACCGTCGGACAGCGCTGACTCAACCTTGCCGATCTCGACGATATTGCCGAGGAGGCGGATCTTGTGGGCGACGCGTTCGACGACCGGCACGACGATATGCGTGCCCGCGCCAATCGTGCGCATGTGGCCGCCGACGCGGCGCAACGTGTAGGCATGCCCTTCGGGGATACGACGAACGCAAGCCAGCGCGGCGGCGGCAGCGGCGCCAATCAACGTCAAAACGAACATCGGGGACATTTCTTATTCCCTTTAATCAGGGGCTTATAGACAGCTTATAAACCTTTTTCTAGTAAAAAGCTACAGTGCGATGAAACGACTGCCATTTGACATAGCCTGAACCTTCGCCGAAGAACATTCGCTGAATGATTTCGCAGTTTGCCTGCGAGCTACGTCACATTACGGGCTCTGGAACACCCAGCTTGGCGCCAAACAGAGCCTCGAAGTCGAGGCCACGCAGCGGCCGCGGCTCACCGAGGTAGTTGCCTTGCGCGTAGTCCGCGCCGCAGGCCCTAAGTGCAGCTAACGTCGCGAAACTGTCGACATGTTCGCCGATCACCCGCAATTTTAGCGACTGCGCTAGCTGCGTAATCGAACTGACCATCTTGTTGTCGAGCTCACTGCCGGCCATGCCCTCGACGAAGCTGCCTTCGATCTTGACGAAGTCGACCGGCAGGTGGCGCAGGTGCGTGAACGAGGAAAAACCGGTGCCGAAATCGTCGAGAGCGAAGCGGCAACCGAGTTTCTTCAGCGCCGAGATGAAGCGGCGCGCGACGTGCAGGCTGGTCAGCTCGCTGGTCTCGGTAATCTCGAAGATCAGCTGATGCGCCGGCACGTCGGACGCTTTGACTGCCGCCTCGATCAGGCCGAGCGATTCCGGGTCGGCCAGGGTCATGTTCGACAGATTGACGTTGAACGCGATCGGCGCGCGCAGACCCTTGAGCCCCTCGAGGTGACGCAGCAACCGGTTGATGATCCACAGATCGATCTTCGGCATCATGCCGACGCGCTCGGCCAGCGGCACGAACACGCTTGGGGAAATCAGCTGGCCGTCCTTGCCGACCATCCGGATCAAAACTTCGAACAGGTACTCCAAACCCGGCGTGCCGGCGCCGTTGATGCGCCAACCCTGGCGCGTCACGATCGCATCCTCGGTCAGGCCGAGCGCGGCGATCGGAACGATCGGCTGGGCCAGGAATACGAATCGTTCCTGCTCCAGCGCGCTGCGCAGGCGGTCGGTCCAGCCGGCTTCGATTTCACGCGCGATGCGCGCATCGAACTCGCCGACGTAGATCTCGGTCTGGTCGCGACCGCGCTGTTTGGCCGCCTTGCAAGCCAGGCGCGCGTGTTCGAGCGCATATTCGCCCGATGGCGTGTCCTTGCTGATCACGGCGACGCCGACCGACGCGCTGACCTGGCGCGTTTGCCCGTGCGCCTGGTAGTGGCACTGATGCACCAGTTCGCGATAGCCGTCGGCGACCGGGAACAGATTTTCCAGTTGCACGCCGGTCAGCATCAGGGCGTAGCGGTCGCCTTCGAGGCGGCCGAGCGCATCGCCGTCGCGCAGGCGTTTGCCGATGATGCCGGCGACGTCGACGAGCACTTGTTCGGCATTCTGCGTGCCGGCGATATCGACGATGTAGTTGTAACGGTCGATGTCGATGTACAGCACCGCCGCGTAGCCGCCCTGTTCACGGCGCCGGTGCAGTTCCTGCGTGAGTTGCTGGTTCACGCTCTTGGCGTTGAACAGGCTGGTCAGGCGATCGTGGCTGACTTCCCAGCGCAGGCGCTCGGCGCTCTTGCGTTCGGAGATGTCACGGAACACGACGACCGAGCCTTCGCGGCGCTGCTCGATCGCCAGCGGCAGCACGGTGCATTCGACCGGCATGCCGTCGCCATCGCGTTTCCAGAACACCGTCTCGAACCCCTTGAGCGGCTCGCCGCGTGCGTACGCGCGACTCAGTTCGGAATTTTCCTCGCCCAGCCGCTGCCCGTCCGCAGCCGCATAATGGATCGTCGCGTGCGCGTTCTTGCCGACGACGGCGACATCGTCCGGATAGCCGAGCAGGCGCAACGCGGTTGGATTGATGAACGTGATCACGCCGGTGCCGTCGACGCCGTAGACACCATCGCCGACCGAGCCGAGGATGCCGTCGAGGCGGCGCCGGTCGGCTTCGACCGATTTCTGCATCTGGATTTGCCGGCTCAGCGTGCGCACGCGCGCCAGAAACAGTTCCTTCGCCTCGTTCTTGAACATGCACTCGGTCGCGCCGGCTTCGAGGCAGCGCTTGATCACGTCTTCGCGATACGTGCCGGTGATAATCGCCAGGCCCGGCGCGCCGGGCTTGCTCGACAGGCGCCGGCACAGTTCATCGCCGTTGCCGTCGGGCAGGTAGTAGTCGACGATGACAAGGTCGTATTTGGCCTGCGCGGCCATCGCGTCGGCCTCGCCGATCGAGCCGGCAGTCGACACCTGGAAGCCGTTGCGCTCGAGCAGGTGCTGGTAAGCCAGGCGCACGCTCGGCGAATCGTCGACGAACAAGATGCGGATGCCGGTAACCGGCGCGGTGCTGACGGTGATCGAAAAAGCGGCCGGGTCGTCGTCGTTCTCCGGCATCAGCGCGCGCAGTACGCCCGGGATGCGGCTGAAATTCGTCCACAGCACGAGGCTGAGGTTTCCGCGCGCGCGTGCGAATTCCTCGAGTTCGGGCAGCAGTTCATGCGTCATCAGCACGACCGGCAGCATGCTGCCGTCCGGGCCGCGCAGGAACTCGAGCAACGCACCGAATTCGCGCGTCAGCCGCGCCGGGGCGCCGACCAGCAGCAGGCCGTAGGGCTGATCGAGTTCGGCCGAACGGCGCAGGTGGTCGATCGCCTCGAAGTAGCTGGACAGTTCACTGCGCGGACTGATGCCGGCTGCGGTCAGCGTGCGCCGCAGCAGATGGCTGAGCGTGGTCGAGCGTTCGACGACGAGAATGCCGGGCAAGTTGCTTCTTCTTCAGTTGGCCGTTAGTACCCCTCCAGCGCACATCCGTCCGCGAAATCCTTCCGGGATTCCGCCGGACTTTGCCACGCCGACCTTGCACCAATGCGGTTGGCCGCATCCCCCCGGATGCCGGGCGCAATCAGAGCAGCAACAACGCCGCAATGCAAGTCACGCGTCCGGGCGCGAAGCCCGGCAGAGTTTGCGCTACAGTGTTGCCGATAGACGGACCGCGGAGACCCGAATGCCCTTCCCCCTGACCCGCCTGCGCCGCATGCGCCGCGACGGATTCTCGCGCGCGCTGATGCGCGAAACTGTGCTGACGTCGGCAGATCTGATCCTGCCGGTGTTCGTACGCGAAGGGCAGGGGCAGCGCGAGGCGGTGGCCTCGATGCCGGGCGTGGAGCGCGTGTCGATCGACCTGCTGCTTGCACTCGCTGCCCAGGCGCACGCGCTCGGCATCCCGGCGCTCGCACTGTTTCCGGTCACGCCGCCGGAGGCCAAGAGCCTGGACGCGCGCGAGGCCTGGAATCCGGACGGTCTGGCGCAGCGCGCCGTGCGCGCATTGAAGCAATCCCTGCCCGAACTCGGCGTGATCACCGATGTCGCGCTCGACCCGTTCACGACGCACGGACAGGACGGCCTGATCGACGATTCCGGCTACGTCGTCAACGACGCTACCGTCGATGCGCTGGTAAGGCAGGCGTTGTCGCATGCGGCGGCCGGCGCCGACATCGTCGCGCCGTCGGACATGATGGATGGCCGCATCGGCGCGATCCGCGCCGCGCTCGAGCAGGCCGGCCACGTCAACACGCGCATCCTGGCTTATTCGGCCAAGTACGCCTCGGCGTTCTATGGGCCGTTTCGCGATGCGGTCGGTTCGGCCGGCAGCCTCGGCAAAGGCAACAAGTATACTTATCAGATGGATCCGGCCAATGGCGACGAGGCGCTGCGTGAGGTCGAGCTCGACCTGGCCGAGGGCGCCGACATGGTCATGGTCAAGCCGGGCCTGCCGTACCTGGACATCGTGCGTCGCGTGAAGGACCGTTTCGGCGCGCCGACGCTGGTCTACCAGGTCAGCGGCGAATATGCGATGCAGAAGGCTGCGTTCGCGAATGGCTGGCTCGACGAGCGCGCGATCGTGCTCGAGACGCTGACTTGCATCAAGCGCGCCGGCGCGGACGCGATCCTGACGTATTTTGCATTGCAGGCAGCCGGGTGGCTGCGTGAGACACGCGCTGGTTGAACGCCATATTCTTGAACGCGGATTGCCGCGGATAAACACGGATTTGCGCGGATAAAGCAAAAAAATCACTCCAATTGCTCTATCCGCGTTCATCCGTAGTCATCCGCGTTCATCCGCGTCAAAAAGAGTTGTCTCGGATTGCGTGGAGAATCGTTCGCGGCCGCGGCGGTGACATAATCCGCAAGCATTGGATTTGCAACAGAGTGCCGGAGTAGTGCCATGAACGCGACCACGGAACCCAAACGCTTTGCCGTATTCGGCCACCCGATCGCGCACTCGCTGTCGCCGCGCATCCACGCGCGCTTCGCCGCGCAGGCCGGCGTACGCTTGCACTATGGCGCGATCGACGCGCCCGCCGAATCGTTCGCCACGCAGCTCGCGGATTTCGCCGCCGGCGGCGGCCGCGGCGCGAACGTCACGCTGCCGCTGAAGCAGGACGCCTGCGCGCTCAGCGGCGCGTTGTCGGATTTCGCGCGCCGCGCCGGCGCCGTCAACACGCTCACGCGGCTGCCCGACGGTCGCTGGCTCGGCGACAACACCGACGGTCCCGGCTTCGTGCGCGACCTCACCGAACGCCACATGCTCGACTTGCGCGGGCGGCGCAGCCTGCTGCTCGGCGCCGGCGGCGCGGCGCGCGCGGCCGCCTTCGCCCTGCTGGACGCCGGTGTCGGCGAACTGATCATCGTCAATCGCACGGCCGATCGTGCTGATGCGCTGGCCGACTCGATCGGCGATCCGGAACACGTGTACACGCGCTACTGGGACGATCTAGCCGCGGCCGGCAACTTCGACCTGATCGTCAATGCGACGTCGGCCGGGCTCGGCGCGGAACAACTGGCGCTGCCGTTCGGGCTCGTCGCGCGGCGCACGCTGTGCTATGACCTTTCGTACGGCGCGGCGGCCTTCGCATTTCTGGCCTGGGCGCGCGCCGCCGGCGCAGGACCGGCGCTCGATGGCCTCGGCATGCTGGTCGAGCAGGCAGCCGAATCGTTCGCGATCTGGCATGGCGTGCGCCCGGACACCGACGCGGTCTATGCCGAATTGCGCGCCGAACTGCCGCTGCGCGCGACGGACTAGGTGCCCATGGACTGCCGCGCCAATTGCGGCGCCTGTTGCATCGCGCCGTCGATCTCGTCGGCGATCCCCGGCATGCCGGACGGCAAGCCGGCCGGCGTGCGTTGTATACAACTGGACCCAGCCAATCGCTGTTTGCTATTCGGGCTGCCGGAACGGCCTGAAATCTGCCGCCGCCTGAGCGCCGAACCGTCGATGTGCGGGACGACGCGCGCGCAGGCGCTGGAATTGCTGGTCGCGCTGGAGATTGCGACGGCCTAGCCGGGAGCGTGCCGGCGACGCCGATCAACTGCCGTCGCGTTACTTTGCTTTCGGCGAAACCCGATGCTCGACGCCGGTCGCCATCGCGACCCACTTCTGGCCGTCTTCGGAATACTCCTGCTTGAAATCGATCGTGTCGGGTGTCGTGAACGTATTGACGATGCGCATGTGGATGGTCTTGCCGTTGTCCTGCATGTCGTACGGGAACGTGATCGATTTTTCGTCGGCGAGAACAGTGGCCGGATGCACCGTGTCGGCGCCGACGGCGATCGGATACGAGCCGAAGCGCTTGGCGACCGGGTCGTAGAAGAAAACGAGCAGCGCGCGCGACTTGTCGTCGATGATCTGGTTGCAGACATAGAAGAAGTCGCTGTGCCAGCAGTCGTTCCTGACGGTCATCGATTCCTGACGCGCCTTGCTGTGCGCCGATTCGACGTAGTTCATCTGCATTTTCCACGTGCCGGCGTAGCGGGCGAATGTTTCGACCTCCGCGCCGTTGGCCAACGACGACACCAGCATTGCCGCGGCGACCCACGTCGCGCGTCCGATTCGATTCATGTCTTGCCCCTTGTTGGCCGTGGAAAGTGCTGACAGGTTATCAGCGCGTCAAAAACTTGACGAGAAAATCCGCAAGCTTGCCATACGGCGGCCGGGCCGCGGCCATGCCGCTGAAGCGCGCCTGATAGAAAACCGGCTTCTGCTTACTGAAGGCGAGAAAGCCTTCGCGGCCGTGGTAGTGGCCCATGCCGGACGGGCCGACCCCACCGAACGGCAATTCGCTCTGGGCGAAGTGCATCAGCGTGTCATTGATCGTCACGCCGCCGGCGATCGTGCGGTCGAGCACGCGCTCGGTGCGCGCCGCGTCGTGGTCGAAGTGATACAGCGCGAGTGGGCGCGGGCGCGCGTTGACGTAGTCGATTGCCGCATCGACCGAATCGACCGCGACCAGCGGCAGGATCGGCCCGAAAATCTCGTCCTGCATCAGCGCGAGGTCGTCGCGCGCATCGAGCACGAGCGTCGGCGCGAGCACGCGCCTGCCGGCATCGCCGTTGGCCAATTCGATGACCTTCGCGCCGGATGCCCGGGCCTGGTCGAGATAGCTCGTCAGGCGCGCGTACTGGCCGGCGTTGACGATGCTGCTGTAATCAGGGTTCGTCGCCAGGTCGTCGTAACGCCGCGAAACATACTTTTGCATTTCCTCGACGAACGGGGCGATCTGGGCGCGGCCCAGCAGCACGTAGTCCGGTGCGATGCAGGTTTGGCCGGCGTTGAGAAACTTGCCGGCGGCAATGCGCCCGACGGCAGTGGCGAGCGGATAGCCAGGCGCGATGATCGCCGGCGACTTGCCGCCGAGTTCGAGCGTGACCGGAACCAGGTTTTTTGCCGCCGCGGTCATGACCTTGCGTCCGACCGCGGTCGAGCCGGTGAAGAACAGGTGATCGAACGGCAGCGCGGCGAATGCGCCCGCGACTTCGGCGCCGCCGAGCACGGTTGCAACGCGGTCGTCGGGAAATACGTCGCCCAGCAACTGCTGCAGCAGCGCCGACGTACGCGGCGTATGCTCGGACGGCTTGAGCATGACGTGATTGCCGGCCGCGATCGCGACGGCCAGCGGATTCAGCGCAAGGTTGACCGGATAGTTCCACGGCGCGATCACGCCGACCACGCCGAGCGGTTGATAACGTATTTCGGTGCGCGCCGGCGCGAACAGCCAGTCGGCTGCAGCGCGTCGCGGCCGCATCCAGCCGCGCAGACGGCGGCAGACGTGATCGATCTCGTTGAACACGGTCATGCCGTCGGACAGCAGCGTTTCGTGGCGCGAGCGGCGGCCGAAGTCGGCGCTCATCGCCGCGGCGAACTCGTCGAGCTTTGCCTTGAACGCGGCGCGCAGGCGTTTGAGGTCGTCGATGCGCTGGGCGTAATCGGGCACTTTTCGCATCTGCGCGGCGCGCAGGCGATCGAGTTGGACGTTCAAATCGGTGGCGGTTGGGTCAGGCATGTCCATCAGTCGAGCCATAGAAGGTGAATGCCGCTAGTGTAGCGTCGCCGACCCGCCAGAAACGCCACGGAGCTCACAACCGGCGGATCGGGGCAGTGGCAATGGTACGATCGCGCCGCTCAACCGGCGCCGATGGCATGAATATCCGACCCTACCGCAACCAGCTTCCGCGCCTTGGCGCAAATGTATACATCGACCCGGCCGCGGTCGCGATCGGCGACGTCGAGCTCGGCGAAGACGCCTCGCTGTGGCCGTTCACGGTCGCACGCGGCGACGTCAACTACATCCGCATCGGCGCGCGCACGAATATCCAGGACGGCGCCGTCCTGCACGTCACCCACGA
>DASRTK010000379.1:0-6082 GCA_035655975.1 Rudaea sp.
CAGCGAAGCATTAAAACTGGAGCCCTTCCCCCGCTTGCGGGGGAAGGTGGCGGCAGCCGGAAGGGGGCAAGTCCTAGCCATGCGGTGACAGCCCTTGTGTAGCGCCAGCTGTTGGCGACGGGGAGCCTCCTGTAAGGAAACTCCAAGTCGCCCGTCTATACTGCACACACAGTTGCGAGGGCCACGCCAATGCTGTCGAACGCCATTTCGGTATGGGAATCCCTGACTGCCCGCCTGCGCGGCATCGGCCAGTTGCTGCCACCGCTGATCCTGCGCCTGATCATGGGTTGGGAGTTCTGGCAGTCGGGTGTGGAAAAGTATACCGGAGAGAACTGGTTCGCCGATATCCAGGCCCGCTTCCCGTTCCCGTTCAACAAAATCCCTGCCGACATCAGTTGGGCGATGGCGACTTATTTCGAACTCGGCGGTGCGATCCTGCTCGTGTTCGGTCTGTTCACGCGCTTCGCTGCGTACAGCCTGCTCGTGCTGACCTTCGTCGCGACGGCGGCCGCGCATTGGCCGGACATGGTGGCGATGTGGAGCGACCTGGCCAAGGGCTATGCGATCACCGACATGGGTTTCGGCAATTTCAAGCTGCCGCTGCTGTTCGTGGTCATGCTTCTGCCAATCCTGTTCCAGGGACCCGGAAAGATCAGCCTGGACTTCCTGCTGGCGCGTGCGCTGAAGGCCGACCCGATGCCCGAGCCGTTGGCCGACGCATACGCGTGGAGCCTGGCCTTTCTCGCCCTCGGCATTCCATTCCTGATGCTGCTTCCGATGTTCGGACTGGCGTTGCTGATCGGCGCGCTCGTGCTGTTCGCGTTCGGACGCTTCGCGCGCGCCTGACGCGAACACAGCCGTTCGCGTTGAGCGTAGCTCGCGCAGCGAGCGAAGTCGAAACGTCGGGCTACCCTTCGACTTCGGCGCTTCGCGCCTACGCTCAGGGCGAACGGGAATTTCCTGGCTCGCGGCTCATCGTGGAATCCAACGCCGCATTGTGATCGCCGCGCCCGCCGCGTATCCTGCTGGCATGTCCCAACCCGCAATGAAATACGCCGAGCGCTTCCGCGGTTTCCTGCCGGTCGTGATCGACGTCGAGACCGGCGGCTTCGATTGCGAGCGCGATGCGCTGCTCGAGATCGCTGCAATCGTCGTGCGCATGGATGAGCACGGAGTCGTGCATCCGGATCCGGTCGTGTCGACGCATGTCGTGCCGTTTCCGGGCGCCAACATCGATCCGCGCTCGCTCGAAATCACCGGCATCGATCCGACTCATCCGTTCCGCGCCGCGGTCGAAGAACGCGAAGCGCTGGACCTGATCTTCCGGCCGATCCGCAAGGCGTTGCGAGAGTTCGAATGCCAGCGCGCCGTACTGGTTGGCCACAACGCCGCGTTCGACCTGAACTTCCTCAACGCGACGATCCGCCGCACCGGCTACAAGCGTAGTCCGTTTCACCTGTTCAGCTGTTTCGATACCGTCAGCCTCGCCGGCCTCGCGTACGGGCAGACCGTGCTGAGCCGCGCCGTGCAGTCGGCGGGTTTCGAGTGGAACAGCAGCGAAGCGCATTCGGCCGTGTACGACGCCGAGCGCACCGCACAGTTGTTCTGCGCGATCGTCAACCGCTGGAAGTCGATGAGTGATGCGTGGGCGGCGCAGACGGGGGCGGCGGCGTAGGTTTCATTTGCTCGTCATCCCGGCGAAAGCCGGGATCCAGTGCCTTCAGGCTTCACAGAATCAAAGACGCTGGATCCCGGCTTTCGCCGGGATGACGAGCCAAGGGAAGAATGGCGAGCAGGGAGATGACGCAGCGCAAAGGTGCATCGGCCCCTTGAGTTCCCCCGCCCGGAGACTCATCATTGCCCCATGCCGATCTACGAATACGCCGCTATCGCGAAAGGCTGTGACCATTGCACCGCCCATTTCGACGTGCTGCAGAAGAGCAATGAGGATCCGCTGACCAAGTGCCCGCAGTGCGGCGCCGAGGTCGCGCGCGTGATCAGCGCGCCGTCGTTTGCGATGGGCAACGCGCACACGCTGAAGGAAAGCAACGTCGAGAAGCACGGCTTCACGCAATATCGCCGCGCTGGCAACGGCGTGTATGAGAAAACAGCCGGCAAGGGTCCGAAATTCATCAGCGGCGATTGACCCGCTGCCAGCTTTGCGCCGAATATTCCCGTTTCGTCCCGATCTTCTTACCCATCCCAGGAGTGTCTGGTGCGCCCTCTCGTCCTGCCGTTTCTGATCATCATGACTGTACTCACTGCGTGCCAGAACACGCCGGCGCCAAAACCTGCGACCACCCCGATGCCCGCCGACAACCCCTCCACCAGCCAAGCTGCGCTGGTTTACCCGACGACGAAGACCGTCAGCCAGAGCGACGATTTCCACGGCACCACGGTCGCCGATCCGTATCGCTGGCTAGAGGATCTCGATGCGCCGGCGACGCGCGCCTGGATCGAGGCGCAGAACAAGTTGACCTTCGACTATCTCGCACATGTCCCGGGCCGCGACCACATCAAGCAGCGCCTGACCGAGATCTGGAACTACGAGCGCTACACCTCGCCGCACCAGTACGGCGGCCGCTACTTTTATACGCGCAACGACGGCTTGCAGAACCAGGCCATCCTCTATGTTGCCGACACGCTCGATGCGAAGCCGCGCGTGCTGCTCGATCCGAATACGCTGTCGAAAGACGGTACGATCGCGCTCAAGTCATACACGATCAGCGAGGACGGCAAGCACGTGGCCTATGGCCTGTCGTCCGGCGGCTCGGATTGGGAAGACTGGCGCGTGCTCGATGTCGACACGGGAAAGAACACCGACGACGAATTGAAATGGGTCCGATACTCGGCGACGGCGTGGCGCCGCGACGGCACCGGTTTCTTCTACAGCCGCTTCGACGAACCCAGAGGCGAGAACGCGCTGAAGGCCGAGAACAAGTTCCAGAAGCTGTACTTTCACCGACTCGGAACCAAGCAGTCCGACGACCTGCTGATCTACGAGCGCAAGGACCAGCCCGACTGGTTGTTCAGCGCACAAGTCAGCGACGACGGGCGTTATCTCGTGATCAGCGTCGCCCGCAACACCGAACCGAAGAATCTCGTGCTCTACCGCGACCTCGCCAAGAAGCACGCCGACGCAACCAACGAGACGCTGATCGGCGACTGGGACGCGAGCTATCAGTTCCTCGGCAACACCAAGGGCACGTTCTATTTCCTGACCGACAAGGACGCACCGCGCTATCGCATCGTCGCGATCGACACCAAGAATCCGGACAAGGCACACTGGAAGGAAGTCGTTCCGCAGGCGGCCGACACGTTGCAGAGCGCCAGCATCGTCAATCACAGCTTTGTCGCCGAATACATGCAGGATGCGCACAGTGCCGTGCGCCTGTTCGACCTGAAGGGCAAGGCCATCGGCACGATTGCGCTCCCGGGACTGGGCAGCGTCGCGGATTTCTCCGGGCGCACGGCCGACACGGAGACGTTCTATACGTATTCCAGCTACACGGCGCCGCCGACCGTGTTCCGCCAGGACCTGAAGACGAACACATCGAGTGTCTTTCGCGCGCCGAAGGTCGCGATCGACGCGGCACTGTACGAAACGCGCCAGGTGTTCTACTCGAGCAAGGATGGCACACGCGTGCCGATGTTCATCACGGCTAAGAAGGGCGTGGCGCAGAACGGGACGAACCCGACGATCCTGTACGGTTATGGCGGTTTCAACATCCCGCTGCAGCCGGCATTTTCGCCGTCGCTGATCGCCTGGCTGGACCTTGGCGGCGTTTATGCCGTGGCCAACCTGCGCGGCGGCGGCGAATACGGCCGGGACTGGCACGAGGCCGGCATGAAGCTGCATAAGCAGAACGTGTTCGACGACTTCATCGCCGCGGCCGATTACCTGATCAAGGAAAAGTATACTTCTGCGAAGTCGCTGGCGATCCGCGGTGGGTCGAACGGTGGGTTGCTGGTCGCAGCCGCCGAGCTGCAACGCCCGGACCTGTTCGCCGCCGCGATTCCGCAGGTCGGCGTGCTCGACATGCTGCGCTTCCGCGCATTCACGATCGGCAAGGCCTGGGAATCGGATTACGGTTCGGTAGACAACGCCGACGAGTTCAAGGCGATGTATGCCTATTCCCCACTGCACAACGTCAAGCCCGGAGTAGATTACCCGGCAACGCTGATCCTGACCGGCGACCACGACGATCGCGTGTTCCCCGCGCACAGCTTCAAGTTCGCCGCAGCGATGCAGACCGCCGACCCGCACGGTAAGCCGCTCTTGATTCGCATCGAGACGCGCGCCGGCCACGGCCAGGGAAAGCCGACGACGATGCAGATCGAGGAAGTCGCGGATGTGTATGCCTTCATCCTGCAAGCTTTCGGTTTGGCGCACTGAGACTGGCAGCCTCGCTGGAGGCGCTTTTCAAGCCCCTCCCCCTTGATGAGCGAGGGGCTGGGGAGAGGGTGCCGCCGGGCAGGAGCCCAAGTGCCTCGAAGGCCATGGATGGCCGAGAGAGGCCGCCGACAGAGTCGGCAGCTTCGCCGCCATCCCCTCTCCCGGCGCGCTGCGCGCGCCGACCTCTCCCACAAGGGGAGAGGTGGAAATATTCGCGTCAACTCGCATGTCATATGCCCGAGCCCAGCGGAGCCATAGTCCGTCGTTATTTGCCGCTGCGTCGAGCCGGCGCTAAGCTCGCCCGTTCGACGGGTTCCTCAGCGCCGCAAAACGCCCGTCGGCCAGAAAAAACCAACCGAACGAGGGTGCCATGATCTACCAGTCCATCCTGGAAACCATCGGCCGCACGCCGATCGTCCGCATCAACCATATCGCGCCGAAAGGCGTCGACATGTACGTCAAGGTCGAGGCCTTCAATCCGATGTCATCGGTCAAGGACCGCCTCGCGATCGGCATCATCCTCGATGGCGAAGCCAAGGGCACGCTCAAGCCCGGCCAGACCGTAGTCGAAGCGACATCCGGTAACACCGGCATCGCGCTGGCGATGGTCTGCGCGGCCAAGGGTTATCCGTTCGTGGCGTTCATGAGCGACTCGTTCTCGATCGAGCGGCGCAAGCTGATGCGCGCGCTCGGCGCGAAAGTCATCCTCGTCCCTGCGGCTGAACGCGCGACCGGCATGCTCAAGCGCGCAGAGGACTATGCGAAGAAGAACAACGCGTTTCTCGCGCGCCAGTTCGAAAACGAGGCGAATCCGGCCTACCACCGCAGCACGACCGGCCCGGAAATCCTGCAGGATTTCGCCGGGAAGCGGCTCGACTGGTTCGTGACCGGCTGGGGTACCGGCGGCACGTTGACCGGCGCTGGCGAGATGATCAAGCTCGCGCGTCCTGACGTGAAGATCATCGCAACCGAGCCCGAAGGCGCGGCAATGCTGTCGGGCAAGGATTGGGCACCGCACAAGATCCAGGGCTGGACGCCGAATCTCATTCCTGCAGTGTTGAACAAGAAAGTCGTCGACGAGATCATTCCGGTCAGCGATGTCTATGCGCGCGACACCGCGCGTTCGCTGTCGACGAAGGAAGGGATCTTCTGCGGCATCTCGTCCGGCGGAACATTTGCTGCGGCGCTCGAGGTTGCGAAGAAGGCGAAGAGCGGCGACGTGATCCTCGCGATGCTGCCCGACACCGGCGAGCGCTATCTGTCGACGATACTGTTCGAAGGCATCAATGAAGGGACCGACGTCGAACTCGCCGATCTCTGACCGAAGTTTTTAGCCCCTCTCCCACCGGGAGAGGGGTTGGGGTGAGGGTCGGGGTTCGTTTCATCGTTCGAGCATTACCCGCACGGCGGTGGGCCAAGGCCCACCCTACGTAAGCTCGCTGAGCGGCTCCGGCGTTGCGTCCACCGGCGCCCGCGACGTCGACTCACGCGTCCAGCGATCGCGCAAACGCAGAATCGGCGCCTCATAGAAACGATAGACGAGCGCCGCGGAAGCGACCGACAATGCGACGAACAGGCGTGCCTGGAACAGGCAGCCTGCGACCGTCTGCGCGTTTCCGGCGAACGTCGCATTCATGACGCGCATGACCGCAAGCTGGCACAGATACAGCGCATACGACCAGCGCG
>DASRTK010000380.1:0-4829 GCA_035655975.1 Rudaea sp.
CGAGCGCATCGCGCTGTCGCTCGACGACCGGCGCACGCCGATGCTGCTGCTGATGCTGTTCGCCGGCGTCGCGCTGGCGCTGTCCGCGGTCGGCATCTACGGCGTGCTCGCGTTCGCCGTGGCGATGCGCACCGGCGAGATCGGCGTGCGCCTGTCGCTCGGCGCGCAGCGCGGCGACATCCTGCGCCTGATACTGCGCGACGGCGGCCGCCTGACCGCACTCGGACTCGCAATCGGGCTGGTCGGTGCGATCGCCATCGCCACGGCGATGCGCGCGCAGTTGTTCGGCGTCGGCGTGCTCGATCCGGCGACGTTGGCCCTCGTCATCGGCGTGATCGGCACGACCGCGCTGGTCGCCTGCTGGCTGCCGGCGCGCCGGGCCGCGCGCATCGCGCCGACCGAAGCGCTGCGTTACGAATAGGAGCAAGACGATGGTTCGCGATCTGCGCTTTGCGCTGCGCCGTCTGGCACGCAGTCCGGGCTTCAGCGCCACCGTGATCCTGCTGCTCGGACTCACACTCGGCGCGAATGCGAGCATGTTCAGCGTGCTCTACGGCCTGCTGTACAAGCCGCTGCCGTTTGCCGGCTCCGATCGTATCGTCGCGCTCGATGTGCGCATGGCCAACATGGGCATGAATGTCGGCCTGTCGGTGCCGTACTTCGAAGAGATTTCGAACAAGACGAAGACGCTGGAAACTCTGGCTGCGTATCGCGAGCGCCAGGTCAGTTCCGGCGACCTCGATGCGTCCGCGTCGACTTACAAGGCCGCGCTGGTGCAGCCGGCGGCTTTCGCGATGCTTGGCGCGCGTCCCGCGCTCGGCCGCCTGATCGCGGACGAGGACACGCGTGACGGCGGCGCGCGCAGCGTCGTCATCGGCTGGAACCTGTGGCAGACGCGTTACGGAGGTGCGGACAACGCGATCGGCCAGATCCTGAAACTTGTCGATGGCGACTATCGCGTCGTCGGCGTGATGCCGCGTGGCTACGGCTTTCCGCGCAACACGACGCAATTGTGGCTGCCACTGCATTTTTCCGCGGCCGAACGCGCTCCCGAGCAGGCCGGGGCGTTCAGCGATCTCAACGCGATCGGCCGCCTGAAGCCGCAGTCCGTGCCGGCAGACGTCGCCGGCGAGATGGGCAGCATGGCGCGAGGCCTGGCCGGACTGAAGGAAATTGTCGACCTGATCGGCTTCGAGGCCCGCGCCGCGCCGCTGCGCAGCCTGTGGCTCGGTGAGCGCAGGTCGGCCCTGGAACTGATGCTGCTGGCCGTCGCGCTCGTGCTGCTCGTTGCGATCGCGAACATCTGCAACCTGTACATCGCGCGCATGCTCGCACGGCGCCGCGAGCTAGCCGTGCTCGACGCGCTCGGCGCGAGTCCGTGGCGGCGCCTGCGCCAGACGATTGCCGAAACGCTGACGCTGTGCCTGCTAGGCGCGCTGCTCGGTGTGGCGACGATTCCGCCGGGACTCGAACTGCTGCGTCGTTTCGACCTGATTCCGGGAGATGCGCCGCAGGCAATCGGCGTCGACCCGGTGACCCTGGCATTCATCGCGGCGCTCGCCGTAATCCTCGCCGTGATCATGGCCGCCAGCGCTTCGTGGCTGCAGAGCCGCAACCTCGCGCTGGCTATCCGCGCGGGTGGCGCGCACCAGACGGCCGGCCGCGGCGCGCAACGTGCGCGCCAGGCGCTGATCGTCGCGCAGATCGCGCTGACCGCCGCGCTGCTCGTCGGCGTCGGGTTGCTCCTGCGCAGCTCGCAACGCCTGCTGGCCGAAGACGTCGGCTTCAATCGCAACCAGCTCGCGATCTCGGCGATAGCCGATCTGCCGCACGTCGAAGGCGGCGCGTCGGCCGAACCTGCGGCCAACCAAGCCGCGCTTGCCGCCACGCGCGAGTTCGTCGAGCGCGTGCGCGCGCTGCCTGGCGTGAGCGCAGTCGGACTCGGCTCGCTGGCGCCGTTCGGCTGGAGCATGAGCGTGAGCAATTTCTCCCTGCCGGGCCAGGAAGACACCGATCCGTCGACGCAACCGGTCGCCTATCGCGCGTTCGTCAACGCCGATTTTTTCACCGCGCTCGGCACCACGTTAATGCGCGGCCGCGCATTCACCGCGGAGGAGGTCCACACGCGCGCAGCCGTTGCCGTGGTCGACGCGAAGTTTGCGCAACAGGTGTTCGGCGATCGTGACGCGCTAGGCCAGAAATTCATGATGGGCGTCGACGACAAGTCGCCGATGCGCGAGCTGACGATCGTGGGCATCGTGCCGACCCAGAAACTGCATTCGCTCGACGAAAAGACCGAACGTCCGACTGCGTATCAGCCGGACGAGATGCCGCTCAACGCCATGCTCCTGGTGCGCGTGCAGTCCGACCCGGCCGCGCTCGCCGCGCCGGTCAAGGACATCTTCCGCGCAATCGCGCCGCGCGCGAAGTTGCGCGATGTCGTGCCGATGACCCAACGCATTGCCGACACCCTGCGCGATGCGGTGCGCCTGAACGCGCTGCTCGAACTGCTTGGAGCGATGTCGCTGGCGCTCGCCGCGGTTGGCTTGTACGCGGTGCTGGCCTATTCGGTGCGCATGCGCACGAACGAATTCGGCGTGCGCATGGCGCTCGGCGCGTCGCGTTCGGGCGTGCTGCAGAACGTGCTGTTGCAGGGTGTGCGCCTGATCGCGGCCGGCCTTCTGCTGGCGTTGCCGCTGGCGTACCTGCTGGCGACGCTGCTCGGCACGCGCCTGTATCGGATCGGCGCATTCGACGCAGTGACGCTGACCGCGGTCGCAAGCCTGCTTGGCGCGGTCGCCTTGCTTGCGTGCTGGCTGCCGGCCCGCCGTGCGGCGAGTGTCAGCCCGATCGAAGCGTTGCGCTACGAATAGAGACAAAGACAAATTCAGTCGAGGAGAGGAATCATGTTGTCGGCAATGATCTACGAACTGCGCCAGTCCTTGCGCTCGCTTACCAGCAATCTTGGATTCTCGGTGCTGGTCGTCGGCGTGCTCGCGTCGGGGCTCGCCTGCGTGATCTTCATGCTGGTCATGATCAACGGGCTGATACTGCGGCCGTTGCCATTCCCGGAACCTGACCGGCTGCTGCATGCCGGCGTGACCGACGGCAGCAACGATGGACGTCTCAACGACGTCAGCGGCCGCGACCTGCTCGAAGTGCGCCGCAGGCTCGCCGAGCTGGCCGACGTTGCCGGATACCAGTCGGCCACCATCAACCTGAGCGATCTGGATCGGCCCGAACGTTTCGACGGCGCCATGATCAGCGGCAATCTGGGCAGGGTGCTCGGAGCAACGCCGGTGCTCGGGCGCGATTTCAATGAAGGCGACGAACAGCCGGGTGCGCCAGCCGTGGCGTTGCTGTCGTACAAGTTGTGGCATAGCCGCTACGGCGGCGACCCTGGCATTCTCGGCCGCCAGATCCGCGTCAACACGCGCCCCGCGACGGTCGTCGGCATCATGCCGGCCGGGATGAGCTACCCGTACCGCGAGGTCGTCTGGATACCGGCCACGTTGCGTGAGGACGTGCCCGATCCCGATAGCAGCTACGTGCTTGCCATGCGCGCGCGCGCGGGAACCGACCAAGCCGCGATTCAGACGGCGCTCGAAGCGTGGCGCAGCGATGCGGCGCGTGTGGACCCGGAGCGCTTTCGCGGCCTGCGCGTCGGCGTCGAGTCGCTGAGCATATATACGATCAACCGCACGACGCGCATCGTGCTCGGCATCATGCTTGCCGCGGTGATGTTCGTTCTCCTCGTTGCCTGCGCGAATGCGGCGAACCTGCTGCTGCTGCGCACGCTGGCCCGGCGCCAGGAACTGGCCGTGCGCGTCGCGCTCGGCGCCAGCCGTACCCGCGTTACGCTGCATCTGCTCGTGCAGTCGCTGATGCTCGCGGTCATCGCCACCGCCGTCGCACTGCCGCTCGCCTCGATGGCGATGCACTACGAAGGAGAACTGCTGCGCACGTCGCCGAACGGGGTTGCCGACTGGCTGAGCTTCGATCTGGACTGGAAGGTGATCGGCTTGGCGATGGCCGCCGCGCTGCTGACAGCGCTCGCGACTGGGCTGTTGCCGGCGTTGCGCGCGTCGCGCGACACTGTATCGAACACGCTGCGCGACGGCTCGCGCGGCACCACGGGCGGCAGCTTCATGCGCCTGAGCAGGGTGCTCGTGATCGGCGAAGTCGCGTTGTCGTGTGCATTGCTGATCGTCGTCGGTACGATGATCCGGGGCATCATGACGCTCGACCACATGGATCTCGGCTTCGACTCGTCGCGACTGCTCAGCGCGCGCGTGGCCCTGTTCACGAACACCTATCCGACCGGCGCCGACCAGGTGCGCCTGTTCGAGAAACTGACCGAGAGCTTGCGCGGCGACGCCGAAATCGTCGACGCCAGCGTGGCGACGACGTTGCCGATGCGTTTCGGCGCGAACCGCGACGTCCTTCCGGCCGGCGCGTCCGCCGATGGCGATATTGGCCTGCCGAAGGTGCGCTACGGCGCGGCCGACGACCATTTCGCATCGACCTATGGCCTGCGCATGCTGCAGGGGCGTTTCTTCGATGCCCGCGACCTGGCCGGTGGCGAACGCGTCGCGGTCGTCGACCCGACGTTCGCGCAGCGTTATGCCGAAGGCGGTGATGTCGTCGGCCGTCAGTTCCGCCTCGATCCGCGCAGCGCCGATGGCCCGAGCGTCACGGTCATCGGCGTGATCTCGCCGCTGAAGCTCGATGCGCCGGGCGATGAAGTACAGCCGGTCATGCTCGCGCCGCTGCGCCAGGATCCCTCGCGCTTCGTCAGCCTGGTCGTGCACACGCGCGGCGATCCGAAA
>DASRTK010000381.1:0-3122 GCA_035655975.1 Rudaea sp.
GGGCGGCCAGAATCAATGCGCGCTTCATGAGCCCTTCTTCTCCGCGCCGCCGAGATCGTTGAGCTTCATCTCGACGAATGCCCGATTCGGCGAGTTCGGATCGAGATTGGTCAACGCCTCCGTGTACGCGGCGCGCGCTTCGTCCTTGCGGTCGAGCGCGACGAGCGCGTCGCCGCGCAATTCGCCGATCTGCGCCGTGTACGCGGACGCTGGCAGCTTGTCGATCAGGGCCAGCGCATCCTGCGCCTTGGTCTGCGCGATTTCGACGCGCGCCAGCCGCAGCCCCGCCAGGGACTTGAGCGCATCGTTGCCGGCGTGCTGGTAGGCCCAGTCGAGCGACGCGTGCGCGGTTTCGAGGTCGGCGCGTTCCGCTGAAAGGTTCGCTTCGAGCATCGCCGCCATCACCGCGTAGGGCGTGTCGGAGTAGTCGGTCTTCAACTTCGCCGCGATCTGCTTGACCGCGTCATAGTCCTTTTTCTCTTCATTCGTGGAGAGCACTTCGTACTGCGTCGCGGCTTCCAGGTCATGGCGCGCGCGGTGGGTGCGCCACTGCTGCCAGCCGAAGATCAGCACCAGACCCAGTCCGACGCCAACCAGAATCGTCAATACGTTCTCGCGCAGCCACTTCTGTACGAGTTCGCCTTGTTCGTGTTCGTCCAATACCTCGAAAGCCATTACATGTCACCTGGAAAAGGGTGCCGTCAGGCACGCGGGGAAGCACAGCCGGGCCGAAGGCCCGCGCGGCTGCGTAGCGTAGCAGGAACGCCGCTGGCCGTGGGCACGGCCAGCGGCGCAGATGCCCACGAGAGCCGGAAGAAACCCCGGCTCAGCTATCGTTCAGTACTCAGTATTGCGAAATCGGCTGGCCGGCCGCGAACGCCTTGAAATGCGCAACGTTCGAGTGTCTGTAAGGCGCAAGATCCTGCACTTGCCCATCAAGTTCCACCTCGGCTCCCCCGCTGTTGCCTACGCGCACGTCGAGCACGGAGTCGCTGCTGATGGTGCGCACCGTTCCGGCAGGCAGCAAGCCATATTCGAGCTTTTCGCCGCTGACCGAAGTCACTTCCACCCAGCTGGCCTCCTTGAGCGAAAGGCGCAGCGTATGTGCGCCGGAACCGCTCACCGTAGACGGCGGTGGCGGCTGCGCCGCTTCGCTTTCCTTGTGGGCCAATGCCTGGAACGGCGCCATCGATGCGACCAGCGGCGAATCCGACGCCGCGCCCGCGTTCGGAGCAGACGCCGGGGCGGCCGTTTCGGGCGCGGACTCGGCGGGCAGAGCCGATGTTGCCTGCTGGGCATTGGCTTTGCCCGATTCGGAGGTCGCGACGGCATTCGACGCGTCGAGACTCGTCAGGTCAGTGATTTTCGGTTCGAGTCCCGCGCGCATCGCCAGCAGCACGGCGGGCACGATGATCACACCGGTCAGGATGAGGTACAGCGCCGACACCGAGTAGCGCTGGAACAGATAGCGCGAGTGCGAAATCGTCCCCGAGGTCGTCAGGGGCGGCGGCTCGAGATGCAGCTGATGCTGTTGCAGGACCGATTCGACAAGGACCGTCGGCAGGTCGAGCAGGCGCACATAGCTCGTCAGGTAGCCGCGCAGATAGATGCGGTGGCCGATCTCGTCGAAGCGATCGGCCTCGAGCTTCTGCACGATCTGGATCGGCAAATGCAGGCGCGTGGCCACATCGGCGCCACTCCAGCCGCGGGCTTCGCGCGCGGCGCGCAACCTCTGGCCTAGCGATTCCCGATGGCCCTGCGCCGGCGGCGGCTCCGGCCGAAATTCGATATGGGTGGCTTCCGCAGGCGCGGGCTGCCCGGTCTGTTCCGAATCAGGGGTAATGTCGTTCTTTTTATTCATGTCTGGGATGATTGCGTCGCAAAACTGTATCGGCTGTTGCGCATCGTGCGTCGCAGCCAACAGTGCATTCTCGGCGAGCGTCGACTGCCCGGCCGTCCTCCCCTTTGGTGTCTTTCTTTTCTTATGCTTGCTCATGTTTTCACTGTGACGACGTAGCTCCCTCGAGCGAGTGCGCTTGAGTGGAATCGGGAAATTGTTCGCGCAGGCGCTTGGCGTAATCGCCTGCAGCGCCGGCGTTGCCGAGCTTGACCTCGATGTTGCGTGCCAGCAGCAGGGCGTCAGGACTGGGCGGGGCGAGCGCATCGAAACGCTGCACATAGGCGCGCGCCTTGAAATAGTCGCCCTTGTCGTACAACACGCTGGCCAGCTGAAACAGCGCCTGGCTGTTGTTCGGATTGAGCTCGACGGCCCTGCGGAAATCGGCTTCGGCCACGTCGGGTTGGCCCTTGCCGAGCAGCGTGCAGGTGCCGGAATTCAGATAGATGACGTCGCGGTCCTTGTAGAAACCGTCGGCCTTGGCGATATCGAAACGCTTCTGTGCCTGATCGAAACGGCCGAGCTTGCAAAGGTACAAGCCATAGTTGTTGTTCGTCGCCCCCGCAGTCGGCGCCAGTTCCGCCGCGATACGGTATTGCTCTTCCGCACTCGTGCGATCGCCGACGCGGTCATAGAGCGTGGCGAGCACGGTGTGCGCATCGACCGACTTCGGATCGAACTTCAGCGCCTTGAGCAGATCTTCCTTGGCGATCTCGTACTTGCCGAGTTCGAGGTAATGCTGGCCGAGCTGAACCCAGACTTCAGCCGCATGCTTCTTCGTTTCCTCGGGATTTTCCTTGACTGTCGACTTGTTCTCGGACTGCACCGGCTGGATCACGGTCTGCTGCGACGAGCACGCCGCCATGAAAGCGGCGAAGGCCAGAGCAGCGATGCGGTCACGCCGCATGACGGGAGCCCTGCTCGATCTTGCTGCGGAACTCCGCCTGGCGGCGGGTACGATCGAGCACCTGGCCCTTCAACTGGCCGCACGCCGCATCGATGTCGTCGCCGCGCGTCCGCCGCACCATCGTCAGCACGCCGGCGTCGAGCAACTGCTTCTGAAACGCGCGGATCACGTCTTCTTCGGAGCGCTCGTACTGGGTTCCGGTAAACGTGTTGAACGGAATCAGGTTGACTTTGCTCGGCAACTGACGCATCAGCTTGACCAGCTGGCGCGCCTGCTCCGGCTGATCGTTGATGCCCTTGAGCATCGTGTATTCGAACG
>DASRTK010000382.1:0-11854 GCA_035655975.1 Rudaea sp.
GGCCTCGCTGGCGTTCCGCTACGGCAGCAGTTTATACAATTACCAAGGTGTACGACGCTACAAGGACAAGTTCAAGCCGGAATGGACCGGGACTTATCTGGCCTATCCGCGCGGCGTCTGGGTCCCGGGCCTGCTGATCGACATCGCCGCGATGGTGTCGGGCGGCTACCGGCGCTTCCTGATCGGCTGAGCGCGAAGACAAAAGAGAAGATTGAACCACACAGAACACAGAGAAGAGCAAGACAAGGAAGAAAATTCTGCTTCAGGAGGACAAGAGTTCTTTATTCTGCCTTTCTCCGTGTTCTCCGTGGTTCAGGCTATCGCTGTTCTTTCGCTGCCGAACCACGCTCGGTTATCAAGGCTGGCGTTTCGGTAGCGCGCCGTAGATGCTCGCGCCGAGCTTGTCGTAGTCGCCGTTGTAATGGTGACCGCCGGCCAATTCGAGCTGGCGCACATTCGGCTTGCCGGCAAGCTTGAGGCAGAAACCGTCCGCGCCTTCGTCGGCGCCGTGCACGCAAATTACCGGCACTTTCGTTTTTGCGATCTCGGGCAGGACTTGAATCGCGCCTTCATGCTGGGTCGAGCCGAACCAGTCGCCGACGTGGATCTCGAACACGGCCTCGGCATCGGGCGAGATCAGCACTTGCGCGGCTATGCGCTCGCGCGCGGCGTCGGCCAGGCGATTGATCAATACCGGCGACAGCGCTGCGCCAAACGAATAGCCGATGACGATGAAGTCGGCGGCGGGGTCTGCCGCACCGTAGTGGCCGATGATGCGGGTCAAGGCGTCTGCGGCCTCGTCGGGCTTGCGCGTCTGCCAGAAATATTTCACCGACGACAATCCGACGACGGCGATCCCGCGCCGCGAAAGCTGGTCGGCGACCGCGATGTCCAGCCCGGCCCAGCCGCCATCCCCGGTGATGATGATCGCGATGCGGTTGGCCGGCGTTCCCTGCGCGGCCACTTCGATCAGCGGGAGGTCGGCGATGTCCTCGGGCAATGGCACCGCCGCAGCCGGCGCCGTCAGCCAATCGACCGCAGCGACCAGACCCGCGCCCGGCGCGGGCGCGTCCGGGATTCCGACTACGCGCAACTCGAGATTTTTCAGCCATGATTCCACCAGCGGAAGCGCAGCACTGCGACGGGCCTGCAGGGCGAACGGAAACGGCAGCCACGGATTCGGCAACACCTTCACTGGAATCACACGCCAGGCTTCCTCGCCGACCGGCCTCTCCCGGGCATCCTTGGTGTCCACCGTCGTGACCTTGCCGGCATCACCCGTGCAAACCGGCTTCGGCAAGCGGAACGCGAAGTCGTAGCCGAGCGTGATCAGGGCGGCAA
Organism: Rudaea sp.; assembly: GCA_035655975.1. Taxonomy (GTDB): domain Bacteria; phylum Pseudomonadota; class Gammaproteobacteria; order Xanthomonadales; family Rhodanobacteraceae; genus Rudaea. The sequence continues at coordinate 1,342 of DASRTK010000382.1, forward strand.
ACGTGCCTTTCGGCGCCTGCGCATCGACGGCATACGCAAATGTCGCACCGGCGCCGTCGCCGATCAGCAGCGGATTGGCGAAGTTCTTCAGCTGCTGATGACGCTGCATCCAGTCGCTCATTTCTTCGACGTGCGCGGCCGGGAACGAGCACTTGTCGTTGATCGACAGCATCTCCGCCAAGTAGGCCGGCAGATCGACGCCGAGCACGAGCGCACCGTCGTCGCTGAGCGCCGACACCATCGCTTCGGCACGCGCATCCCAGCCGCTTTTGTCGGAGAGGAAGACGATCGTGCGCTTCGGCTCACCCGCCGGCGCAGCGACGTGCACGTTGCCGAACAGGCCGTAATGCACGAGCTTGGTCGCGGCTGCTCCGCTCAACGGCACCAGCGCCAGCAGGGCGAAGATTGATCCACGGAGAACACGGAGAACACGGAGGAAAAGCGAATTCATGCGGGGACAGTTTGCTGCGTTTCGAGGATCGGGCAGGTGTTTAAAACAGACTTGCCTGGTTTGCCAGAACGGGCCGGACGGGATGAGGCACGAACGGATGGAGTTTCCGAACGGCAAGAATATTTCACCCGTCTTGACGACTAGCTTTTCTCTCTCCGTGTTCTCCGTGTTCTCCGTGGTTCAGTCTTTTGACTTTGCTCTTCCTGGCTTTGGCATTGATGCCGCCGCGGCCATCAGCGCCTCGATCTCGTCTGGATCGGTCGGCGCAGCGGCGGTGATGACTTCCGGGTCGCCGCGCGTAACCACGACGTCGTCCTCGATACGGATGCCGATGCCGCGCCATTTGGCCGCGACGCCTTTCGCATCCGGCGCAATGTAGATGCCCGGCTCGACCGTGACGACCATGCCCGGCTCGAGCTCGCGGAATTCGCCGTCGATGCGGTAGTCGCCGACGTCGTGCACGTCGAGTCCGAGCCAATGCCCGGTCTTGTGCATGTAGAAGCGGCGGTAAGTGTGTTCACGCAGATTCTTGTCGAGGCTGCCCTTGAGGAGCCCGAGCTTGATCAGGCCCGCCGTGATCGTGCGCACGGCGGCGTCGTGATAGGCGTCGAACGGCCGCCCTGGCCGCACCTCGGCGATCGCCGCGCGCTGCGCCGCAAGCACGATGTCGTAGAGCGCGCGCTGTTCCGGCGAGTAGCGGCCGCCGACCGGAAAGGTTCGGGTGATGTCCGAGGCGTAGCACTGGTACTCGGCGCCGGCGTCGATCAACAGCAGATCGCCGTCATTGAGCGGCGCGTTGTTCGCGCGATAGTGCAGCACGCATCCGTTCGCGCCGCCGCCGACGATCGGCTCGTACGACGGCACCGCGCCGTGACTTCGGAACGTGTGCACGAGCTCCGCCTCGATCTCGTGCTCGTTCATGCCGGGACGAACCGCGCGCATCGCGCGCACGTGCGCCTCGGCCGCGATCTTCGCGGTCTTGCGCATGACGCGCAATTCGTCGCGCGTCTTGTACAGGCGCAGGTCGTGCAGGATGTGGCCGAGCGCGACGAACTCGTGCGGCGCGCGCGCGCCGCGCTTGACCTGGCTGCGCACGTGATTGACCCAGCCGATCACAGTGACGTCGAAATCGGCGTCGCGGCCGAAGTGATAGTAGACGCGTGAGCGACCTTCGATCATGCCGGGCAGGATGTCGTCGATGTCGGCGATCGGAAATGCGTCATCCATTCCGTAGTCGCGCACCGCTCCCTCCGCCCCGGCGCGCGCACCGTCCCACGCCTCGCGTTCGGCATCGCGCTCGCGGCAGAACAGGATGACTTCGCCGTGGCTGCGTCCCGGAATCAGCGCCAGCACGGCCTCGGGTTCCGGAAATCCGGTCAGGTAATGGAAATCGCTGTCCTGCCGGTACGGATAATGGCTGTCGTTGTTGCGCAACCGCTCCGGCGCCGCCGGCACGATGCAGATCGCATCACGGCCGATGATTCGCATCAACTGCTTGCGGCGGCGCGCGTACTCTTTGCGATCGATCATTGGGTAGGAGGGGCGAGGGGCGAGGGGCGAGGGGCGAGCAAGAGCGTGGAATCCCTCGTCTCGTGTTTCGATGAACAACTGTAGTGTGTTTGCATGCTCTTGATCTTCCCTCGTCCCTCGCCCCTCGCCCCTGCTTCAATGCAACGTCGCCCGCGCACGCGGCTCATCGGCGGTCAGTTCCGAATGCAGCAGCAGCACGCCGACGCGAATGAATTCGATGACTTCGGCCAGCGCGCTTTCGTCCTCTTCGCTGTCGGCGTATTCGAAGCGGGAACCGGCGATCGTGCTGAAATCGCGCAGGATCTCGGCGCCATCGGGCGAGAGGCCGTGGGCCTGGTTGGCACCGGCAAGGCCGACGCCGCCGAGGAAACCGCGGCACCATTCGACGAGAGCATCGGCGCGCACGTCAACCGGAGTTTCGGCGGCCGGCAGCAGTGGTTCGAAGCGCTGATCCGGGTCGCTCAGCCAAGCCGAGCATTCGCGGAACAATTGCTGCAGCACCGTGGTATCGGCCTTGGCTGCGGCCGCGCTCTCGTCCGGCTGCAGTTCCAGTGCCGCGAGCCAGCCGCGCGCGTCGGCGCGGCCGCCGGCGCACAGATAACCGGTCAGCGAACCGTGCAGGTCGCTCGGATCAATGCCGAAGCGCAGGTTCGCCAGCAACTGGCCGAGCTGCGCATGGGTTATTGGCAGAGTTGCTGTCACCCGGATCGCACCATGACGGATGGCCGCCATTGTACCAGCGCAACGAGGCTGCGCAGCGTCTGGCAGTGCGTCCGGCATTTCCCTACACTGCGCAATCGGGCGCGCCGCGATTCAACGGACCCGCCATACGCATGCCCCCGTCTGAACGCGCCCGGTGCGCAAGCAGCACGCCCGCCACCAGCGCAGCCATTCGCAACCGGCGCCGGCCTGACGCGTTGACCGCCAACAGGCAGCCGCCTATAGTTCCAACCATGTCAGAGGGGAATTCCATGCTGGGCGAGTTGCAGCAGATCAGCGGACAACTGGATCGTCTGCTCGAACTATGTCACCGTCTGGCCGAGGAGAATCGCAGTCTGCGTGTGAGTCAGGAACAACTGACCGCGGAACGCGCGAACCTGCTCGCCAAGAACGAACAGGCGCGTTCGCGCGTCGAGGCAATGATCGCGCGCCTGCGCTCACTGGAGAACAACGCGTGAGCGAAGCTACGCCGGTCGCCGTCAATATTCTGGATCGCGAGTTCCTGATCGGCTGCACCGCCGAGGAACGCGCCGGCCTGATTGCCGCTGCCGGCTATCTCGACGGCAAGATGCGCGAGGTTCGCGGCAGCAGCCGCGCGCAAGGCCTCGATCGCATCGCCGTGATGGCTGCGCTGAACATCGCGCACGAACTGCTGCAGGCGCGCCAGAACAACGAATCGGAGTCCGGCGCGCTGGCACAACATCTGCAGGCGATGCGCACAAAGCTTGATGCGGCACTCGCACCAAGACTAAAATGATCCGGCGTTCTCTGCGATGCGCGACAGCGTGTCCAAACAATATTGCCTTGCTCCTACATACGACCCCGGGATGGCAGTGCTGAAAGTCCGTGTGCAAGTCCGCCTCGAGCGGAAAGCCTGAAGACAAGCGAGCCACCCCACCTGATCCTCGGGATCAAGGTCGTTCGGGCGTGCACCGGCATCGCGGAGGCGCTCCATCACTCTCCTGAGCCTGGATTCCGCGCGTGGACGTGAATGATCGCGCCGCCCTGCGCGCAGAGTTGCGCGCGCAGCGCACAGGCCTGGCTCCGGCACAGCGCATTGCCGCCGCAACCGGCGTCGCCGCGATACTCGAACAGCTTCCCGAATTCGTCGTCGACCAGCGCGTGGCGGGCTACTGGGCGGTCGCCGGCGAACTGCCCCTGCATGTCGCCGTCGGCGCGCTGTCGTCGCGCGACCAGCGTTACTACCTTCCAGTGCTCGAGCGGCAGCGCCGCCTGCGGTTTGGGCCATGGCGCAGCGGCGCGGAAGTGCGCGCGAACCGTTACGGCATTCCGGAACCGCAATGCGACGCTGTCGATCTGGTCGATCCGGCGGCGCTCGATCTGGTGCTGGTCCCGCTGCTCGGCTTCGACCGCCGCGGGCATCGCCTCGGCACCGGCGCCGGCTACTACGACCGCAGCTTCGCATTCCTTGGCGGCCAGCCGCGCCCGGCAAAACCGATCCTGGTCGGGATCGGTTACAGTTTCGCCGAGCGGCCGATGCTGCCCGCGGAAAGCTGGGATATACAAATGGATTTTGTCGCAACGGAGCGCGAACTGATCGATTGCACAGGGCAGCCGTCGCCATAAAGTTGGGAGAAAGACTGAACCACGGAGAACACGGGGGAAAGCAACAATGGATAACCGAGAAGAAAGGATGAACCACATCGCTCTGCCCGACATGGGTCACGTTTTTCTTTTGCCTTCCTTCTCTTTGCTTTTTCCTCGGTGTTCTCCGTGTTCTCTGTGGTTCAATCTTTTTGCTTTCGCAAGTGGCCTGAAAGCCGCAGAATTGCCTTGACTGCGGTGATCAGGATTGGCGATGCCATGAACTACTGGCTGATGAAAACCGAACCCGACGAATTTTCGATCGACGACTTGAAGCGCAAGAAGAGCGAGCCGTGGAGCGGCGTGCGCAACTACCAGGCGCGCAACTACATGCGCGACGGCATGCGCAAGGGCGACGGCGTGCTGTTCTACCACTCCAGTTGCGCGGTGCCGGGTGTCGCCGGCGTTGCCGAAGTCGCGACGTCGGCCTACGTGGACCCGACGCAGTTCGATCCGAAAAGCGACTACTTCGATACCGGCAGTCCACGCGATGCGCCACGCTGGCTCATGGTCGACGTCAAGTACAAGCGCAAGCTCAAGCGCGTCATCGCGCTGACCGAGCTCAAGCAGCACCGCGAGCTCGACGGCATGGTCCTGCTGCGCCCCGGCAACCGGCTGTCGGTCACGCCGGTCACGAAGGCCGAGTGGGACTTTGTCCTCGGTCTCGAATGAGACATCCAGCCCACCGCCCGGAGATCGCATGAACGTCGAAGAACAAAAGCGCCTGGCCGCGCAACAGGCGGTGAGCTACGTCGAGGACGGCAGCGTCGTCGGCGTCGGCACCGGCAGCACGGTGGCGCACTTCATCGACGAACTCGGCAAGATCCGCGGGCGCATCGAGGCGACCGTGTCGAGCTCGGAAAAGAGCACGGCGTTGCTCAAGCAGCTCGGCATCCCGGTCGTCGACCTCAACAGCGTCGGCGAGCTGTCGCTGTATGTCGACGGCGCCGATGAGTGCGATCCGCACAAGTGCCTGATAAAGGGCGGCGGCGCCGCGCTGACGCGCGAAAAGATCATCGCCGCGGCATCGCGCAAGTTCGTCTGCATGATCGATGCGAGCAAGCGCGTCGAGGTGCTCGGCCGTTTTCCGCTGCCGGTCGAAGTGATCCCGATGGCGCGCGGCTACGTCGCGCGCGAGATCGTGCGCCGCGGCGGCCAGCCGGTCTGGCGCGACGGCATCGTCACCGACAACGGCAACTGGATCCTCGACGTTCACAACCTTCGCATCGCCGATCCGGTCGCGCTCGAAGCCGATCTGAACCAGATTACGGGCGTCGTCTGCGTCGGCTTGTTCGCGCGACGTCCGGCGGATGTCGTCTTGATTGGCGGGTCTGTAATGCAATAGACGCTGCTTCGATATTCGAAAAAAATGTCGTCATTCCCGCGAAAGCGGGAATCCATCTTGATCCTGCTGTTTACGTAAAAAGCGAAAATGGATTCCCGCTTTCGCGGGAATGACGGAAGATTTATGTGTGGCGAAAGGCGGACGCTATTTTCAGGCCTTCTTCTCGATCTGCCGGATCATCCCCGATATCCCACCCTGCAACGCATAAACCTCGAAGCCCAGCTTGCCGAGGATGAAAGCGGCTGCGGCGCTGCGCTCGCCGGTGTTGCAGTAGACGATGTACTTCTTCGACTTGTCGAAGCTTCCGACGGTTTCGCGCAGCGTGTACAGCGGGGCGCTGATCGCGTCCTTGATCGCGCGCCGGGTGTGCTCCTCCTTCATGCGCACGTCGACGACGACCGCGCCCTGCCGTGCCATGACCGAAGCCATGCCCGGCGACAGCCAGTCGACCGCCGGCGGCTTCAGGACCTCTTCGAAAGCCTTCTTCGACAGGCGCATCAGCTTGCCGTCCTTCATCATCGTCACGGTGGCGTTGCGCAGAGTGCTGGCCAGCAGCGCGTCTTCGCCGAACGTGTCGCCGCGCACGAGATAAGCGACGACCGCGCTGCCGCTGTCGAGTTTTTTCGTCACGGATGCGGCGCCATCCTTGATCACGTAGTAGAAATCCGCGGCGTCGCCTTCGCGGATGATGACGTCGCCGGCACCGACCTGGACCTCCTCGAACTGCTGGAACATGCGCTCGATGTTGCCCGACGGCAGCTTGTGCAACGCGCGTGACTGCAACAGGCGGAACACCCAGCGGTTGGCCTCGGGCGACGGGTCGTAATAGCGGAAGTTCTCGGCGCGAGAGAGCTGGTCCCAGGTCTGGATCTTTTCCAGGTAGCGGCGATCGATGCGGATCAGCGCCGCGGTCAGCGACGTAACCGTCGCGGTGAAGCGGCGCGGCTGCAGATCGCCGAGCGCATAGCGCCCCTGCAACGTGCTCGCGTCGATGTCCTTCTTGCGTCCATCCGGATAGACGCCGCGCACGCGGCCGGAAAGCAGGAAAATCGTCTGTTCGTCGCTGTCGCCGGCCCGGAACAGCACGGCGCCACGGCCGGCCTCGTCGGAACTGGCCTCGCGCGCGAGTTGCTCGAGATTTTCCGGACGCAGTTTGTCGAGCGGGTAAAGCTTGACCAGATCGGCGCTATTGACGCTCATGGCGATGCAATCCCCTGTGCCATACCCCGGGACAGTGTACCCGGCGCGAAGGTGCTGCTGCCGCGCTGCGGCGCTGGATCGCCGCGGGCGGTCACCGGTTTGGTCCAGGGGCGGCGCGGCCGGCGCACCGACGATGCCGGTTTCGCGCGTTCAGGCAGCGGCACGTAACTTGCTGTGTCCCGGAGACCCGCCAAGCAGAGAGTCGCTCGCGGCCTTGTTCCGACACCGCCGACCGGTGCGCCTTCTGCCTGGCCGGCGCCTGAGCGTCAGCCAGGCTGCCGTGCATGCATGGTCGGGGTTGCGCGCGGCGCGCCCGACCTTCGACCGGCGCGCGCAGCGGACGGTGGCCGGCATCCGAAAGGCAGGCAAATGCTTCAGCAACGAGAACAAACGCAACATGAGCGACCCGCACAAGCAGCAGACATCGGCCGTATCGCTGTTGATCGCATCGGTCCTGGCCCTGTGGCTCGTTCTGTTCCTGCTCGGCCATCACTGAGACGCTGACGCGTGCGTTTGAGCGCGGATCGGCGATAATCCGCACGGCGCCGGGGTTCGCAAACCCGGTGTCAGCGACTCCCAGCGTGCTACGCGCTGTTTCTGGGAAATGCGGCGGCAGTTCCGGACGCCTCGAACATGGCCGGCGCCGAGCCGTTGTGTTTTTTGAGAAGGCCGCAACATCTCCTCCGTAGACTCGCGCGGCGTTTGCGCGCCGATTGGCCGCGTGCAACGATTGGTACGGCGCGACGCGCAAGGCCCTGTTTGCGGAAGAACTTGATCTGGAGCGACAAGAATCACTCATGACAGACTGCATTGACCGCGCCGCGGACTACGCCGATGGGTCACGCGCCGCTGAACCGGCGGCGGCGCGCTCGCAACCCGCTGCTGCGCACGCCCGGCGAAGCCCGCTGCGCGCGATCGAACGAATGTCGACGACGCGTGCGAACGCCCATGCCGGCCTCGCCGCCGACGTGCTCGCCAGTTGCCTTCTTGTATACCTGGGCCTGCGCCGCACCGACCTGACTCCTGCCTTGGCCATTTCCATTGTGCTGCTCGGACTCGTCCTGTTCACCTTCGTCGAGTATTGTTTCCATCGCTGGCTGTTCCACGGTTCAGTGCAGGTGCTCGAACAGGGCCATCGCAAGCACCATGAGGAACCGCAGGCGCACGACGCGTTGCCGTTTTTCCTTCCTCCGGTCGTCGCGTTCCTGGTGGCCGGCGGCTTGAGCATCGCGCTGCCGGCATCGGTAGCGTTTCTGCTCACCGGCGGCATCGCGGCCGGCTATGCCGCGTACGGCCTGACCCACACGGTTTTCCACACGGTGCGGTTTCGCCGCCCGCTGGCCCGCCGTTGGGCGGCCGCGCATCACATCCACCACTATCACCCGCACAGCAACTTCGGCGTGACCACGCCGCTGTGGGACATCCTGCTCAGGACCCGCTATCTCGCCGGGGAGAAAAGGCTGGCATCGTGACACGCGGATCCAAAGCCGGCACGCCGGCAGCGATCCGCCACGCGCATCGCGTCGGCCGCCTGCTGATCGTCGCCGCCGTCGCCGCCACGCTGGTCGTGCCGATCGTCCTCGGCGGCCGGGATGCGCTGCTCGCCGCCTTGCATTTTTCTGTACAAGGATACTTTGGTATTTTTGCACTGATCGTCGCGAGTTGGGCCGGGCGCACGCTCAAGCTGCAGCTGCTGCTGCGCCGGCTCGGCGCGCCCGCAAGCCTGCTGCGCTCGCTCGGCATTTCCCTGGCGACCGATTTTGCCTTCATCACGACGCCGGGTGGCGTCGGCGGCTATGCGGCCAGCGTGTACTACCTGCGCCGCGCCGGCGCATCGGCCAGCGGCGCCGCAGCGATCACGGCGGCGGACCAGGGCATGGACGTGCTGTTCTTCGTCGCAGCGCTGCCACTCGCGGCGCTCGGCCTGATCTGGTCCGACGTGCCGCGAAGCCTGAGCACGGTTGCCTTGGCCACGAGCGCGCTGATCGCGCTGGCGGCCCTCGTTGCCTGGCTGGCGCGTGGGCGCCTGGCAAGCTGGCTCGGATCGATCTCGTTCGGCAGCCGCTGGCCGCGCCTGGCGCGGGCGCAGCACGCCGTAGCGGAATTCCTGAAAAGAATGCATGCGGATGTGCGGCTGGTGTTCGCGGCCGGACCGCTGTTTCTGTTCTACATCTTCGCATTGACCGTGCTGCAGCAGCTGACCCGCTACAGCATCTTGTGGCTTGCCTTGCTGCTGCTTGGCTATCCGGTGTCGTTCCCGCTGATTTTCCTGCTCCAGGTATTCGTGTTGCAGGCCGCATCATGGACCGGCGTGCCCTCGGGTGCCGGCAGCGCGGAACTCGGCTTGAGTGCGACGCTGATCTCGTGGGTGCCGGGCCCCGCCCTTGCGACCGCGCTAGTGCTGTGGCGCATGGCCACGCTGCACGTTGGTCTGATCGCCGGCGCCATCGCGCTCGCTGTGCTGGCGCGGCGTCACAAGCGGCCGCATTCCAATGCGGACGCGCGCCGCCGCTCGGACGCACAGCGCGCTTCGATATCGACGCAGCCGCGCGAAACGCCCGGCAGCGTCGCCCCGCCCCACGCGCCATCGTCCTGATCGAAAACGGACGGATTGCCGTGTCGCCACGCGGCAGTGTCCACTTTCACGGCGCATTGAACTGCGCGCGCAATGAGTTGCAACTGCCGCCATGACAGGCGGCCCGCCAGCGGCTTCATTTGCCAGTCTTTTTTGCCGATCTCAATCGCCGAGTTTCTTCAGCCACGCGCCCGCGGTCGTCGGTCCGGTCGCCACCGTATCGCTATGCTCGGCGATCGTTTCGCGGATCGCGACCCAGAATTTCGCGCCGGTCGGCGCGCCGAGCTTCTTCAGCGCCTCATTCCTGACCTTGGCCTTGGCCGGTTCGACGTCCTCGTCCTGGATCAGCAGGAAATCCCAGGACGCACCATCGGAGTGCACGTAAAGGTCGCGCGCGGGCAATCCGGCCTCCAGATTGGCCTGATCGTACAACGCGATCAGCTTGAGAAATTGAACCTGCTTCCCGGGCGCAATGTGATAGATCTCGATCATCTTCTCGGGATCGGCGAGCGCCGGCGTCATCGAGGCGGTGGCGAGCAATACCGCCGCAGCGGCTCGTTTCAGCAAAGAGGATTTCAACATGTCGCAGGCCTCATTTTTTTGGTCGAGTGGCTAAGAAACCAAAATGTCGTCATTCCCGCGCAAGCGGGAATCCATCTTGATCCTGGCTTCGTATACGAAAGAACAAATGGATTCCCGCTTACGCGGGAATGACGGAAATAGATGGTCGTGATCGCAGAAACCACACCGAAGCATGGCGAACCGGACGGCGCTCGGCTCACGGCTGACGCCCCTTCGCAGCGCGCAGCGCATCCCAGTCACGCGAAAACCATTGCGGCGCGAGCGGCTTGCGTTCGGGCCACACCTCGTCCAGCGTGGCGGCGTCGTAAAGCCGGCCGTTCTTCATGACCTGCGCGATCGCGAGCGTGTTGCGGATGTCGTCGAGCGGATTTTTTTCGAGGATCACGAGGTCGGCATATTTGCCGGGCGCGAGGCTGCCGATCTCGTCCTGGCGCCCGATCGTCTCGGCCGAGCCGATCGTCGCGGCACGCAACACTTCGTGCGGCGTCATGCCGCCGGCCGCATA
>DASRTK010000383.1:0-2715 GCA_035655975.1 Rudaea sp.
CTCGCGCCAATCGCCGCCGAGAAACGCGTTGAGCTGGTCGAGCAGGTAGCGGCGAAAATGGCCGTGCGGATGACGTGTGACGCTGTCGCCGAACTGCTGCATCAACCTGCCGAGAAAACAGCGCGTTATGTCCTGCGCGATCGCCGGTGCGTGGCCGCAGCGGCGCACGTAGGCGTAGACCGGATACCAGTAGCGCTGCGCAAGTTCGGTCAGCGCATGCGATGCGTCGGCGGGCCCGTCGGATGCCGATTGCATCACGACTGACCACCGTGTCGTGGCGAAACGATCGGACGAACGTGCCGCGGACATCATCTTTGCCGTCTCCTCTCCGAGGCCTATCTATTCGGCTTTCGGCGCGCGCGATTACAAGACGCCCGCCGATGACCCAGACAAGGTGGCGCGCAACTCGCGCAATTCGACATCCAGGTCGTCTTTGCAAGCGGTGGTCTGGGCCAGTTCCTCGCGCACCAACTCGCGCAGCCGGTGACGCAGGCGATGCACGGCGACGGCGAGGGTATTGCGACGCAGGTTCAGTGCGGCGGCCGCCCGGGCATAGTCGGCCTCGTCCGGGCGCTCGGTCAGGAATTCGCGCAACTGCTCGAACAGCGCGCCCTTGCCGGCCTGCTCGGCTTCCTGCCGCAAGCGCGTCATGGCGGCGTCGAGCACGGCGATGGCCCAGCTGCGTTCGAAGGCGCGCTCGGGAGACGCGCTGTTGATCAACCAGTCGGCACCGGACGGCGCCTCGTCGGCGAGTGCGTCAATGCGCATGCCACCACCGCGCTTGAGCGCATGCGCTTCGACATCGGCATTGATCAGGAAACGCTTGAGCGCCGTCAACAGGAATGCTCGGAAGCGGCCGCGCGCGGGATCGGCGACGGTGTGATAAGCATCCTCGAGAAAGCGCGCGAAGAACGTCTGTGCAAGGTCCTCGGCATCGCCGGCATAGCCCCGGCTGCGGATATAGGCCACCACCGGGGGGCGATAGGCGCGGCAAAGCGATCCCAGCGCATCGCGCGCGTCGCGCGAGTCGCCGCGTGCGCGCACGACCATGCTCCAGCGTGTCGTATCGAACCGCGTCATGAGCTGCCGAGTTTCCCAGCCGCCGCTGCGACTCAGGCGATCATACCGCCATATTGCATTCGACACCCGGAAGGGGAACGGCTGCCCGCTCGCACTCGCCATTCCCGTCCTCGGAGTTCATGACGCGCGCACCCGAGCTTCGCCGATGCCGAAGCATGTTCCCGCAGCGTCTCTCACCGCCATCCATGGCCATGCGCGGGCCGGCGCGCTTGGCCGCCGTCAGCAGATGCGGAACCCCGGCGCCGTGCTGGCGGACCGGCCGTAGTTCGTCCCGCGCACGCGGCGCAGCTGCTGTTCCAGGCGCAGCTCCTGTTGGCGGTCGTCATGCCAGCGTTCGCGTTTGATCCCGACCGCGTCCGGCGGAATGCCCAAACGCGCGGCCTCGCCGATGCGGTAGCGGCAGAAATCGGCATAGTCGTCGAGTTCTGCGCGCAGCGAGTCCATCGCCGCATCGACCAGGATCGCATCGTCGAGCAGGCCGACCACGGGCACGTCGTTCTCGATCAGACCGCTCGCGCCTTCATCGAGGTAGGCGACGATCTGGCGCATTGCCGGCTCGATTTTCGCCGCGACCGCCCACTGCGCGTCGACGAGCGCCGCGCGGATTTCGCCGGCGCGGCGCATGCGCACTTTGATAAATGTGGATTCCTGGCCTTTCATCGCCGCGCGCAGCACGCGACGCGCCGCGCCAGCGATCTGGTCCGCATTGAACGCGGGCTTGTCCGGTGCGACACGGCGGACGACCTCGTTGAATCGCAGCAGTTTCTCTTCGCGCAGTTCCAGGCTTGTGATCGCTGGCGTGAATATCCCGGAGCGCGCCGCGCTCAGGTTCAGGTTCGTGACGGAGCGGCTGAAATCGAAATTGTACAGCGGCATCGCGGCACCTTCGGCGGCCAGATCGGTCCGGGCACCATCCCGGAGTCGTACTCAGGTTCAGGAGTTGGCGAAGGCGATTACGCCGGGCGCTGCGCAGCCGCTCCGCGCGTGTCGTTGTCAGCGTCCGCTGTCGACGAGCGTGCCGATCGGCTCGCCCTGCATGATGCGCATCAGCACGCCCGCGCCGCTGATGTCGTAGATGCGCAACGGGATCTTGTAATCGCGGCACAGCGCGATCGCCGCGGTGTCCATGACCGCGAGCTTGCGCTCGATGACCTGATCGTAAGTCAACCGTTCGAAGCGCTGCGCGGTGCTGTCCTTGCGCGGATCGGCGCTGTACACGCCATCGACCTTGGTCGCCTTGAGCAGCAATTCGGCGCCGACTTCGATGGCGCGAAGCGCCGCAGCAGAGTCGGTCGTGAAGAAGGGGTTGCCGGTGCCGGCGGCAAAGACCACGATGCGCCCTTTTTCCAGATGGCGGATTGCGCGGCGACGGATGAAGTCCTCGCAGACTTCGTTGATCTTGATCGCGCTCATCACACGCACGCGGCCGCCGAGTTTTTCCAGGGCGTCCTGCATCGCCAGGGCGTTGATCACCGTGGCCAGCATGCCCATGTGATCACCGGTGACGCGGTCCATGCCGGACGCGGCCAGGCCTTCACCACGGAAGATGTTGCCGCCGCCGATGACCACGCCGACTTCGGTGCCGCCGCGCTGCACGTCGATGATTTCGCGCGCCAGGCGCGTGAGGACTTTCGG
>DASRTK010000384.1:0-14806 GCA_035655975.1 Rudaea sp.
TACAGACCCGAGTAGTTACCCAGGACGCCCGGTGCCGCGTGCGAGTTGACATAGTTGGTGATCAGGAAGCCAGTGACCGGCAAGCCCTTGAACACATTGCCCTCAGTCGACGGGCGCAGCGCTTCCTTGGTGTCGGTGAAGCTCAGATCCAACCAGCCCGAGTCGTAGCTCGTCGACACGTTCGAAGCCAGCAGCGAGCCGAGGACAGCGGACTCAACGCCCGGTTCCACGCCGTCCTGGTTGAACGTGATCGACTGCGCTTCGTAGCACAGGTAGCTGCCACCCGTGACCGGCGGCGGCGAGAACACGACTCCACCGACCGGCTGTTGCTCTTCGCGGTCGAAGTACTGCAGGCCGATACCGAAGCACGACACGCCCGGATCGTTCTTGCCGTTGTTGCCGCCACCGAAGGTTTCTTCGAACGGAGGCTTGAAGCTCGTCGCAGACGTGCCAACGATGGCCGGATCGACGTAGAAGCGCTTGGTCGGGAACGTGACCACCCACTCGGAGGAGGCGCCGACCAGCGGATCGGTGACGTACTCGTTGTAGACGTTGTCAGCAGTGAATACCGAGCTGACGGCGTCAACAGCCTGAGTGGTCGGCCAGCTCGAGGTGATCAGCGTGCCGCCAACGGCGACGTAGCTGGTCGCAACGGCCGTGGTCGGCCAGTTGGCACTGGCAACGTTCGGCGTGATGTCGCCCGGGCTCGTGTGCAGGATCTTGGCGCTGAAGCCGTCAATGGCGTCGGCGTCATAAGCAGCGATCGTGCCTTCGGAGACGTTGATTACGCTGCCCGCGCCGAACAGGCCGCCGGTCGGAAGCGTCATGTCGGTCGCCGGGGACGAGATCCAGTAGCCGCCCGGAGCCCATGCGGCATTGACCACCGCGCAGCCCGGAGGCGTGCCACCAACGTGCGTGATCGACGTCAGCGACTTCTTGGTCGCGTTCGTGACAACGCCCATTTCAATCATCTCGACGTAGCCTTCGCGGGTACGATCGAGGCCAGTCGGACCCGAGTCGACGCCAAGGTTATCGCCGTAGCCACCCTGGGTGTAGCCGAGGTTGGTGAACGGCTGAGCCAAGATGTTCGGACCGATGCTCTGCTTGAAGGTCGGAACCGTGCAGGAGTGGTCGTTGGTCGCAACCGCGCCACCCGAACCGTTGTCGTACACCTGGGCAACCCAGACGTCGAACGGCGACAGGTACAAGTTGAAGTCGAGCACTTCGCGGCTGTTATAGCCTTCAAGGAAACGTACCTTGACGGCCTTGCCCTCGTCGTGCGTGTTGACCACGGAGAGCAACGTGCCGTTGCCGCCGCGGACGGTGTAGTACGGATAGACGAGAACCTGACCCAGACCATCGGGATTCAGGTTGACAGCGCCCGCCATGTTCGCAATGCCGGCTACGCCAGCGATACCGGCGATGACGGCAGTCGTCAGACTGTTTAATTTCATCACAACACTCCTAATTAACCACAGGGCTTTTTTGCTTACGGCCGACCGCGCTCCACTCGAACGTTTGTGTCCCGCTCTTGTGTCGAGCGAGGTCAGGCAACAGCGCACGCATGCTACGACAAAGGAAAGTTTAACGCAATCCCTCTAAAACACCCGTCCGAAACCCTATAGCCAGAGGCGTGATGCGGGGCAAGAAACCAGCACCCACTGTGCGTTTGGCGCGATTGTTGCTGGAGTCAGGGTGCGTGCAGGGGACCACCCCGCCGCCTGCCCATATCAATGTTTTGAAGCGGGGTTTATGGAGCGTTCCGGCAGGTAATACCACTGGCCGCCGACGCGGATCCAGCGTTCCCACACCACGGTTGCAGCCTGCACGTCCTGGCCGATGCGGGCGCTCATGTTCACGCTGTAGAAGGCTTGCAGTTGCAACGTGCACGCGTCCGGATCATCGCATTTGCGATCGACGTAGGTAACCGACTGCCAGTGCACCGGCCGGTTGTTCATGTCGGAGGCGTATTTCTCGCGCGTTTCGGTGCTGCGCGTGCCCGGACTGAGGTAGTCGTAGGCTTTTTCGGCCTTGTGCGCGATCAGCAGGTTCCAGCGCTCGAGCGAACGTTTCTCGAGCACCGAGTCGTTCGCCGGCGCCTTCACAGAGGCCCCGCCCCCGCATGCGGCGAGCGCCAGCGGCAGGAGCAATGTGCACAATCGCGCGAAGTACAGTTTTCCAGTTTTCACGAATCAATCCTTCTCGGGCTTTACGGGTTCGGGTATCAGCTGCTCCGGCGCGGGCTGCGGCGGCGGCGGCGGCTGCGGCAACGCGGACTCGTAATATTTCGAGCGGTTCGGCGACAGCGGCGCCAGGGCCCGGAACCGGCTCTGATACTCGGCCGTCACGCGCTCGGCGTCGTCGGCGTTGTTGATGACCTGCGGCGTAATCAGGACGATCAGTTCGGTGCGGTTCGTGGCCTGGGTGGTATTGCCGAACAGCCTGCCCAGAATCGGGATATTGCTGATCCAGGGCAAGCCGGTGTTGCTGACCGTACTGATGTCGCGGATAAGCCCGCCGAGCAGCACGGTATGGCCGCTCTGCACGGCTACCTGGGTCGACAGCTGGCGCTGGTCGATCGGCGGATTGGTTCCGGCCGGCGCGGCTTCGGGATTGCTGACTTCCTGCTGCACTTCGAGGTAAACCAGGCCGCCCGGATTGACGCGCGGCCTGACGTCGAGCACGACGCCCGTGTTCAGGTACTGGACGCTGCCTGTCGTGCCGCCGTAAGCCTGGCTGCCGACGGCGCCGTTTGCGCCGGTCACGGTGGTGTTCGAACTCAAGCCGTTGTAGTAGGTCTGCACGACCGGGATCTGCGTGCCGACGTTGATCTGCGCTTCCTGGTTGTTCATGACGACCAGCGAGGGCGCCGACAACGTACGCGCCTGCCCGTCCGTCTGCAGGGCGTTGATTGCCACCTGGAAATCATGGTTCAGGAAGGAATAGAAGAAGCCGCCGTTGTTCGTCGGACTGGTGTTGCCGGTGCCGCCAAGCGACCCCTGGTGGCGGTCAGCTGGATTACCCTGGAAACCCGGACCGTACTCGAAACCGGTCGAAGGGTAATTGGAACCCGTCGTGTTGTTGATCAGTCCGGAAAGATACCACTGCAGGCCAAACTGCAGGTTGCCGCTCAGCGTGATTTCGAGGATTTTCACCTCGAGTTGAACCTGCAGCTGAGGAATATCCAGCCGCCGGATGGCCGCCAGGATCGAGTCCCACTCGCCCGGCGTCGCCATGACGAGAAGCTGGTTGTTCTCCTCGATCGGCGTGATGCGGATATCGATTTCCTTGTTGCCGCCCGCGCCTCCTGCTCCCGCGCCGGCTCCCGTTGTCGACACGTTTGCGCCGCCGGCCGCGCCTGTCGCCGTCGTGCTGCCGGTGGGCGAGCGAGTCTGTCCCGGGTAGGCGCCGCTGGTATTGGTGGCATTGAAGCGGGTGCCGGACATCGTTCCGCCGACGCCGCCTGCGCCGCCCGAACCGCCGAGCGCGCCGATCGTGACCGGCTTGAGGCCCGGAGCGACGTTGCCGGATGACGAACTGCCGCCACCGCCCGAACGCCCGGTAAAGATCGCGTTGAGGTGATCGGACAGCTCGATCGCCTTGGCGTTCTTGACGTCGTAGACGTACAGCTGCGTTCCATTCTCGCCGACGCCCATGTCGAGGCGGTACAACCACTGCTCGGCGGTAGTCAGGTAATCGCGCTGCGACGTAATGACGATGACCGAGTTGGTCGTCTCCATCGGCACGAAGCGGAACATGCCGGCGAGCGGCGAATCGCCGGTGGCGCCGAAGATCTTCTCGAGGTCCGGCATGACCTTGGCGACATCCATGTTGCGCAGCGGGTAAACGCCGACCGACATGCCTTTGAGCCAGTCGACATCGAACACGTCAATCGTGCGCGCATAGTTTTCCAGCTCGGCCGCCGTTCCGGCCATCACGATCATGCTGCGCTGGTTGTCGGCGGAAACGATCGCCTCGGCCTTGGCATACGGCTTGAGCAGCTTCTGCATCTCGGTCGCCGAGATGTACCTGAGCGGATAGACGCGCACTTCGTAACCCTGGGCCAGGTTCGGCGGCGCGATGCGCGGCGTGAGATTGCCCGGGATCGCATCCTTGATCGGCACGACTTCGTAGCGGCCGTCCTTGCGCACCAGCGTGTTGTTGGTCCAGCCCAGCAGCATTTCGAGGATCGGCAGGGCTTGCGCCGCGCTGATCGGCTTGGCAGTCGAGAACGTCACGTTGCCGGTGACGTTCGGAGAAATCGTGTAGTTCTCCTGCAGCAGCGAGCCGAGGACATTCTGCACGACGGCCTGGATCGGCGTGTTTTCGAAACTGAAGGTGATCTGGCCCTCACCGACCTCGCCCTTGCGCAATGGCGCGCGCGCGGCCGTCTGGTTGATCAACTGGCCGTTGCCCGTCTCGATCTTTGCGGTCGTAGGCGTATGCGCCTTGTCTTCATGCTTGATGTTGATCGGCTGTTCGTCGGAGGCCGCCGACTTGGGCGGCAGCGGCTTCGTTACGGATTTGGACGAAAGTTCGACGTCCAGCGCGTCGCCATGCGTGCCGCCCGTCGTGGAGCAGCCTGCGAGCAGCACGAGCACGACTGTGGCGATCAGGATACGAGGATGTAGATACACGTCATGCACTCCGGATTCTTATGCTTCGATCAATCATGGGTGTTGCTGCGGATTGGTCTGATCCTGCTGGCGCTGGGCCTTCATGCGTTCGGCGGCCTCGCGCATCTGCTTGCGGCGCTCCTCGATGCGTTGCTGCAATTCACCCGCCTGGGCCGTTTCCGCTCCCGGCGGAGGTAACGGCGTGGCGGGAACAACCGGGCGACCGCCGGTTGGCGTCGCCGGTGCGGACCCCGGCCGCGGCGGCGCGCCCGGCTTCTGACCCGGATTACCCACCGCCAGTTCCACTTCGACCTCTTCGCCACCGCTGCTCTTGAAAACCGCGCTGCGGGTCTTGACATGGCTCAGCGTCCATGCGCCCTGGTCGCCCGGCAACGG
Organism: Rudaea sp.; assembly: GCA_035655975.1. Lineage (GTDB taxonomy): Bacteria > Pseudomonadota > Gammaproteobacteria > Xanthomonadales > Rhodanobacteraceae > Rudaea. The sequence goes on from DASRTK010000384.1 coordinate 5,013, forward strand.
CATGCCCTCCTTGAGGGCAATCGACTGCGCCTTGCCGTTCTCGCGAACGATGGCGACATGCAATTCAGGTTTGCCGACGAGCATCGTGCCGGTGAGACTGATGTTCAGCGGGCTCGGCGGCGGGGCCTCGGGTGTTGCGTCCGTCGATTCTTCGGGCGAAGGCTTGCGATCTTCGTTGAACAGCGGCCGCTGGTCGATGACCGCGAACTCGGCCTGCGGCGGCAACTGATAGGCATTGCGATCGACGTCGCCAGTCGCGCCCGCGGCCGCAGGATCAGTGTCCGGCGGCAACCAGTGATAACCGCGCCCGATACCGAATTGCAGCGCCAGGCAGAGCACGAACAGCACGCCACACGTGCTGGCCAGTGCGGTCGTCAGCATTTTCTCCCCGGCGCGCGTCACGGAGCCGCCGCCTTGCTGCCCGGCTGGCGCAAATAGCCGGACAGGTTGAATTGAATCTCCAGCGCACTGGTCGGCGGCTTCTTCCCGCCCGGTGGCGTATAGCCGCCGATCTGCTTATAGACCGTCATGCGATCGATGAACAGGTACGGGTTGCCGCTCTCCAGGTCGTACACGATCGCCGCGAAGCGCTCCATGCCGCAACGCATGCGCACCTGGGCGCTGGCGCGCTGGTATAGCTCCTCGTCGGGATTCTTGAACGGCGACGTGCTGACGATCTGGCACGAGGTGCTTTCTCCGGCGTGTGTGGCGATCACCTGCTTGAGCCGCTGCACGATATCGGAAAACGCGCTGTTCGTATCGGCATCGGTGAGGAATGCCTGATTGTTCTGCTCGAAGGCGCGCACTTCGGCCAGCCGGCGCTCGATCTGCGGACGCTGCGCCACCATCTGGCTGAAACGGTGCTCCTGCTCCTGCAGATCGCTCATCTGCTCGGCGATCGCCAGGTGCGGCGAGACGAACCACCAATGCACGCCGACGAGATACACCGCCAGCACGGCGATCAGCAGCAGCACCAGCGCGAGGAAACGGCTGTTACGGGCTTCCGGAAGCAGGCGCATTGCCCGGCCCTCCTTCCTTGCGCTGCCCCTGATCCTTCGCCGGACCGTGCTCCTTGCCTGCGTCGGGTTCCGCCTTGTGGCGGAATTCGAGCGTCATGTTGAAGCGGTCCTTGTGCGTGCGCGGATCCTGCTGGATGTTGCCCTGGAAACTCGGGTTCTCGACCACGGTCGACTCGCGCAGGCGCTCGGTGAGCTTGGCCGTGTTGTCGCTGAGCCCCTGCACGTCGATCTTCGACTTCTCGTCGACGGCGATGCGTTCGAGGTAGGTATCGTCGGGCAGGCGGTCGGTGAGATCGGACAGCATCTGCACCATGACCGGCATCTCATGCTTGCGCCGGTTGAGAAAATTGGCGGCGGAGATCGAGTCCTGCAGGGTCTTGCGCAGGGCGCCGACCTGCTTTGCCGCGTTTTGTGCCTTTTCCACTTGTTCACTCATGGCGGCCAGCGCCGCTTCGCGGTTTCCCAGCGACAGCAGCATGGCGGTGAACAGCAGCACGACCGCCGCCGCCGCGAGGCCCAGGTTCAGCCGCAGGCGCGCGTTGACGCGGCGCGGGCGCCGGTCCGGCGGCAGCAGGTTCAGGCCGAGCCGTCCGCTGCCGGGGCCCTCGCGCCAGCAGTCGACGCCGTCGAGCGCCAGCGAGCTCGCTGCGAGCCTGGCCAGATCCGCATCGAGCGGCGCGCGCGGCACCACGATCAACTCGACCTGCAGGTTGCGCGCGGTGGATTCGCGCTCGCCCAGACGGTAATCGAAATAGACCTGGTCGGCCTTGAACGGCGTCTGCCGGTCCATCTCGAAAGCCAGTACCTGCCGCAGGTTGTTTTCCGCTGCCACGGGCAAGGTGAACTCGCGCCGCAGCGCACGCGCCGGGGCGATGCAGTAGAACGAACGCAGGTTCGGGTCGTCGATCTGCGCGCGCACGTGCTCGAGCGCCGCGGCGCGTTCGGTGTCCGGCGCCTCCAGCCCGACGTTCGCCGTCTCGACGCAGGCCAGGCCGGACTGCCGCCACACAATCATGGCGCCATCGCGAATCTCGAACAGCAGCGCCTCGGAGCGCTCGGCGAGCAACGCGCGCCAGCGTTGTGGCAGCATGGCCACGAGCTCGCGCCCCCACCAGCGGAAAAACCCCGGCAAAGGCGTCCTGGCGTAGCGCGTCCGCAAACGGGCGAGCGTGTTCTCTAGTGCGTCGTTAAACGTCATCTTTGATTAAGCTACATCAGTTTCATTTAAAAGTGCGGCCACGGATGGCCGCTTCTTGACCTTCGCGCTCATGGACGAGCGCAAACCCAATCCGGCCACGGATGGCCGCTTCCTGACCTTCGCGATCACGGATGAACGCAAAAACAGATCCGGCCAGGAATGCCACTTCGTGATCTTGGCGTTCAGGGACGAACGCAAACATCACGACGCTTCGCCGTCGCGCCAGCGCAGTATGGTATAGGGCCGGCCCGTGGTGCCGACGCCACCGAGACGTATGCTGGCGTCGAGCACGGTGCTGACGCCATTGGGCAGCACGGCGCGGCACTTCACACTATACGTGAGGCCGCCGCCATTGACCACGATCGGAGTCCCGTCAGGCAAGGTCAGCGGTTGCGCGCCGGGCTGCCCCGGCAGCATCTGCTGGCGCAATTCGATGATCTGGCGAGCGAAGTCGTCGGTCATGTTCGGCAGCGTGCGCAACGCCTCGAACGGCGCGAACGCCGGATTGGGCGTCGCGCTGCCGGAATAGATCGTCACCGCCGGCTCGATCCTTCGATACAGTTCGTAGTCCATGCCGAGCACCTGCTGCACCTCCGACGTCGTCTGGAACGGGGCGTTGCGCGGACCGTAGGCAAGGCCTGCCTGCTTGTATTCGGCCACTTCAGCGCCGTTGGCCAGCGGCAGGTCGTCGGGATCGCGCCAGTCGGCGATCGCATCGGCCAGCGCCGCGGCGCGATCCAGTTCCACGCCCACCGAAATGAACAATGACGTCAGCATCGTCTGGTCGGCGACGTTCAGATCGACCTTGCCGGACTCGTCGTTGATCTCGACGCTGACTTTCGCCTTGTCGAAAACGAATTCATACGGCCGGCCATCGGCGATCCAGCGCTGCGCCTGGTCGGTGTTGCGCAATTCGAAGACGGCGCGCTCGAGTCCGGCCTGGGCGTCGTAGCGCGCGGTCACGGCATCGAACACGTGGCGCGATTCCAGCTGCTCGGTGTGCGCAATCAGGGCAAAGCTGCCGAGCAAGACCGCCATCAGCGCGATTGCCCAGAGCACGAGCACGAGCGCGACGCCGCGCTGGCGTCGTGGGCACTTTCGATTGGAGCACATCATCGCGACGTCGCTCCGTTGCCCGGCAACAGGCGCGGTATCACTACCGGCTGCGGACGCGCTGCGCCCGCGTCGAGCATCAGCGGCACCGCCAGCACCGGCCAGTTGATCTGCGCGCCGTTCTGCATCGTCAGCTCGACGCGCACGAGCAGCGGCGTGATGCTGGGATCGTCCCAGCGCGTGCTCCAGGGCGCGAGTTGGCCTTGATCGTCGAGAGCGCGGTAGGAAAAGTTGCCGTCGCCGATATGATCGATCAGCACGACGGGCTCGCGCTCGGACTTCTTTTCCTCCTGCCAGTCGAACCCGTTCAGCATTGTGCCGCTGAACACCAGGCTCATGCCGCTGCTCCCGCGCACAAGCGCCAGCGTCTGCACGTACGGGCCGCCGTGGCTGAGATAGCCCGGCATCGGTGCGACGAAACGCATGAAGTCGCGTTCGCCTTCAAACGTGTACGTCTTCGCCTCGGTCTGGGCGTAGGAAATCGGCAGGATGCGCGTCAACTGGTGGCGCAGGAATTCCTGCACGGTGCGCACGCGATCAATGCGCTCGATCAGGCGTTCGCCGGCGTGCATTGCGCGTACCGACGTCTGGATCCCGCTGTACGCCCCGGCCAGCAGCAATCCGAGCAGCACGATCGCCATCAGCATTTCGAGCAAGGTGAAGCCCCCGCTCTTATCAAATGCAGGTGTCGCGCGCAGCGCGACGATCACTCCCGGCTTCAATCCAATACCGTGGTCGCGCGACGCGCGACGATCACTCCCCCTCGCCCGCGACAGCGGGAGAGGGCAAGGGGTGAGGGTCCTCCCGCTTGCGGGAGAGGGCAAGGGGTGAGGGGAAACCTGCGAAGGCATACCGAAACGACTGTTCACCGCTGCCCCCTTACCGGCTGCTGTTGCGGCTGCGGTGGCGCGCCGTTACCCGCCACCTGCGGCGGATTCATCACGCGCACCGTGGCGAACTGGGCGCGATGCATCAGGAAGCGGTTGCCCCAACTCACGACGAGTTCGAGCTGGAACAAATCCAGCGACGGCGCCACCTGCGTGATCAGGCCGTTGGCATCGGCGCTGCCGATCGGCGCGACCGTCGTCTGCGCCGGCGGCGGATCGTACTTCGACACACGCAACTCCCATCCGAACTGTTCGTCGAAACGGCCGCTGCTCGTGCCTTCCTGCAACGGCTCGCCGATGCCCTGCGTATCGAGCAGCGTCTGCGCCCACATCGCCGCCTTGCTGTAGTCGACCGACTGCGACGTCGTGTGCAATGCGCCACCGAGTATCTGCAGCAGCACGCCGAAGCCGAGCGCGAAGATGACGAAGGCGGCGACGAGTTCGATCAGGGTGAAGCCCCCGCTCTTGTTGAGTACCGGGGTCGCGCGAAGCGCGACGATTACTCTGCCTCTCCCGCGCGCGGGAGAGGGCAATGGGTGAGAGGCACTCTGCGAAAAGCCCGCATTTTCCGCGCTCACTTCTTCAACTCCTCGCGCGTCACCGCACCGGTCAGCCAGTCGACGTTGATGCGCCACTCCTCCTTGCCCATGTACACCGAGATGTGGCCCCCGGTCGAAGCGCCGTCCGGGAAGAAGCGGATGCGCCCGGAATTTGCCCCGGTCACTTCGTTGTCGGCTGTCAACATCGTCATGCGCATGTTCGGCGGCAACGCGACGACGCGGCGCCCCGGCGTCATGTAGCGGTTGTTTTCCACGTCGAGTTCGAGTGAGGTCGACTTGCCCTTGACGATCGCCTGCCCGCGCGTGAAGCGCAGCGCTGCGACGAGATCGCGGCTTGCCGCCTGGATCTTCGCGCTAGCCAGGCTCTTCGAGAACGACAGCGTGACCATCGCGAATACCAGCGCGATCAGCACCAGCACCGCTACCAGTTCAATCAGGCTGAAGCCCGCTTCAATCGAGTACCGCTGTCGCGCGAATGCGCGACGATCACTCCCCCTCTCCCGCTCGCGGGAGAGGGCAAGGGGTGAGGGGCCGCCTGCAGCGAGCAAGGTCTGAGCACGAGCCCGAGAAAACTTTCCAGCCTTCACCTGCGTCACCTCGCGCTACCGCGCCGGCTCGGCCCTCATTCCCAATTGCCCGTGTCCTTGTTCAGGGCGTCGCCACCAGGCGCTCCGTCCTTGCCGAGGAACGTGATGTCGAAGTCGCCATGGTCGCCCGGCGACTTGTATATGAATTGGTGCCCGAACGGATCTTTCAGGTCGGCCGGCTTGGCGTACGGACCATTCCAGTTCGACGCGTTGCCGGGCCGGGTGACAAGGTCGTTCAGCGTTTGCGGCGTCGAGCCGTTGTCGAGCACGTAGGCCTGCACCTTCATCTCGAGCGAGTGCACCTGCGCGATGCCCGCCTTGTACTGCGCACTCTGGAAATTCTGGAACACGCGTCCGCCGACGATCGCCATGACGACGCCGATCAGCACCAGCACTGCCATCATTTCGATCAGGGTGAAACCCGCGTTTCCACGGGCGTTACGCACCGCACAAGGCGCGCATCCAGCGTTTCTATACATTTGCATAATGCGACCTCATTGAATGGAACTGGTGATGCTCAGGATCGGCAACAGGATCGCCATCATGATGATCGCGACGACCCCGGTCATGACAACCGTAAGGACCGGCACCATCGCCGCGAGCAGCCGGTCGACCGTGTTCTTCGCCTCGACGTCGAAAGTGTCGGCGACCTTCATCAGCATGTCGTCGAGCGCGCCCGACTCCTCGCCGACACTGATCATCTGCAGCGCGAGCTTCGGAAAGCGCTTGCTTTGGCCCAGCGCGAACGCCAGACCGCCGCCGGTTTTCACTTCTTCTCCGGCCTTATCGACCGCCTCGGCGAGCGCGGTGTTCCCGAGTACGTTGCGACCGATCGAGATTGCGGTCAGTAAGGGAACGCCATTCTTCAGCAAAGTTCCCAGCGTCCGCATCAAACGGGCAGTTTCCAGGCGCGTAAACAGCGGCCCGACGACACGCATTTTCAACATGCGCGTATCCCAGGCCAGCCGCACCTCGGGGATCGTCAGGCGCCGGCGCATGAACACGATGCCGCCCACTAGTGCGATTGCCATCAGCCACCACCAGTCCTGCAGCGCGGTGCCGACGAACAGCACGACCTTGGTGATCATCGGCAGTTCGACATTCATGTCCTTGAACATCGGCAGGAAACGCGGCACGACGAACGCCAGCAGGACGAACAACGCGCCGAACACCATCACGACCAGGATGGCCGGGTAGATCAGCGCGTTGATGACGCTCTCGCGCAGCGCCTTCGCACGCTCGAGATAATTGGTCAAGCGCGCGAGCGTGACGTCGAGTGAACCGCCGACTTCACCGGCGCGGACCATGTTGACGTACAGCTTCGAAAACACGCCTGGCTCCGACTCGAGCGCGTCCGACAACGAGCCGCCGCCACGCACGTGGTCGCGGATGTGCTCGATGATGCGCCTGGCCTTTTCGCTTTCGGGCAGCTCGAGCAGGATCTGGAGCGCGCGGTCGAGCGGCTGCCCCGCGCCGAGCAATGTCGCCAGTTGCTGCGTGAACTGCAGCACCTGGGTCTGGTTGATCGCTTCGCGCTTGAACAGGCCGCCAAACAACCCCCCGCTTTCGGCACCATCGGCCGCGCGCACCTCGAGCGGAATATTGCCCGCATCCTGGATCTTCGCCACGGCCTCGTCGTTCGAGGCAACGTCGAGCTGGCCGGTAAGGACCTCGCCGGCGCTGGTGATTGCCTTGTAGTGGAAGAGGGCCATTGGGTCAAAGGGGCGAGGGACGAGGGGCGAGGGGCGAGCGGCTTTGCTCGAGTTTGTGACTCAACGACTTGGTGAGACCGCGAAGGATGCGGTTTTGTTCATCGCACTGCGCGAGCAACTTCTGAAGCGAGGTCTGATTTGCAAACTCAAGTCTCATGCAGATCAACAATTGCGTCTCAATTTCCGCGAGCGATCCCATCGCCATGGCGACGTAGCGCACGAACTCCCTGGTCGAGCCACGCGCATGTCCCTCTGCGAGCATGGATGGTACTGACACTGCGGCGCGGCGCAGCTGACTCGTGAGGCCGAATCTTTCGGCTTCTGGCATGGAGGCCGTGACCCGATACACCTCGGTGACCAAGTCCATCGCCTTCTGCCACGCAATCAAATCGCGATAGCTGTCGACCATTCCGCGCTCCCTCGCCTCGCCTCGCCCCTCGCCCCTCGCCCCTCTCCCCTCGTCCCTGGCCCCTTCCTCAGCTCTCCTGCGTAACCCTCAACACTTCTTCGATCGTCGTCACGCCCATCAGCGACTTGACCAGGCCGTCTTCGTACATCGTGCGCATGCCTTCTTCGCGCGCGAGGTCCTCGATCTTGCCCATGTCGGCGTGCTGCATGACCAGGCGCCGCAGCGGGTCGGTCATGACCAGGAACTCCATGATCGTGGTGCGGCCGTGATAGCCGGTCGTGGTGATCGGTGACGGCATCGGTTTATACAATTGCACTTTTCCTTCCGGCTGGAAGCGGCGCAGGCCGAATTGCTCGACGACTTCGGGCAGCGCGTCGTAGCGCTCGGCGTGGGTCTGCTCCAGTCGCCGCACCAGGCGCTGGGCGAGAATGCCGTTGACCGTCGAGGTCATCAGGTAATCCTCCACGCCCATGTCGAGCAGGCGCGTGATGCCGCCGGCGGCGTTGTTGGTATGCAGTGTCGACAGCACCAGATGTCCGGTCAGCGCCGACTGGATCGCGATCTTGGCCGTTTCCAGATCGCGCATTTCGCCGATCATGATGATGTCCGGATCCTGGCGCACGATCGAACGCAGCGCGTGGCTGAAGTCCAGGCCGATCTGCGGCTTGGCCTGGATCTGGTTGATGCCTTCGATCTGGTATTCGACCGGATCCTCGACCGTGATGATCTTCACGTCCGGCGTGTTGAGCCGCGACAGCGCGGTATACAACGTGGTGGTCTTGCCCGAACCGGTCGGACCGGTGACCAGGAGGATGCCATGCGGCAATTCCAGCACCTTCATGAACTGCGACAGGAACTGGTCGGTGAAGCCGAGCGTGTGGAAATCGAACACGATCGATTCGCGGTCGAGGATACGCATGACGACCGATTCGCCGAATGAGGTCGGCACGGTCGACACGCGCAAGTCGAGTTCCTTGCCCTGCACGCGCAGCATGATGCGGCCGTCCTGCGGCAGGCGGCGCTCGGCGATGTTCAGCTTGGCCATGATCTTGACGCGCGAGATCACCGCCGCGGTCGACGCCGCCGGCGGCGACTCGACTTCGTGCAGCACACCATCGATGCGATAGCGGACTTTCAGGCGATTCTCGAACGGCTCGATATGGATGTCCGACGCGCGCTGTTCGACGGCGCGCTGGATCACGAGGTTGACCAGGCGGATGACTGGCGCCTCCGACGCGAGGTCACGCAGATGCTCGATGTCGTCTTCGCTGCGCGAATTCTCGTCGGTCAGGTTCTCGACGATCGTACCCATGGCTGAACGGCCCGAGCCGTAGTAGCGCTCGATCACATCGTCGATTTCGGAACGGAAACCGACCTTGATCTCGACCGGCTTGCCGGTTGCAAGCTCCACTGCCTGGATCGCGTAGCGTTCGGCCGGGTCGGCGACCACAACGGTCACCGTGGTCTCGCTCTCGGCGATCGGCACGATGTGGTACTGCTTGAGGAAGCGGACCGACATCTGCACGTTGGCCGGCGGCGCTTCGGGAAATTCCTTTGCGCTCAGCAGCGGCAGTCCGAGCACTTCGGACAGCGCATCGGCCATCTCGCGCTCGGATACCAGGCCCAGCCGCGTGAGCAGTGGCACGAGGTTGCCCTCGCCGTCCTCTTCATGCAGGCGGCGCGCGCGCGCCAGGTCGGCTTCTTTCAGCCGGCCGCGCGCGACGAGATACTCGCAGATGCGCTCGTCGAGCGATGCATCCGGCTCGGCAGTGGGCAATGGTTCAACCGCAGACATCTTCATCCGTCCCCATCAGGTGGCGCTTCGACCCTGCGCGTTGCCACAGGTTCCGCGTGTTCGCGCCTTATCAGCAATTCGATGAAGCTGCGATTGAACACGATCCACAGGACCGCCGGCACCAGCGAAGGCAGGACCAGGTAACCGAATTGGTAGCATAGCGCAATCAGATTGAGCGGCAGGCCGGCCCGCGACGCAGCCTCCGCGCCAAGCGGGCCAGAATCGATGACGACGGTCTTGAGGCTCTCGCTGACCACGCCGAACGCCTGCGCGATCCAGATCAAAGGAATGCCAGCTGCAAGTTGCGCCAGCCTTCTCCGCCCGGACACCGGCGTAGCGAGGACGAGGCCGGCGAACAACGGCAACGCGTAGCCATAGACCATCGGATTGACCGTTGGTTCGATCATGCCGAAGCGCGGAGCCGCGCCGGGCTCGGCGACGTCGACCATGACCGACGTGGACAACTGCATCAGGTACGGAAGATGCTCGAGCACGCGGCCCTGCGCGTCGAGCA
>DASRTK010000385.1:0-8904 GCA_035655975.1 Rudaea sp.
GCACCGGCAATTCGATGTCCGGCACGGTCTCGCTCGACTTGTATATGCCGGACGGAACGACATTCCTCGCGCATCTTGGCGAAGGCACCGTGTCCGGGGAGCGCATAACGGCGTCTCCGTGACGAATCAGCGCATGCCGAACCGTACGTAGGGCGGGCGGCGGCGCGCGCAAAGGTGCGCGCCGCCGGAGACTGTGCGCATCCGGACAGTCGTCAGTGTTCGTCCTTTTCGGATTGCAGTGTCTCGAGCAGCGCGATTTGCAAACGCGAGTGCAGCTTGACCAGTGTGCGCCACAGCAGTGCCAGGATCAGCGCGCCCATCGCCAGCACGGCGATCAGCAGCTCGGCCGGTGGCAGGATGCTCGATGACAGCGCCGAAACAACCAGCAGCATCGCGCCGATCGACACGGCCGGCAGCACCTCGGCGACGATGCGCTGCACGCGCTCGGTGTGGCGTCCGGCGCGAACGCCGACCTCGGCCAGCATCATGGCCAGCGCCTTGAGCTTGCGATAGGCGGCGATCAGGAACGCCAGCGACAGCACCAGCGCCGCGCCCCAGATCAGCGCGTTCGCGACCTGCGGATACGGAATCCATTGCGCGATCTCGTCGCGATAGCGACGGGCAAAATAGGCGCCGGCGCCGAATATCGCGGCGACCATGCACAGGTTGACGAACGCCTGCAGCAGGATCCTGCGCACCATCGCCGCGATCACGGCGCGGTCGCCGACGAAACGCAGACTCTGCAACCACGCCGTATACATGTGCAGGATGCGGTTTACTCCGGGCGGCACGAGCGCGCCGATGCGGCGCGCCAGCGGGTCGGCGCCACGGATCAGGTACGGCGTGAACAGCGTCGTGATCGCCGACACGCAGACCGCGATCGGATAGAGAAACGCGCTGGTCGCTTTCAGGGTGAGTCCGAGCGTGGCGATGATGAACGAGAACTCGCCGATCTGCGCCAGGCTCATGCCGATGCGCAACGAGGTGCGCGCATCCTGGCCGGCGGCAAACGATCCGGCGGTGCGCGCCAATGACTTGCCGATGATCACGGCCAGCGTTGCCGCGGCAACCGGCCCGGCATAGTCGAGCAGCATGACCGGATCGAGCATCAGGCCGACGGCGACGAAGAAGATCGCACAGAACATGTCGCGCACCGGTGCAATCAGCCGCTCGATGCGGTGCAGCGCCCCGGCTTCGGCAATGATCGCGCCGATGACGAATGCGCCGAGCGCCGCGTTGTAGCCGAGGCGCACGACCACCAGGCAGAAGCCGAACAGAAGGCCGAGCACCGAAACGAGCAGCATCTCGTTGCTGTTGAAGCGGGCGACGAAGTCGAGCAGGCGAGGGACAGTCAGGATGCCGATGACCAGCGACGCGACCAGGAACACGGTCAGTCCGCCGAGCGTGCGCATGACCTCGCCCGAATCGATCGCTCCGGTTTTCGCCGCGCTCGCCAGCAGCGCGATCATCGCGATCGCGAGCACGTCCTCGACGATCAGGATCGCGAACACGACTTGGGCGAAATGCTGCTTCTTCAGCTTCAGGTCCTCGAGCGCCTTGATCGTGATCGTGGTCGATGAGATCGACAGCATCGCGCCGAGGAACAGCGCGTCCATGACGCTCCAGTCGAACGCGCGTCCGACCGCATAACCGAGCGACAGCATCGTCACGATGCCTGCGATGGCCGACACAAGGGCCGTGGCGCCGACCTGGCGCAGGTGGCGCAGCGAGAACTCCAGGCCGAGCGAGAACAGCAGGAAAACGACGCCGAGTTCGGCCAGCGTGCGGATCGTCTCCTCGTTGGTGACGAACGTGTAGGGCGGCGTGTGCGGGCCGATCAGCACTCCGGCGACGATGTAGCCGAGCACGACCGGCTGGCGCAGCAGGTGGAAGACGACCGTGACGATGCCGGCCGTCAGCATGATGATGGCCAGGTCGTGAATGAATTCAATGACGTGCATTCGGCGGGCGCCTGGTCGCGTCGGCTGCCCATGGTGACCGATCCCCGGCCGGGGCGCAAACGCGCTTCGCGCGGGCCCCGCGCCGGCAGCGCCCGCTGGCGCTTGACCAGGCGCGCAATTCATGATCAGATATGGCCATCCAGACGTCTAAACGTCCAAAAATCACCAGGGAATTCGATCATGGCGGCAACCAAGTCTGCGGGTACGGCACACGGAGCGCTCTCCGCGGCGGCCAGCGAGCGTCGCAGCGTCGACATCGCGATCGTCGGCGCAACCGGGCGTGTCGGCCGCCGTGTTCTCGAGCTGGTCGATGCGCGCCGCGCCTTGCTGCAGCGTTCCGGTGTCCGCCTGCGGATCGTCGCGGCGGCGAATTCGCGCCGCTTGCTCGTGGCGCCCGACGGGCTGACTGCGGGGCGCATTGCCGACCTGCTGCCGGAAGCCACCGCGTCGACGGACCCGCTCGCGCTGACCCGAGCGCCATTGCGGCCGGACATTCTGCTCGACTGCACTGCCAGCGCCGACATCACGGCCCAATACCCGCGCTGGCTCGCGGCCGGCATCGACATCGTTACGCCGAACAAGCTCGCGTCCTCCGCCGACCGGCCGCTGGCGCACGCGGTCGCGGCGGCCCAGGCGGCATCGGGGACCCATCTGTACGACAGCACCACGGTCGGCGCACAGTTGCCGCTGCTGGCGACGCTGCGCGACCTGCACCGCGCCGGCGATCGGGTCGATCGCTTCGAAGCGGTGCTGTCGGGAACGCTGTCCTATGTGCTCGGGCGCCTGCAGCAGGGCTGCGCGCTCTCGACGGCGGTCAGTGAAGCGGTGCAAAACGGCTATGCCGAACCGAACCCGGCGCGCGACCTGTCCGGCGAGGACGCAGCGCGCAAGCTCGTCATCCTGTTGCGCGCGCTCGGTCACGATCTGGAACTGCGCGACGTCGAATGCGTTCCGCTGGTCGATGCTGCCTTGCTCGACGAGCCGGATCCGGCGCTGCTTCTGGCGCGGCTGGAATCGGCCGATGCCGGCTGGCGCGCGCGCGCCGCCGTCGCCGACGTGCGTCACGAGCGCTGGGTTTACCGCGCGAGTTATGAGAATGGCCAGGCACGCATCGCCCCGGAGCGCGTGGCGCAAACGCATCCATTCGCGCGCCTTGCGCCGTGCGAAAACGCGCTGATCCTGCACAGCGATTTCTACCAGGCAGCGCCGCTGACCGTGGCCGGTCCGGGCGCAGGCATCGACCTCACTGCCGCGGGCGTGCTGGCCGACCTCGTGGCGGCCACGCAACGCCGGGTTGCGGCCTCGCTCTACGCGTCGGCGCCGGCGGATCTCGTGGCGGCGTGATCGCGCGCAGGCAGTCCGTAAATCACGCTACCCGCCTCGTCGTTGGCAGGACTCGCGCATAGCTTGGTCATGACTGGCGTCGCCGGTGCGCCGCGCCTTGCGCGGTCCGCGCGTCAGCGCTGGCGCGTGCTGTTGGCGGGCCACTCAGGGCGAACTTCGCCGCGGCAAGGATCGAGAAATACAGCAAGCCGAAGGCAAGCGTCGTGTGGGTTTCGCCGCTGCTCCAGCCCGTGCCACCGGACTGCATCATCGACGAGATGAAAGCGGAGGTCATTCCAAGGCTCGGCAGCGGGACCAGTATGGCGGTGAATGCGCCGAACAGGTACGCGACCACCGAAACGGCCCACAGCTTCACCATGCGCGCGCCTTCAGCCTCGCCTGACGCGGGGCTGATCCACACGTGCAGGAAGCGGCTGACGAACAGCCAGGCAAACGCGAAGACAGGCCAGCTGCTCTTGTACTCGATTGCAAAACCGAAGACAAAGACCAGATACAGGCTGCTCAAACCGGCCAGCCACGCGATGCGCTTGCCCCGCGCCACGTCGACTCCGACGATGATGGCGTAGAACACGCTGGAATGGATGACGATGAACTCCATCGCCAAGACCAGCGTCAGATCCCTGACATAAACCGGCCCGAAGCGCGTCGGCGCGACCCATGCAGTCAGGAACACCGCGGCGGTGATCGCATCGGGCAGGGCGGCCAGGAGCCGTTGCAGAATCTGGAGCACGGCTGATCGTGCCACAACTGCTCCCTGCGGCACACGTGAACCGCGTTCGCGGGCCGATTACAATGCACCGCCTCGACAGTCCGCCATCCCGGCGGCTTGCCCTGCAACGATTCGCCGAAACCGGAGTCCGCGATGCCGATTGTGCGCATGACCAACCTCGACCTGCGCGGCAAGCGCGTGCTGATTCGCGAAGACCTGAACGTGCCGTTGAAAGATGGCAAGGTCGCCGCGAGTCAGCGCCTCGAAGCTGCGTTGCCGACGATCATGCATGCGCGCGATGCAGGCGCGTCGGTCATGGTCATGTCGCACCTTGGCCGGCCGAAGGAGGGCGTCTTCGAGGAATCCGAATCGCTGCGGCCCGTCGCAGACTGGCTCGGCAACGCGCTCGGCAAGCCGGTGCGGCTCGTGCGCGACTATCTCGATGGCGTCGATGTCGCGGCCGGCGAAGTCGTGCTGCTGGAGAACTGCCGCATGAATGTCGGCGAAGGCAAGGACGACCCGGGGTTGTCGGCGAAATACGCCGCGCTGTGCGATGTCTTCGTCATGGATGCTTTCGGCACGGCGCACCGGGCGCAGGCATCGACGCACGGCGTGATTCGCGCGGCCAAGGTCGCCTGCGGTGGACCGCTGCTGATGGCCGAACTCGACGCACTTGGCAAGGCGCTCGAAAAGCCGGCGCGGCCGCTGCTTGCGATCGTCGCCGGATCCAAGGTCTCGACCAAGCTCAGCCTGCTCGAAAACCTGATCGGCAAGGTCGATCAGCTTATCGTCGGCGGCGGCATCGCCAACACGTTCATCGCCGCCGAAGGATTCGGCGTCGGCAAGTCGCTGGTCGAAATGGACTTGCTCGACGTGGCCAGGAAGATCATCGCCGACGCGAAGGCGCGCGGGGCCGACGTGCCGATTCCGGCCGACGTCGTCGTCGCGCCGGAGTTCAAGGCCGACGCACCGGCAACCGTGAAGAACGTCGACCAGGTCGGCGCCGGCGAAATGATCCTCGACATCGGCCCGCAAACGGCGGCGCGCTACGCCGCGCTGATCGCGAAAGCCGGCACGGTCGTCTGGAACGGGCCGGTCGGCGTATTCGAGTTCGACGCCTTCGGCAGCGGCACCGAAACACTGGCGCGCGCGATCGCGGCCTCGAAGGGGTTCTCGATCGCCGGCGGCGGCGACACGCTGGCCGCGGTCGAAAAATACAAAGTGGAAAATGATATTTCTTACATTTCGACCGGCGGCGGCGCATTCCTCGAATTCCTCGAGGGCAAGGAATTGCCGGCGGTTGCTGCGTTGCGCGCCCGCGCCTGACCGTCCTGCGCCGGCGCGGGAGGCGCTTCGCTGCGCAGCGGTCGAATTTCGCCGACAGGTGAACGCCGTTCTGCGACTGCCTTCCGGGTTCCGCGACCGGCCTGCTGCTACCGTGCGAGCCTGAAGGAGGCGCGGATGTCCGTTGCAGGGATCTCATTGGCGGCAATCGCCCTGGCGTTACCTTGCAGCGTTGCGCTCGCCGCTCAGGCTGGGCCGGAACTGCAAGGCAGCCTCGAACTTGTCTGGGGCGACAGCGCTCCCGACGCCGCCTCACGTGGTGACCGCCTGATCGCGAACCTGGTGACGGACGATGGCCGGCGCCTCGCCCTCGACGTCGACAGCGCACGACTGGCAGCGGGCGACCTGTATGCGCTGCAGGGCCATCGCATCGCGTTGCTGGCGTCTATGGATGCCGGTTCCCGTGTCAACGCCGACGTCGTCGCGCCGCTGCGCGCCGAGACGATCGTTTCCGCCGAGCCAGCGCAGGCGGCCGAGGCGCTGAGTGCCGTGACCGGACCGCAGCCCTGGGTCACGATTGCCTGCAAGTTCAGCGACAACGCATCCGAGCCGCACGACCTGGCGTATTTTCAAACCATGCTGTCGAACGCCACGGGCCGCCTCGACGATTATTGGCGCACCGTGTCGTACGGCAAGGTCAACGTGGCCGGCAGCGCCGCGTACGGCTGGTTCACGTTGCCGCAGCCGCGCAGCTACTACATACCAGCGGGCGGTTCAGCCGATTTGACCAAGCTGTTCAATGACTGCACGGGCGTGGCCAACGCCACCGTCGATTTCTCGAAGTTCGTCGGCATCAACCAGATGTTCAACGCCGACCTCGACGGCTATGCCTGGGGCGGCAGCCGCAACACGACGCTCGACGGCAAGAGCGCTTCGTGGCGCGTGACCTGGGAGCCGCCCTGGGGTTACCAGCACGAGGCTCCGCTGGCGCACGAAATGGGCCATGGGTTCGGGTTGCCGCATGCGAACAATTCGGACCTCGATTCCGATCCCTACGACAATCCGTGGGATGTCATGAGTGACTGCTGGGACGACGCGACCAGCGACGCGACATTCGGCACGCAACCCAAGCACATCAGCATCTATTCGCGCGATCGGCTCGGCTGGGTCGATGCGGCGCGCAAGCTCACGATGGGCACGGCCGGAACGTGGGCGAACCTGTCACTCGACGCCGCCGAGCTGGCGGCGTCCTCGAACCTGCAGATGATCGTCGTCACGTTGCCGGGCGCGGTGGCGACGCACTACTACGCCATCGAAGCGCGCCGGGCCGGCCTCGCCGGTGACGCGTACGATCACAATCTGGCGGGCAGCGCGGTGATCGTCCATGAAATCGACACGACGCGAAAGGAACCGGCGTGGAGCGTCGATGCGCAAACTCCGCCGGCAAACTTCGCCAATGACGCAGGTTCGATGTTCACGACCGGAGAGACCTGGGCGGCGCCAAGCGGCGCGTTCATCGTAAGCGTGACGGCCGCGACGGCGAACGGTTTCGTCATAAGCGTCGATCGCGCGGCCGACGACCTGGTTTTCCGCAACGGTTTCTGAGCACGCTCGATAGCGGGAAGGACCGACACGCCGCCTGACGGCACTGCCGCCCTTCCCGCAGCCGTAGGGTGGGCCTTGGCCCACCTCACCTGACCGCGAGGGTTCCCAGCTCCAGATACGCTTGCAGATTGCCGTGGGCCAAGGCCCACCCTGCGGCCGCCTGTGCCATGAGTTGGGCTGTGCAAACCCGCACAGGCTGCGCTAACATCGTTATGTTATAACGTCCCCTTTCCCCGGCCGGGCCTGCTGCCCGGCACAGCCGATCCAGCGGAAATTTTCTCGATGAGACCGAACTTGCTCCTGCTGTGCGTGGCGTTGGCTGCGGCCAGCCCTGCCGCGATCGCCGCCGATGCGACGTCGGACGCGCAGTTGCAGGCGCTCGACGCGCGCATCCGCGCACTGGAAGCCGACAGTCAGAAATTGCGCGATCAGGCCGCTGCTGCCCTGGCCGCCGCGGACGCCGCGCGCGCGGACCTCGAGAAGATGAAAGCGACGATGCAGGCGAGCCAGCAAGCAGCCAAGGAGCCGACCCAGCAGGAGCATGCGACGCAGCAGGCGCAGACCACCGCTGCGGTCGCGGCAGTGGCGGCACCGGCTGAGGCGTCTGCGCCGAATCCAGGTGGCGCGAACGGCAACGCGTTCAATCCGGCCATTGCGGTGATTCTCAACGGCAACTACGCGCACCATTCGCTCAATCCGGACAACTACGTGCGCGCCGGTTTCCCGATCGTCGATGGCGGCGGTCCGATAGTGCAGGGCTTGTCGCTCGGCGAAAGTGAAATCTCGTTTGCCGCGAACGTCGACGACAAATTCTACGGCCAGCTTTCGCTGAGCTACGAGGACAATAACGGCAAGACCGGCGTCAACATCGAAGAAGCCTATATCGATACCTTGGCCCTGCCCGACGGCTTGAGCGTGCGCCTCGGCCGCTTCTTCTCGAACATCGGCTACCTCAACAGCCACCACACGCACACCGACAATTTCGTCGATCGGCCGCTGCCGTACCAGGCATTCCTGGCCGGACAGTACGGTGACGACGGTGCGCAGTTACGCTGGGTCGCGCCGCTCGACGTGTTCCTCGAATTCGGCGGGGAGCTGTTCCGCGGCGAAAACTTCCCGACCGCCGGCGCGAATCGCGGCGGCGTCGGCACGCATACGCTGTTCGCGCATGCCGGCGGCGACGTCGGCGACGAAAATTCGTGGCTTGCCGGCGTGTCGATGCTCGACGCGAAGACCACGCAGGCCGACGACGGCTTCAGTGGCGATCACAAGCTGTATATCGCCGACGCGACCTGGAAGTGGGCGCCGAACGGCAACACCAAGGACGGCGGCATCACCTTGCGCAGCGAATATTTCCTCGACCAGCGCGACGGCACGTATTCGGCCCCGACCGCAGACGCGATCGTCCTGACTGCCCAGGCCCCTGCCGACCCGCTCGCCGATCCGGCCCTGACCCAGCCATGGATCGGCGATCGCCGCGGCGTTTACGTCGAGGCGGTGTATCGCCTGAATCGCAGCTGGGACATGGGTTATCGCTTCGACAAGCTGTGGGCCGCGAACACCGGCCCGTACGCCAGCGATTTCGATCCGGTCCGGCACAGCCTGGAGCTGACCTGGCGCAACAGCGAATTCAGTTTCTTCCGGCTGCAATACAGCCACGACGATCCGACCCGCACGACGACCGACAACGCGCTGTTCCTGCAGTACGACGTCAGCCTCGGTGCGCACGGCGCGCACAAGTTCTAGACACGCATTTCCATGAGCATCAAAATGAATAAATATACTTTCACCCTGTTGTTGCTTTGTGCACTCGCCGCGCCGCGAGCGCACGCGCTCGCCGTGTTCGCCTGCGAACCGGAGTGGGGCTCGCTGTTGCACGAGCTTGCCGGCGACGCGATCCAGGTCGACGTCGGCACGAGCGCATTGCAGGACGTGCACGTGATCGAGGCCAAACCGAGCCTGATCGCCAAGGTGCGCCGCGCCGACCTGATCGTGTGCACC
>DASRTK010000386.1:0-10816 GCA_035655975.1 Rudaea sp.
GCAATATGGTAGAATTACCGGTCTTTTGGCGGACCGCGCCGGGACCTCGCCCGCAGCACATAATTTCGGAAGATTTATACAAATGGCAGAGCTGGCCAAAGAAGTCATTCGCGTCAATATCGAAGACGAAATGCGCAAGAGTTACCTCGATTACGCGATGAGCGTAATCGTCGGTCGCGCCCTTCCGGATGTGCGTGATGGCCTGAAGCCGGTGCATCGCCGCGTGCTCTACGGCATGCACGAAATGAACAACACGTGGAACCGCGCCTACATGAAATGCGCGCGCGTGGTCGGCGAAGTCATGGGTAAGTTCCACCCGCACGGCGATGCGTCGATCTACGACACGCTGGTGCGCATGGCGCAGGATTTCTCGCTGCGCTACACGCTCGTCGACGGCCAGGGCAACTTCGGCTCGATCGACGGCGAAGCCGCGGCGGCGATGCGTTACACCGAGTGCCGCCTCGAGCGCCTGACCTCGAGCCTGCTCGCCGATATCGACAAGGAAACCGTCGATTTCGTGCCGAACTACGACGAGAAGGAGTTCGAGCCGAGCGTGCTGCCGGCGCGCATTCCGAATCTGCTCGTCAACGGCTCGGCCGGCATCGCGGTCGGCATGGCCACGAACGTGCCGCCGCACAACCTGCGCGAAGTCATCGACGCGATCGTCGCGCTGATCGACGATCCGGAACTCGGCATCGATGCGCTGATGCGGCATATCCCCGGCCCGGACTTTCCGACTGCGGGCATCATCAACGGCGCCGCGGGCATCGTCGAGGCGTACAGGACCGGTCGCGGCCGCATCCTCGTGCGCGCGAAGGCCGACATCGAAACCGACGACAACGGCCGCGAAGCGATCATCGTCAGCGAACTGCCGTACCAGGTCAACAAGGCGCGGCTGATCGAAAAGATCGCCGACCTGGTCAAGGAAAAGTTGATCGAGGGCATCTCCGAACTGCGCGACGAGTCCGACAAGGACGGCATGCGTGTCGTCATCGAAGTGCGCCGCGACACGATGGCCGACGTGCTGCTGAACAACCTGTTCCAGCAGACGCAGATGCAGGTTACGTTCGGTATCAACATGGTTGCGCTGGTCGACGGCCAGCCGAAGCTGCTGACGCTCAAGCAGATCCTCGAAGCGTTCGTGCGCCATCGCCGCGAAGTCGTCACGCGCCGAACGATTTTCGAGCTGCGCAAGGCGCGCGGCCGCGCCCACATCCTCGAAGGCCTGACCGTCGCGCTCGCGAACATCGACGAGATGATCGAGTTGATCAAGACGTCGGCCAATCCGCAGACGGCGAAGGAGCGCATGCTCGCGCGTCACTGGGAACCGGGCCTCGTGCGCACGCTGCTCGCTGCGACCGGCGCGGAGGTTTCGCGCCCCGAGGACATGCCGGAAGGCACCGGCCTCGGCGACAAGGGTTATCAACTTTCCGAGGCGCAGGCCAAGGAAATCCTCGAGATGCGCCTGAACCGCCTGACCGGGCTGGAACAGGAAAAGCTGTCGGAGGAGTACCGCGAACTGCTGGCCGAGATCGTCGGATTGATCGCGATCCTCGAAGATCCCGACAAGCTGATGAAGGTCATCCGCGACGAGCTCGCCGAGCTGCGCCAGGACTTCGGCGACGAGCGCCGCACGGTGATCCAGGGCAGCCAGGAAGACCTGGACGTGCTCGACCTGATCGAGCCCGAGGACGTCGTCGTGACGCTGTCGCACGCGGGTTATGCGAAGCGCCAGCCGGTCAGTACCTATCGCGCGCAAAAACGCGGCGGCAAGGGGCGCTCGGCGACCACGGTGAAGGAAGAGGATTTCGTTTCGCAGGT
The DNA here is from genome assembly GCA_035655975.1 of Rudaea sp. Lineage (GTDB taxonomy): Bacteria > Pseudomonadota > Gammaproteobacteria > Xanthomonadales > Rhodanobacteraceae > Rudaea. The sequence continues at coordinate 1,822 of DASRTK010000386.1, forward strand.
GTGGGTCGTCAACACGCACGACACGTTGCTGACGTTCACGAGCACGGGTCGCGTGTACTGGCTCAAGGTTCACCGTATTCCGGATGCCGGACCGGGTTCGCGCGGCAAGCCGATCGTGAACTTGCTGCCGCTCGAGGCCGAGGAGCGCGTGCAAGCCGTGCTGCCCGTGCGCGAATACAGCGCGGATCGGAGCGTGTTCTTCGCCACGCGCAACGGCACCGTCAAGAAGACGCCGCTGACGGAATTCGCGTTCCAGTTGCAGAAGGGCAAGATCGCGATCTCGCTCGACGAGGGCGATGCGCTGGTCGACGTGCAGCTGACCGACGGCCAGCGCGACGTCATGCTGTTCGCCTCGAACGGCAAGGCCGTGCGTTTCGACGAAGGCGAGGTGCGCTCGATGGGCCGCACCGCGACCGGCGTGCGCGGCATCCGGCTGATGCCGGGTGAGCAGGTCGTCAGCCTGATCATCGCGGACGGCGAGGCCGATGTGCTTACCGCAACGGCGCGCGGCTACGGCAAGCGCACGCCGCTCGACGAATATCCGAAGAAGGGACGCGGCACGCAGGGTGTCATTGCGATCCAGTGTTCCGAGCGCAACGGCGCACTGGTCGCCGCCGTGCAGATCGACAGCGTGCACGAGATCATGCTGATCTCGAACCAGGGAACGCTGGTGCGTACGCGCGCGGCTGAGGTTGCCCGGGTCGGACGCAATACGCAGGGCGTGACGTTGATTCGCTTGCCGTCCGAAGAAGCGCTGGTCGGCGTCGTGCGCATCGAAGCGTTGAACGGCGACGACGATGACAGTTCGGCGACGGAAGGTGTGGCCGACGCGCCGATCGATCCATCAGGAAATTGATTCCGAAAGGTCACCCCGCTGCGATGCGGGGCCGATCGGCTTCGTAGGGTGGGCCTTGGCCCACCGTTTTCTTGGCGCAAAATCGAAGAGCGGTGGGCCGAGGCCCACCCTACGAGGTCAGGGAATTCCGCGGCCTCGTGTCAGCCGATCGTGGCGAGCATCGCCTCGGCGCTAGACACCTTGAATTCGCCCGGCGCTTCGACGTGCAGTTGCTTGACGACACCGTCTTCTGCGTAGAGCGCGAAACGCTTGCCGCGCATGCCGAGACCGAACGGGCTTCCGTCCATTTCCAAGCCGAGTGCCTTCGAGAACGTTCCGTTGCCGTCGGCGAGCATCAGCAGCGAGTCGGGAACATGCTGGTCCTTGGCCCATGCATTCATGACGAAAGCGTCATTGACGGCGAGGCAGGCGACATCGACGCCTTTGCCCTTGAACTCGCCGAGCTTTTGCACGTAACCCGGCAGATGCTTGGCCGAGCAGGTCGGCGTAAAGGCGCCTGGAACGGAGAAAAGCACGACCTTCTTGCCCTTGAAGATTTCGTCCGTGTTGATCGCCTGGACGCCGTCCTTCAGGTAGTTGAGTGTTGCGTTCGGAATTTTGTCTCCGACTTTGATCGTCATGGTTTGCTCCTCTGGGGATGGGTGCGGTCCACTCGCGGCGACCTGTTGCCAATGATAATGCCTGGACGTGAACTTGGCCCACCTGCGGCGGCAGTCGACCCTCTGCGTGGTTGAGTCCGACAACCCGTACTTGTGCCAAAACCCGTGTTTTCAACCTCCTTGAAAGGCAAATCGGCGCCACTATTTTCGGTGCATACGGGCCTGGTGCCCGGCACCCATTTTGGAGGCAACCAATGACCATTACCCGTTACAGCCACTGGAACCAGCCACATCGTTTCCAGGACGAACTCAAGCAGGTTTTCGATCGCTTCTTCACTGAAGACGAAACCGATCAGTCGAATGTCGTGACCAGTCAGTGGACGCCGCGCGTCGACATCAAGGAAGAAGACAAGCGCTTCGTGATCCTGGCCGATATTCCGGGCGTCGACCCGAAGGACATCGACATCAGCATGGACAAGGGCATCCTGACTATTCGCGGTGAGCGCAAGTCGGAAAGCAAGGAGCAGAACGGCAAGGCGACGCGCGTGGAGCGTTCTTATGGCGCGTTCTATCGCCGCTTCGCGCTTCCGGACAGCGCCGACGCCGATGGCATCAGCGCAACCGGCAAGCACGGCGTTCTGGAAATTTCGATTCCCAAGAAGCCCGAGACGACTCCGCGCCGGATCAGCATCAGCCACTGAGGAATATTCCGAACAAGTGGTCGTCATCCCCGCGCAAGCGGGGATCCATTTTGACCATTTGCCCTCGTCCCCAATCAAAATGGATTCCCGCTTGCGCGGGAATGACGGCAATTCAGGGGCTTGTTCAACGGCTTTTCTGTGAGAGGCCTGCGGTCGGCTATGCTGGCCGCGGGCCGATGTTCGTGGGAGTTCCCTGGGCTGTGAGGTAGCGGCGCTGTCCGCCCGCAGCAGCGTTGGGCTATGCTGGGTTGCGGAGTTTTTCGCCCTGGCGTGGCGCCGGTCATTGTGGGACTCGCCGTACCATCGTTGTGCCATACGAACCGACATGCAGTTCAAAGACTACTACGACATTCTTGGCGTGAAGCCTGAAGCCAGCGAGGCGGAAATCAAATCCGCCTATCGCAAGCTCGCGCGCAAATTTCATCCGGACGTCAGCAAGGAAAGCGGCGCCGAGGAAAAATTCAAGTCGGCGAACGAAGCCTACGAGGCGCTCAAGGATCCGGCCAAGCGCCGCGCCTACGACCAGTTGCGTTCGCAGGGCTATCGGCCAGGTCAGGAATTCCATCCGCCGCCACATTACGGCGACGGCGCCGAGTTCGACTTTTCCAATCTCGACGGCGAAAGCGGCTTCAGCGATTTTTTCGAGTCGTTGTTCGGGCGCGGCGGCGCACGTCCCGGTGGCCGTCCCGGCGGTCCGCGACGCGGGCGCGATGTGCAGGCGCGCATCCGGCTTCCACTTGCGACCGCATACAGTGGAGGACGCGAACGCATTACGTTGCGCGAGCCCGATGGCGGCGAGCGCACGCTCGAGGTGAAGATTCCGGCCGGCGTGCTTCCGGGTCAGCAGATTCGCCTGGCGGGACAGGGATCCCCCGGCAGTCAGGGCGCGCCGTCGGGCGACCTGATGCTCGAAATCAGCGTCGACGATGATCCGCAGTTTCACCTGCAAGGCCGCGACGTGCTGCTGACGTTGCCGATCTCCCCTTGGGAAGCCGCGCTCGGCGCTACCGTGACAGTGCCGACCCTGGGCGGAGAGGTCGAATTGAAGGTTCCGCCCGGTTCGAACAGCGGCAGCCGCATGCGCCTGCGCGGGCGCGGAATGCCGGGCAAGACACCCGGCGATCAGTTGGTCACGCTGGAAGTCTATGCTCCAGCGCCGCAGAACGAAGCGCAGCGCAAGCTGTACGAACAACTGGCGCGGGCTTTTGAAACCAATCCGCGCGGCGCGCCATAGCAGGGCGCCTGCTGCCAGCCTTCAGTGCTTGGCGGCGAGCAACTTCTCGATCGTGTTCTTCAACTCGGTATCGTTGATCGGCTTGGTCACGTAGGCCTTGGCGCCCTGGCGCATGCCCCACACGCGATCGGTCTCCTGGTCCTTCGTCGTGACCATGATGATCGGGATATGGCTGGTCTTGGAATCCTTCGCGATCGTGCGCGTAGCCTGGAACCCGTTGAGGTTCGGCATCACTACGTCCATGAGAATCAGGTCGGGCACTTCACGCTTGGCGGCTTCGACGCCGGCAGCTCCGTCCTCGGCTGTGATTGCCTGATGGCCGAGCTTCTCGACGATGCGTTTGAGTCCGACCAGCTGTGATGGAGAGTCGTCAACGATAAGAATGCGCGCCATAAGTTTCCCGTCATCCCCTGTGCGGTTCGATGCATTCTAAATGGCAGCGCGGGAGAAGGCCACAGCGCTCTTCGGACAGTGCGATGTGGTTCGCACATGGCGACGTTGCGCCTTGCTTGTCGAGATAAAACGCGATAGCAATCCAGCGATTAGCTGGCAAATCTCACTGGGATTCGAATCTGTTTTGGTCCGCTTCAGAGCTTGACGACAGTTCGCCCGAACGAGTCGCCAGCCAGCATCGTGTCGAAAACTGCCGGCAACTCGGCGAGCGGGACCTCGCGCGTCGCTATCCGATCCAGATGCGCCGGACGCCAGTCCGTCGCCAGGTGCTGCCAGACGGCGTCGCGAATGTCGCGTGCGGTGCCGGCCGAGGCGATACCGAGCAGGCTGACGCCGCGAATGATGAGCGGCATGACTGTCGTTTGCAGGTCGATACTGGCCGCGTTGCCGCAGCTTGCGATGTTTCCGTACGGGTGCACCACGCGCGTCAGTCCGGCGAGCAGGTCGCCGCCGACATTGTCGATTGCTCCCGCCCAGCGGCTGGTTTCGAGCGGGCGCTGGCCCCAGTACAGATCCTTGCGCGAGATGCATTGCTTCGCGCCGAGCGCGATCAGGTCGTCGAAATGTTCGAGCTTGCCGCTGATCGCATGGGCTTCGTAGCCGGCGCTCGTGAGCATGTCGATCGCCAGTGAGCCGACGCCGCCGGTCGCCCCGGTGACAACGATCGGCCCCATCTCCGGAATCTGGCCGTTCTGCTGCATCCGATATAGCGACAGTCCCGCCGTGAAGCCGGCCGTGCCGAGGATCATCGACTCGCGCAGAGTCAGCCCGGCGGGGAGAGGGATCGCCCACTTCGCCTGCAGGCGCGCGTATTGTGCGTAGCCGCCGTCGCGCGTTTCGCTGAGTCCGCTGCCGGTGCAAAGCACCTGGTCGCCCTCCTTGATGGCAGGATCGGTCGAAGCCGCGACATACCCGGCGACATCGATACCGCCATTGAGCGGCGACTCACGCAGGATTCGGCCTTTGCCGCTGCCGGCCAGCGCATCCTTGAAGTTGACCGACGAGTAAGCCACCTTGACGACGACCTCACCCGGCGACAGGTCTTCGATCTTCATTTCCTCGATGCCCGCACGATGCTTGTCGCGATCGGCGTGGATGCGGAAGGCTTGGAAGGGGGGCTGGGTATTTTCGCTCATCGCGGTTCTCTTCTTTGTAGCTCGTCATTCCGGCGAAAGCCGGAATCCAGTGCCTTTGATACTAGACGTCAAGCAGTTCCGAGTACAAATCGCGCCAGTACGGATTTGCTTTCTCGATCAACTCGATCTTCCAGGCGCGCTTCCAGCCCTTGATGGCTTTCTCGCGCGCGATCGCAGATTCCATTGTCTGGTGCTGTTCGAACCAGACGAGCGCATGGACTTGATGAGCTTTCGTGAACCCTTCGACCGCATCGGTCCTGTGCTCGTGAACACGTTTGATCAAGTCCGACGTAACACCGACATAGAGTGTGCCATTACGTGCACTGGCTAGGATATAGACGCATGGCTGTTTCAGAGTTGACATGCAAAGACGCTGGATTCCGGCTTTCGCCGGAATGACGAGCTAGAAGAACAGGTCCATTCTGGACCTAATTCGCCTTGTGTATCGCCCTTTTGTCGACCGAAAGCGCCGCCTCGTGCACCGCTTCGCTCAAGGTCGGATGCGCGTGCACGATGCGCGCGAGGTCTTCGGCGGAGCCGTGGAATTCCATCGCGACGACGGCTTCGGCAATGAGCTCGGAGACACCCGGGCCGACCATGTGCACGCCGAGGATGCGATCGGTTTCCGCGTGCGCGATGACCTTGACCTGGCCTGCAGTCTCGTTCATCGCGACGGCGCGGCCGACGGCGGCAAATGGGAAGCTTCCCGTTTTATACGGGATGCCGGCGGCCTTGAGTTCTTCTTCGGTCTTGCCGGCCCAGGCGATCTCCGGCTCGGTATAGATGACCCAAGGAATCGTGTCGTAGTTGACGTGACCGGCCTTGCCGGCGATCAACTCGGCGACCGCCATGCCCTCCTCGAACCCCTTGTGCGCGAGCATCGCGCCGCGCACGCAATCGCCGACGGCCCAGACGCCTTCGACGCCGGTCCAGCAATGCTCGTCGACATCGATGCGCCCGCGCGCGTCGACCTTCACGCCGGTGCCGTCGCCGAGCACGCCTTCGGTGTACGCGCGGCGGCCGACCGCGACGAGCAGCTTGTCGACGACGATCTTCTGCTCGCCCTTGGCGTCGGTAAAGGTTACTTCGACCGTGTCGCCCTTGATCTCGGCCTTGCTGACTTTCGCACCGAGCTTGATGGCGAGGCCCTGCTTGGCAAATTCGCGCGCGGCGACCTTGGCGATGTCGCGGTCTGCGGTGCCGAGAAAATCCGGCAGCGCTTCGAGCACGGTCACCTCGGCGCCGAGGCGACGCCATACGCTGCCGAGCTCCAGGCCGATGACGCCGGCGCCGATGACGCCAAGACGCTTCGGCACGGCCTCGACATCGAGCGCGCCGGCATTGTCGAGGATCAGCTTGTTGTCGAACTTCGCGAACGGCAATTCGATCGGGACGGACCCGGTAGCAATGATCACGTTGGTCGCCGCAATCGTCTGTTTTGATCCGTCTGGCGCGGAGATTTCGACCTGGCGATCCTTCAGCAGCTTGCCGGTGCCGAAGTACGACGTGATCTTGTTGCCCTTGAACAGCAGCGCCACGCCGCCAGTGAACTGGCGCACGATCTTGTCCTTGCGCGCGACCATTGCCTTGACGTCGATCTTCGCGCCGCTCACGCTGATGCCGTGATCGCCGAAGCTGTGCTGCAGGTTGTGGAACTGCTTGGACGAATCGAGCAGCGCTTTCGACGGAATGCAGCCGACACGCAGGCAAGTGCCGCCGAGCGCCGCCTTGCCATCCTTGCCGAGCCCGGCATCGATGCACGCGGTCTTCAGGCCGAGCTGTGCGGCGCGGATCGCGGCGTGATAGCCGGCGGGGCCGCCGCCGATGACGATGACGTCGAATTGGTCGCTCATTGGTTTTGCTTCCTTCTTTTCCCTTCTCCCTCCGGGAGAAGGTGGCGCGAAGCGCCGGATGAGGGTTCGGGGTGGAATGAACGTCCGTCGCAGACCCGGACCCTCACCCCAACCCCTCTCCCGACAGGAGAGGGGCTAAAGCGTCATATGCCGAGCAGCATCCGCTGCGGATTCTCCAGCTGATTCTTGATGTCGACCAGGAACAGCACTGCGTCCTTGCCGTCGATGATGCGATGGTCGTAGCTGATCGCGACATACATCATCGGCGCGGCGACAACGGCGCCATTTTCGACGACGGCGCGTTCCTTGATCGTGTGCATGCCGAGGATCGCGCTTTGCGGCGGATTGACGATCGGCGTGGAGAACAGCGAGCCGAATGTGCCGCCGTTCGTGATAGTGAACGTGCCGCCCTGCAGGTCCTCGAGCTTCAGCCCGCCTTCGCGCGCCTGTTTCGCGTAGGCCGCGATCGCCTTTTCGATATCGGCGAAGCTCATGCCCTGCGCATCACGCAGCACCGGCGTGACCAGACCCTTTTCGGTCGACACGGCGACCGAGATGTCCTGATAGCCGTGATAGATGACATCGTTGCCGTCGACCGACGCGTTGACGATCGGGTGACGCTTGAGCGCTTCGCACGCCGCCTTGACGAAAAAGCTCATGTAGCCGAGCTTGATGCCGTTCGCTTTCTCGAACGATTCGCCGAGTTCCTTGCGCATCAGCGCGACCTTCGCGAGGTTGATCTCGTTGAACGAGGTCAGCATCGCGATCGAATTCTTCGATTGCATCAGGCGCTCGGCGATCTTCGCGCGCATGCGCGTCATGGGGACGCGTTCTTCAGGGCGGGGGCCTGATGGTGCAGGGCTGAGGGCTGAGGGCTGAGGGCTGGTTGGAGCCGCCGGTGCCTTCGCCGTCGTCGCAGCGCCGGTGCGCATGAAGTTGACGAGATCTTCCTTCGTTACCTGGCCGCCGCGCCCGGTACCGGCGACTTGCGCCGGATCGATCTTGTTCTCGGTTGCGACGCGTTGGCCGGCGGGCGAGAGAGCAGCGCTGGGGGCTGAGGGCTGGGGGCTGGAAGGTGCGGCAGCCGGTGCCGGCGCCGCCTGCTTCGTTTCCGATTTTGCCGCAGGAGCAGGTGCTGCCGCTGCGACTGCGCCTTCCTCGATGATCGCGAGGATTTCCTGGCTTGTTACGGTCGCGCCGGTTTCCTTGCGGATTTCCTTGAGCACGCCGTCGGCCTGCGCAGGCACTTCCAGCACGACCTTGTCGGTTTCCAGATCGACCAGGTTTTCGTCGCGCTTGACCGCGTCACCGGCCTTCTTGTGCCAGGTCGCGATCGTCGCGTCGGAAACAGATTCGGGTAGAACCGGTACTTTGACTTCGAGTGCCATGGGTGTTCCTTTTTTATGGATGTGCAATTTTGATGTTCACGAAGAACTCAAAATTTCCGTCATTCCCGCGCAAGCGGGAATCCATTTTGCATTCTGGTCGAGACTACGAGAGCAAAATGGATCCCCGCTTGCGCGGGGATGACGAGCAAATCAAACGCAATTGCAATTGCAACTTCTATTCTGACGCGTGGTTATATCCGGGCGCCGCAACCAGCGCCTGCTCCACCAAAGCAGCCTGTTCCGAGATGTGCGTGTTCAAGTGACCCGCTGCAGGCGCGGGCGAGCGCACGCGGCCAGCATAGTGGAGCGAATGCTGGTCGCCGATGCAGGCGAGCAGGTGATGCTGGATCTGGTACCACGCGCCCTGGTTCATCGGCTCTTCCTGGCACCAGACGACTTCAGTCGTTGCCGGGTACTTGTCGATCTGCGCGCTCACTTCGATGCGCGGGAACGGATAGAGTTGCTCGACACGGATGATCGCGACATCGTTGACGCCGCGCTTGGCGGCCTCCTCGACCAGGTCGTAGTACACCTTGCCGGAGCACAGAACGATCCGGCGCAGCTTGTTGCCGGCCTTCGATGTCGTGTCGGGAATCACGCGCTGGAATGAGCCATTGGCCAATTCGTCCAGGCTCGACACCGCCATCTTGTGCCGCAACAGCGACTTCGGCGTCATGACGATCAGCGGTTTGCGGCAGTCGCGCACCATCTGCCGGCGCAGCATGTGGAACATCTGTGCAGGCGTTGTCGGCACGCACACCTGCATGTTGTCCAG
>DASRTK010000387.1:0-24377 GCA_035655975.1 Rudaea sp.
AACACGCGCCCGGCAAACCGGTGTTCAACCGCATCGTGACGTTGCGCGATTCGTTTGCCAAGCCTGGCAAGTAGTCTTCGCGCAAGTAGTCTTCCGCGTCGGCACGCGGCGCGTCTCCCCAAAAGAGAAACCCCGCAATCCTGCGGGGTTTCTCGTGTTACCAGTCGATCGTGGGAAGGCGGGTCAGAGCCCGTCGAATCCGTCGATGAATATCGCATCCGTATTGAGAATGAATGCGCCGCGGCCGTGCGTGCAGGCGAGCACGGTGTGCGTGGCCGGGTTCGACTTCACATCGAACACGGCGACGTTCGGGATGCCCTCGTTGTACGGAATCCAGCTGTCTCCGCCGTCGGTCGACAGATACATGCCGACGTCGGTACCGGCCCACAGCTGGTTCGGAAACGCCGGGTCGAACGCGATGGCGTTGACCGGAACGTTCGGCAAGCCCGACGCCGCGTCGTTCCAGGTGGTACCGCCATCGATCGACTTGCGGACGTTGCGCGCCGGCAGTCCGGCCGAAAAACCGGAACGGGACTGGTAGACGATCTGCGGATTGCGCGGGTCGACGAGGATGTTCGAGACGAACAACCCGAGCGGCCCGCCGGCGTCGACTTCCTGGAACGTCGCGCCGCTGTCGACAGAGCGGAACACGCGTCCGTTGTCCGATCCGACGAAGATGATCTGCGAATCTCCGGCCAGCACGCTCGGCACCGTTTCGATCGCGCTGATCGCGCCCGTGTAAGCGGATGGTGGGACGGCCGTGGTGATCGTAGCGCCGCCGTTGAGCTGCGTGTAGATCTGTAGAGTCGACGTCGACACAGCGGCCTTGTTGAAGAAGTCCACCGCCTTATTGAGGTGGTTCGTGCCGAAGTACATCGTCGTCGTGTTGTTGCGATCCAGAATGAATGGCGCGTAGAAGAGCACGTTGTCACTCAGGATCAATCCGTTGTTGTAATCGGGGTTCGGGTCGTTGGTGAAGGCACCGGCAAAACCGATATAGTCGTTCGGCCCTGCAGCCAGGCCGACGTATGCAGCCGCCACGCCCATCAGGTTGTTGGTCTGGTTGAAATACGTATGCGCGACTTGGGTCGGAGTCGTATGGTCGATTGCAGCAAAACCGCCGTCGCCATCGTCCGAATGTGCCCAAGCGCTGGTCCCTAGCCAGGCGTTCGTGCCGTTGTCCTGCGTGCCTCCGAGCGCGCCGCCGAACTGGGTCGGATGCAGGTCGCAACCGCTGAACTGCGTCAGGGCGAGATTCGAGTTGACATCGACCCAGTTGTCGCCGCGGTCGTCGGAACGCCAGACACCACCGTCGTTTCCGACCCAGATACGGTTGGGCTGCCCCGGCCACGTTGCGATTGCATGCATGTCGGCATGAAGGGCGGTCGTTCCGTCATCGCTACGAATTTTCTCGTCAAACGTAGTCCCACCGTCGACCGAACGGCTAAACAGGCCCAGCGGCACCCCGTCGGCTACTTCATAGCCGCCACCACCGGTATAGAAGGTGTTCGGTGCACCGGGTTCGACGAGCAGTGGCTGATCGTAGAAGCACTGCGGATAGCAGAAGTACTCCGCGGCGGTAACGTGGGTCCACGTCGCACCGTCGTCGCTCGACTTATACACCCTTCCGTTGTTTGCAGTAGGGGTCTGCTGGCTCGTGCCAAAGTAAAGCGTTACGGCGCTGGCATTGCCCGGGGTGGCGGTCGTCAGCGTGAGGTTCGATCGTATCGTCGCACCCGCGAAAGTGATCGCCGGGAGCCCGGTTGCGACCCCGTCGACAGCCGCCCAGGTAAGACCGCCGTCTTCGGACTTCAGCAATCCGCCCAGGGCGGTTGGTGCCACAGGGCTCATCGCGGCCCACCAGCGCAAAGGCGTGTTCGGGTCCTGGGCAATTTTCCCGACTGGATTGTTGCCGGCCGTGACCTTGGTCCAAGTCACGCCACCGTCGGTGGAGCGGAAGATTCCGCGTGCCAGCAGCGTCGGATTGGTGACTCCTGCTTCACCGGCGATGCCGCTGCTGGTGCCGGCGAGCACCACGCTCGAGTTCGTGCTGTCGACCGCGATAGTCAGCACGCTGCGGCCGGTCATGAGGGCGCCGCCGTAGGGGCCGGACCAGGTCTGACCGGAATTGGTCGACTTGTAAATGCCTACGCCGAAATACGAGTCGCCCGCGAAATTGCCTTCGCCGGTGCCGAGATACAACGTTGCCTGGTTGGGCTGATGCGCAGCCGGATCCAGGGCGATTGCCCCCACCGCGAGAGAGCCGAGATAGTCGGTAAGCGGCGTCCACGTGCCGCCGTCGTTGAGCGTGCGCCAGACGCCGCCCTGGGCGCCGCCGATGAACACCGCGTTGTCGGTCGCGTCGATCGCGATCGCCGTGACGCGGCCGGTGACCAGGCTGCGCGAAGTAACGTTGAACGTCGGCGTCTGGCCGCCGACGATCGGAGCGGGACCAATGGCCTGCCAGTGCTCGGCATGAGTAACTCCGCCGGCCGCCATCGCGCCCTTTGGCAGCGCGCTCTGGAAGGCGTTGTACGCGTCGAGGCGCGCGGCAGCGGAATTGAAATTGACGTCGTACGGACTTGCGCGACGTGAGGTCGCGTAGGCGTCACGGGCGGCGTTGGTATCCGCTGATTCCGCCTCGGTAATCGGCGGTTTCACCGCTTGTGCGGCTCCAGCCATCAAGGTTGCGGAAACGGCACAGAACAACAAATAAGACTTGCGCATGAAAGGCCCTCGTACTGGAGTCCAAGTCGGACGGACGATTGGCGGATTCCCTAGCTACATCCCCAAGCGGAGAGAATCCTACCGTGTTCGTTGTACTTTGGGTATTCCCGATTTGGAATAGAAGGAGCCTTTTGGCCCTGGCGCAACGTAAAGAGTTGTTACGATGAAGGTTTCGGCGTCGGGTATCGCCGGTTTCTCATCACGAGCCGAAGCACCCCCGGCACTATTTGTTCGATCGTCCTTGGAATCGAGTAAATTCGCGTCACTATCAACCATCTCAGTAGACCTCCAAGACGTGCTTCTTCGCCGAGACGATGCGTTCGCGATCCTTCTTCCATGAATAGCTCGCTGCAAATTTACCTGCCGGAATGGGTGGACCGATTCATCGACCCAACGCGGGTCTTCGCGACTGACGAGGAGCGCGTGTCACTGGCGATCGCCCTCGCCTTGCGCAACATCGAACTCGGAACCGGCGGGCCGTTTGGCGCCGCGATCTTCGATGAGCGCGGAGCGGTGGTGGCCATGGGCGTCAATCGCGTCTTGCCGCTGGCCTGCTCGGTCGCGCACGCCGAGATGATGGCGTTCATGTTGGCGCAATCGCGTCTGCAACGTTCACGTCTCAACGAGGGCGGCGGCCGCTTCACCCTCGCCACCAGCGCGCAACCGTGCTGCCAGTGCTATGGCGCGGCGTTCTGGGCCGGCATCGACGAACTGCTGATCGGCGCGCGATCCGACGACGTCGAGGAACTGACCGAGTTCGATGAGGGGCCGCTGCCGGCCGACTGGCCTGGCGAACTGGAGAGGCGCGGCATCGCTGTTAGAACAGACATTCTGCGCGATGCCGCGCGTGGCGTGTTTCTGCGCTATCGCGAACTGGGTGGGCAGCGGTACTAGCCGCGATTCACGTTTGCGCGATCGTTTTCTGCGGCGGCCCGCGCAAACGGCCAGCGCGGAAATGGTTGCGGCGGCCTACGCCGCCGGCACCACGACCGCGATCGGCACATGCAGCGGCGGCAAGGTCGGATCGTCCGCCGTCAGGACGACTTCGGCAAAGTGGAACTTGCCGTCGGCCGTCACTTTGCTCGTTTCGGCGCGGAACGTGACAGGCCGGGAGACCTCGAATGCATTCAGGGTCAGTTTCGCTGGAGTCACCGAGACCGACGTGAAGCCCGGAGCGGGCCCGGCCACGACGCTGGCCGTCCATGTGACCGCGTGATTTTGCGTGCTGCGGAACACACGCGTGAACGTGCAGGCACTGGCACACGCTGTGCGCTCCATGCTCGCGAGATTCAGTGAGCTCGGATCGCCTCCGTTCGACGGATCGGCACTGGCCAGGTGATCCCCGGTTTCGTCGAGAACGAGTCCCGCCTTGCCGGCGAGGAATTCCTGCACGCGGCCTGCGCCGCGGTCGAAGTAGTCGCTCGGCGTCGCGCCGTCGGCCTTGGTCAATCCCGATTCCTTTGCCGTCATCATCAAAGCCGACTTGATCTCGAGTGGCGTCCAGTCCGGATGCAGCCCGGCCAGAAGCGCGCCAGAACCGGTCGTGTGCGCCGTCGCCATCGAAGTGCCGTCCATCATCGCGACCCGGGCGGGGCCGGTTGCGCTGCCGTCGTTGCTGCTCGCCGCGAGGATGTGCATGCCCGGTGCCTGCAGGTCGGGCTTGATGAAGTCGAACCTCGCCGGCCCGATCAGGGTGAACGGCGCCAGTTCGTCGCCCTTCATCGCCGTGCGCACCCCCTGCGCGATCGCGCCGCCGACATGTGAGCCAGCGCCGGCCGTGGCAACCCAGGGCGCAACGTTGATCACGCTGCCGGCGGTCTGTTTCGGCGTCAAACTGTTCGTGTTGCCGGCCGCGGCAGCGACGAATATGCCGACCTCGGTCGCGCCAAGAAATGCGTGGGCGATTGTGTCCGCCCACGGACCAGCGGGGTCGCTGATCGAGAAGTTCAGCGCATCCACGACGCCGTCGGCGACGGCCTGGTCGATCGCCGCGACGATAGGCGCGTAACCACACCCGCTGTAGGGGGAACACGCGCTATAGATGATGAGATTGGCATGAGGCGCGACGCCCGCGAGCAGCGCTGAATAGCCATCGATGGTTGCCGTGCGTCGCGAGCCGGCCGCAGTGCTGGCGGTGTGGCTGCCGTGACCCTGTTCGTCTTCGACCGAATAGACCCAGCCGGCAAGATTGGCGGTCAAACCAACTTCGTCATAGACGCCGATGACCTTGTCGTTGCAGCCGCCGCGGCTGATGCCGGCGACATGGCACTGTCCGAGAAAGTTTCCGTGACCGAGCGGGTTGGCGATACGGTATCCGTTGGCATCTGTCGCCTGGAACGACGGGCTCAAGCTGTTGTAGCCGCCGTCGATAACACCGACCACGACACCGTCGCCTTCGTAGCCGTCATTGATGAAGTCACTGGCGAATATCGAGTCCGCCCCCCCCTGAGTTCCCCACCAGACCGACATCGCGCCGGTGAACCCTGGGCCGATGTCGGAGGCCAGCTCCAGCTGACGATCCGGCTCGACCGCCGCGATGCCGGGCGTGTGCACGATCCGCTGCGCCTCATCGGGCGACAGAATCAGCGTCGCGGCACTGACCGCGTGCTGCATCGAATGGACAGTGACCGGAATCCGGCCGATGGCGGTCGCGATGTCCGCGATGTGCTGATCCTGCCGGCTGCGCAAATAGTCGACGTAAGACTTGGCCGCCGCACTGTTCACGTCGAGCCGGGTGCGTCCGTTCGCGTGCTGCTTCAACGGCAGCAAATTGGCGGAACTTCCTCCCGTTGCCGAGACTACCCCGTTGTAGCGGGCCAGCCCCGGCTCATCGAAACGCACGACGTAACGCGCGCCGACGGGAGTCGTCCCCGGCACGTTGCCGGCGACGTTTGCGTTGATCGTGGCGGATGCAACAAGGAGGAGGACAGCAGCGTATGGCGAAACTCTGCGTTGCCGCAATTTCATGTAACGCACCTCGGTCAAACGGGAATAGATAGAAGTGGTCCGCCGACGGATCCCCTATCCTCCGAACGCTTGAACCGAGCAGTTTTGCGACACTCCATGAAAACGTTTTCAGGAGCGAGCGTGGATGCTAACGATGCGACTTCGATCTCGCAGCAGCGGGTTCTCGAAACTGTGAAGTGCCGACGACAAATCGCGCGAATCCGTCAGTGCGTCACGTTCCAATTGTGCGCGGCGACACGTTGCGCGGGTTCGACCGCAGCACGCTCTTGTGATCTGCATTCGTCTGCAGCGCGCCCGCGGAAACCGGTGTTCAACCGGATCACCGCGCTGTGGGATTCATTCGCCACGACGACCTGCGAATTGACAATGTCGCCGGCACGCGAAAACTCGCGCTACCTGAACGGCGGCAGCATCCATGTGCCGTACGATACGGCGAAGATGGCTGCGAACGGTTGCAACGCGATGGTGCTGCTGCACCACCGCAACACAGCTTCGACGACGTCGCAGGTAGTCGAGGTCGACGAGGTATTCAAGGACGCTTCAGTAACTAGCCTGGCAATGGAAGCGCTGAAAAGGGTGCGAGTTGAGCCTCGCACCCTTTGAAGATGACAGGACCACAACGGGCAGTGTTCACAGGACGTGCGGAAGACAGGGTCGCTTTGCGAATGCTGTCATTCGACGTCCACTGAAGAAAACGCCCGGTCTCCCGGGCGTTTTCTCTTCAGCCATCGATGGGCAAATCAGTTCTCGAAACCGTTCGCAAAAATGATATCGGAGGACAGCAAGAACGCGCCGCGGCCGTGCGTGCAGGCGAGCAGGCTGGAACCGGGTTTGCTGACCTTGAGGTCGAAGATCGCCACGTTCGGCAGGCCGGGGTTGTACGGCGTCCAGGTTCCGCCGGAATCTTCGGATACGAACATACCAACGTCGGTGCCGGCCCAGATCGTTCCGGCCACTGTCGGATCGGGCGCCAACGCGTTCACCGGAACATCCGGCAAGCCGGTCGACGCATCCGCCCAAGTCGCACCGCCGTCGATCGACTTGCGCACCGTATGCGGAGGATCCGCGCCGGTAAACGCAGAACGCGCCTGATAGACAACCATCGGATCGTTCGGATCGACCAGGATGTCGGCGACGTAAAAGCCAAGCGCGTCGGTGTCGACTTCCTGAAACGACAGGCCTCCATCGATCGAGCGGAACACGCGTCCGTTGTCGGAGCCTGTGAAGATCGTCTGCGCCGGCGAGCCCGGGACGATGTTCGCGACGGTTTCTATCGCGCTCAATTCACCGCCGGTGCTCGAAGGCGGAACCGCAGGAGCAAGGTCGGCACCGGCGCCGAGCTTGGCGAACGTCGGCGTAGCGCTGGTGAAAAACAGATCCGAGCGATACAGGAACTGCGTGCCGAAATACAGGCTGTCGTGTGCGCCGCGATCCAGATGAAGCGGTGCGTAGAACAGCACGCGATCGCCGGCGCCGATGCCGTTGGTCGGCGCAAACGAAGTCAGATAGTTGTTCTGGGTCGTGGCAAAACCGCCGGTCGTGTAGCCGACGCCGATGAGGTTGTTGCTTTGGTTGAAGTATGTGTGCACGAGATTGTTCGGCACGACCTGGTCGATCAGCGCGAAGCCGCCGTCGCCGAAATCCAGGTGTGGCCAGGCGACGTCTCCGGCGTAGCCATTCGTTCCGTTGTCCTGCGTGCCGCCGTAGAACCGGTTTGCGGTCGTCGCATCGGTATCGCAGCCCTCGAATTGGGTAACCTGCAACGAGGTGTTCTTGTTGTTCCAGGTATTGCCGCCGTCGGTGGATTGCCAGACGCCGCCGTCGTTGCCGACCCAGATTTCGTTCGCGTGGCCAGGCCAGGATACGATTGAGTGCATGTCGGAGTGCAGCGCGGTGTTTGTGCTCGGGCTGAGCACGTGGCTGGTGAACGTCGTGCCGCCGTTGTTGGAGCGCATGAACAGGCTCGGCGTCGTTTCGGCACCGCCATGAGGCGCGATACCAAATGCTCCCGCACCGCCGGTATAGACGACGAGCGGATTGTTCGGCTCAGCATGGATCGGCAGGTCATAGAAGCACTGCCCCTGGCAGTAGCCGCGCGCGGCTTTCAGTTCCGCCCAAGTCACGCCGCTATTCACAGATTTGTATATTCTTCCAAAATTGGATTCGCTCGGCTTGTTCGATGCCGGCTCGCTCGTACCGACGTAGAGCACGCTGTTGCCGGCGCCGTCGTCGGTGCCGTCGATCCACACGCGTTCGAGGGCAACAGTCAACGCAGGCAGGCCGGTAGCGCTACCCATCTGCTGGGTCCAGCTGACGCCGTTGTCAACGGACTTGTACAGCCCGCCCTGCGCACCGGTTCCGAGATCCTGCGTCAGCATCGTCGCCCACCAGGTTGTCGCCGTATGCGGATCCTGGATCAGCTGCGAGCCGGCCAGATTCGCCGGCAGCGAGGTTGCAGTCGTGAGCGTCCACGTCTGCCCGCTGTCATTCGAATTGAAGATGCCGCGCGGCGGCCGGATCGGGTTGGCGACGCAAGAGACGCCGTAACTGCCGCTGCCGCTTACCGCGACCAGGTGGGTGGGGTCGGCGCGGTCGACGGCGAGCCCATTGACGCTTCGGGCGTTGAATTGAGCATTGCCGTACGGACCCGACCAGGTCGCGCCGGAATCGGTGGATTTGTATACACCGACGCCACCGTAGGAGTCACACGAATAGTTGCCTTCGCCGGTGCCGACGTAGATCGTCGCCTGACCGGGTGTGTTGTCGGTACGCGAGATCGCAAGCGATCCGATCGCCAGCGATCCGAGCGAGTCGGTCAACGGCGTCCAGCTCGCACCGGTATCGGTCGAGCGCCATATCCCACCCTGGGCTCCACCGACGAACACCGCGCTGTCGACCGGATCGATCGCGATGACCGCGACGCGTCCGGAGACCGGGCTGGGAAAGTCGAACGACACGGGAGTCTGGCCGCCGGTAATCGGCGCTGGACCGATCGGCTGCCAGACCAGCGAATTTGAAACCGTCAGCGCCTTGCGCTGCACCTGCTCGGCACGCTGGCGCTGCTGCAACGCGTTCAGGCGCGCCGTGGCGGTCTGGAAATTGTAGTGCCATGGATCGATGCGGCGCTTCTGGAAATAGGCCTCGCGCAAGCTCAGTGAGCCTTCGAATTGCTGATCAGGATCGGGCGGCGAGGCGGTTTGTGCCGACGCTGAGGCGGCGATACCGAGACTGAGACCAAGAACGAGCGAAAATCGCGAGCGCATAGCGGTTCCTCGTTTGTAGAAAAGAGGGATCCGGAAGGCAGTCCTACTGCGGGCGGATCAGCGGCCATCATAGTCTACTCCTCCAGACGGAGCGGCGCCGCCATCGGCAGTCCAACTGCGTCAAAGAATTTCGTGCCCTACCAATCGGTTGGACAAAGCGAATCGCCTGCGTACCGCCGCCGCGCCCATGTATGCTTGAGCCATGGAATCAGTCCCTGACCTCCTCCTGTATTGTCGCCCCGGCTTTGAGGCCGAATGCGCACAGGAAACCAGCGGCATCGCAACTGCAGGCATCGGTGGGCGCGCTGATGCCGAAACGACGAGCGGTTACGTCGCATTTTTCGCGCCATCGCCGGCCGAACCTTCCGGCTGGAACGTACTGGTTGACTGGCGCCGGCACATCTTCGCCCGCCAGTGCCTGCCGGTCTTTGCGGTCTTCGATGCCCTGCCGCGCGCCGACCGCCTGACGCCGATCATGGCGGCTTTGGCCGAACGCGGCGAACGCTATTGCGATGCCTGGGTTGAGGCGCCGGACACCGACGACGGCAAAGCGCTGGCGCCGTTCTGCAAGAGCTTCGGCAACGCCCTGATCGGCGGACTGAAGAAAGCGCGGCTTCTCGACCCACAGGCGCCGCGCCGGCTGCATGCGTTTTTTCCACAAAGCAACAATGTATATCTTTCCGCTGCCGATCCAGGTTCGAGCGCGCCTTGGCCGCAAGGCATCCCGCGCCTGAAATTCCCGCGCGAAGCACCGAGCCGGTCGACGCTCAAGCTCGAGGAGGCGCTGCTGACCCTGCTCGACGGGGGCGAACGCGAGCGCTGGCTAAAGCCCGGCATGACCGCCGTCGACCTCGGTGCCGCGCCCGGCGGCTGGACCTGGCAACTGGTGCGTCGGTCGCTGCGCGTGACCGCTGTCGACAACGGACCGATGGATGCGAAGCTGATGCAATCCGGCCTGGTCAGCCACTTGCGCGAAGACGGTTTTCGCTTCCGCCCGAAGAAGCCGGTCGACTGGATGGTCTGCGACATGGTCGAACAGCCGCGCCGAATCGCCGAACTGGTCGCGCGCTGGTTCGCCGACGGCTGGTGCCGACACTCGATCTTCAACCTGAAGCTGCCGATGAAGAAACGCTACGCGGAAACGATGCTGTGCCTGGACCTGATCCAGCGCAAGCTCGCGGGCGCGGGGCGCGAGGTCGAGTTGCGCGCAAAACAGCTCTACCACGACCGCGAGGAAATCACGGTGTTCTGCCGGCTGCGCAAGTAGCGGGCAATTGCGCCAGTCTGCAACTGCCGCACAGAGCACAAGTTGCAGCTGCACGACACGACACGAAAGCGCAACGGCACAGAACGCAAGCGTCTCGGTGTAAACTCGGGGCCAACGCGAGGCCGGCGCAAGCCGGCCTTCGCATTTCGCGGTTTATGATGCGAAGCGATTCGGGCATTGCGTCTTTCACTCGCGGAAAGAGGCTCATCCACGGCTCGCACTGGCGCATTCCCACAAGACCAGCATGAAACGTCTGCGTTCATTCATTCCCTTGTTGCTGCTGATTGCACTCGGCATCGCCGGCCTGTCCAGTGGCGTGCTGAACCGCTTTCGCCCCGAAACGCTTGCCGCGGAACAGGCCAGCCTGCAGGCGCTGATCGCAGCGCATCCGGTGCTCGCATGCGGTGCGTTCATCGGCGCGGTGACGCTGGCGATATCCACCGGCATTCCTGGTGTCATCGTGCTGATCCTGGCCGGCGGCATGGTGTTCGGTGTGTGGGTCGGCACAGCGTTGTCGACGACCGGAGTGACGCTGGGCGCAGTGGTCCTGTTCCTCGCCAGCCGCCATGCCTTTGGGGATCATCGCCACGCCCAGGCGCCGGGACTGGTCCAGCGCCTGCGCGGCGGTTATCACGCGCATCCCGTCAGCTACACGATATTCCTGCGCCTCGTGCCATTTTTTCCGTTCGGCGCTGTCACCGTCGCTCTTGCATGGCTGCGCTGCCCGATGTGGCTGTACGTATCGGCCACCGCTTTCGGCGGTCTGGTCATGACCGGCATCGAAACGGCACTCGGTGCCGGGCTCGCGCAGACGATCGGCGAGAAGAAGGCCGTCAGCCTCGACATTCTGACCCAGCCAACCGTCCTGCTGCCGCTATTGGGGATGGGCCTGCTCGCCCTGGTCCCGGTGCTGGTTGCGAAGTTGCGCTCACGCAGCACGAATTCGAGTGCAGCGCCATAGTCGGCTCGCCGTGTTTCGTTGAGCCCGGCGCCGCGCATCGGCTATCCTGAGCCTGATTTCGGCAGCCGTGGCGGCAGCCGGCCGTCCGACTACCGAGGCTCCGTTGACTCCCGTTAAGCCAGCTCCCAAACCGTCGTTCTGGCGCGCGCTGCTGCTGAGCGTCTCGATCGCGCTGCTGAACGTCGCGATGTGGACCTGGCTCAACCGCCCGATCGAGGTTCCAGATTGGCCCGGCAAGATCGCCGGTTTCTCCTATGCGCCGTACCAGCGCTACCAGAATCCGAACAACGGGATCTATCCGACGATCGAAGAGATCGACGCCGACCTGAAGCTGCTGTCGAAGTACACCGACCGGATCCGCACCTATTCGGCGCTGGAAAATCCAGTGATTCCGGCAATCGCGAAGAAATATGGCCTCAAGGTCACCGCCGGCACCTACCTCGACCATCGCGACCAGCACGACGACGACGAGATTGCCGCGCTGATCCAACTGGTGCGCGACAACGACAACATCGACCAGGTGCTGGTCGGCAACGAAACGCTGCTGCGCAACGACATGAGCACGAATTCGCTGATCGGCTATCTCGATCGCGTGCGCGCGCAGGTCAAGGTGTCTGTGTCGACCGCCGAGCCTTGGCACATCTGGGAGAAATACCCGCAACTGGCCAAGCACGTCGACTTTATCACGACGCACTTGTTGCCATACTGGGAAAAATTTCCGCGCAAGGACGCGATCGGCCTCGGCGTTCTCGCGCGCTACGACAACCTGCAGAAGGTCTTCCCGGGCCGGCGCATCGTGATCGGCGAAATCGGCTGGCCGTCGGCCGGCGACCGCAAGGAGCTTGCGACGCCATCGATCGAAGACGAATCGCAGTTTCTGCGCCAGTGGGTGCAGGTCGCAGCGGCGCGCAACATCGACTACTTCATCGTCGAAGCGTTCGATCAGCCATGGAAGGAGCCGTTCGAGGGCCGCGCAGGGTCGTACTGGGGCGTGTTCAACGCTGATCGCCAGGAAAAGTTTCCGTTCACCGGCCCCGTTACTGAGGATCCGGGCTGGCCGTGGAAGGCAATCGTTGCGTCGCTGCTCGCGTTGTTGCCGATGTTCTGGTTCGCGCGCCACTTCATTCGCTTTCGCTGGGTGGGCCTGCTGTTCTTCTGCGTGCTGCTCCAGCTGTCGGCATCAGTGCTCGTATGGTCGTCGACCTTGCCGTATGCGTACTACCTCAGCCCATGGGATTGGGCGATGCTGATCGTGTTGTTCCCAGCCCAGTTGGCAATCATCTTCATCCTGCTGATCAACGGCTTCGAATTCACCGAGGTCATGTGGCGGCCGCACTGGCGGCGCGAGTTCGGCTTGCTTACGCCCCAACCGGGCGATCCGCAGCCGTTCGTGTCGATCCATCTGGCCTGCTGCAACGAGCCGCCGGAGATGGTGATCCTGACGCTCGACTCGCTCGCGGCGCTCGATTACGAGAACTTCGAAGTCCTCGTCATCGACAACAACACGAAGGAAGACGAAGTCTGGAAACCGGTCGAAGCGCATTGCCGCGCGCTCGGCGAGAGATTCCGCTTCTTCCATCTGAATCCGTGGCCGGGTTTCAAGGCCGGTGCGCTGAATTTCGGTCTCAAGCAGACCTCGCCGCGCGCCGATGTCGTCGCCGTCGTCGACGCCGACTACGCCGTGCGTGCCGATTGGCTCAAGGCCCTGACTGGCTATTTCGTCGATCCGAAGATCGCCGTCGTGCAGTGTCCGCAGGCGCATCGCGACTGGGAGCACAACGCGTTCCGGCGCATGACGAACTGGGAGTACGACGGCTTCTTCCGCATCGGCATGCATCATCGCAACGAGCGCAACGCCATCATTCAGCACGGCACGATGACGATGGTCCGCCGCGGCGCGCTCGAAGCGACCGGCGCATGGAGCGAATGGACGATCTGCGAGGATGCCGAGCTCGGCCTGCGTCTGATGCACGCCGGCTACGACACGATCTACGTCGACGAACTCATGGGTCGCGGCCTGACTCCGGCCGATTTCACCGCCTACAAATCGCAGCGCTACCGCTGGGCGTTCGGCGCGATGCAGATCCTCAAGGCGCGCTGGCACTGGATGACCGAACGCGGACCGCTGACGCGTGGCCAGCGCTTCCACTTCCTGACCGGCTGGTTCTCCTGGTTCGCCGACGCGCTGCATCTGGCATTCACCGTGCTCGCCCTGACCTGGACGATCGGCATGATCGCCAAGCCGAAATATTTTCCGCTGCCGCTGGATCTGTTCATCTATCCGATCCTCGGATTCTTCGTCTTCAAAGCCGCGTTCGGCATCATCCTGTATCGCGTGCGCGTGCCGTGTTCATGGAAGGACACGATCGCGGCATCCATCGCCAGCATGGGTTTGAGTCACGCCATCGCGCGCGGTATCTACATAGGCCTCGGCAAGAAGCACGGTGAATTCGTCCGCACGGCGAAGAGCCGCCGCCTGCACAAGAAGCCGAGCGCCTTCTCGTCGGTGCGAGAAGAGTTGCTGCTGCTGATCGCGATCGTGTTGGCAATCTTCGGCGTGCTGCAGATCGTCGAGCAGGTGAGCGCCGTGCTGCGCCATCAGGAACTCGATCTGTACCTTGCCGGCACGCCGTTGCTGACCCATTACATCGAGGGCAAGCTCTGGGTCGCGATTCTCGCCGCGCAGGCGATTCCGTATATCTCGGCGCTGATTGGCGCGACCGTCGCGGCAAGGTCTGGGGAGAAAGCCGGCTGAAGGTGTCGTGCCCGTGAAAGCGGTGCGTTGCGCTGGAAGCGTGGCCGACGATTGCACCTTGCCGCTCCACCGCGTTCATATGAGCAACGGCGCGGCTCGCCAGGGGCCCGCATGATGGCCTATGCTCGGGGCTCGACATTGCCAGTGCAGCCGCAACCGGAAATGGTTTTCCGTACAGTCTCCGCCTCCGTTCGCCGCATGCCTGGGTTCGCGCACCAGCTTTTGGTCTCGGCGTCTGCGATGCTGATTCCCCAGGTGCTGCTGGCCGGCACGCTCAGCGTTCAGATCGATGGTGTCGACGACACGTTGAAGCCGGCGGTGACCGCCGCGGCGGAAATCATGCAGTACGACAAGCGCGAGGTCAGCGCAGCGCAGGCGCGCCGGCTCTATGACCGCGCGCCGGAGCAGATTGCCAAGTCGCTCGAGGCCTACGGCTACTACAACGCAACTGCCGATGGTGAGTTGAAGGAAGCGCCGCCGGGTTTTGTCGCCGTCCTGCATGTCCATACTGGCGAAGCGACGACAGTAGCGACGTTCAAGATCGACGTGCCCGATCCGGCGCGCGACGAAAAGCCGGTGGCCAAGGCGCTCGCCGAGTTCACGCCGCGCCAGGGCCAGCGCTTCGACCATGGCGCGTACGAGAAGAGCAAAGCCGCCGTCCAGGCCGCGCTCGTCGCTACCGGCTATCTCGACGCCACCCTGACGACGCGGCGAGTCGAAGTGTCGCGCGGCGCCAATCGGGCGAGCGTCGAACTGCTGTGGTCGCCTGGCGTGCGCTATCGCTATGGCAAGACGACATTCTCCGGAGACCAGTTCAACGAGGGGATGCTCGAGCGCTACGTGCCGTGGCACGAAGGCGACTTCTATGCGCAACTGCAGCTGCTCAAGCTGCAGCAGCGCCTGATCGACGCGGATTATTTCGGCATCATCGACGTGCACC
The DNA here is from genome assembly GCA_035655975.1 of Rudaea sp. Classification (GTDB taxonomy): domain Bacteria; phylum Pseudomonadota; class Gammaproteobacteria; order Xanthomonadales; family Rhodanobacteraceae; genus Rudaea. The sequence continues at coordinate 14,881 of DASRTK010000387.1, forward strand.
CGGACCTGGAAAACGCCCACGACGGCGTGATTCCGATTACCGTCAACCTGGCGCCTGCGAAGCGCACGGTCTACACGGCCGGCGTGTTCATCGACACCGACATAGGCTTCGGCGTGAAAGGCAGCGTGCGCCGGCGCTGGGTCAACGGGCTGGGCCACAGGGCCAAGGTCGAAGCCGAGGTCGCGCAGCGCCTGAAGTCTATCGCAGCCACGTACACGATCCCATTGCCGGGCGAGAATTACCGGAACCTGAACTTCGGCATCGCCTATCTCGATCAAAACACCGAAACGACGACGCAGAACACGGCGTCGGTCGTAGCCAACGAGACGCGGCTATGGCGGGACTTCAATCGCACGATCGGCGTGCACTTCGTCACCGGTGATTTCACCATCGTTGATCCGAACGGCGACAAGGCGCTCGACCAGAAAGGCCACTCGACGCTGCTCTACCCCGAAATCGTGCTCGAAAAGAAGCGCGCCGACGATCCGCTGTTCGTGCGCGACGGCTACGTGGTCACAGTCGCTGCGCGCGGCGCCACGGACCTGCTTTCGGACACGCAGTTCGCGCAGATTCGAGGGGACGCGAAGTGGATACGCGCCTTCGGCGACAGCCAGCGCCTGATCGTGCGCGGTTCGCTCGGCGCCATGGAGGTCGGTAATTTCGACGACCTGCCACCGGATTTGCGCTTCTTCGCCGGCGGCGACCGGTCGATTCGCGGCTACGCCTACCAGACGATCGGGCCGGAAACTCCGCAAGGCCTGGTCATCGGCGGCCAGGACCTCGTCGTCGGCAGCGTCGAATACGAGTACTACTTCAAACCAAACTGGGGCATCGCGACGTTCGTCGATACCGGTGATGCATTCACCGGGTTCAGCAATTTCAAGACGCGCATCGGCACTGGCCTGGGCCTGCGCTGGCGTTCGCCGGTCGGCATGGTACGGGCCGACATCGGCGTGCCGGTTAACGATCCTTACGGCAAGACCGGCGTACAGTTGCATCTGGTCATTGGGCCTGACCTATGAAGCTGATGCGTAGGGTGGGCCTTGGCCCACCGAACGACAATGGTGGGCCAAGGCCCACCCTACACGACGGCGGCGCGTGTGTGAGGCAATCGGCATGAGGAAGTGGCTCAAGCGCATCGGCATCGCCGTTCTCGTGCTCGTGTTTCTGGGCACGGCGTTTTCGCTGTGGTTGCAGTACACGCAGTCCGGCGCGCGCTTCGCGCTCGCACGCGTGGAGGGCGCGATGGAAGGCAAGCTGGCGATCGCCGACGTCGGCGGCTCCCTGTCCGGCCCCTTGCTGCTGACCGGCGTGCGCTACCGCGACCCGAAAACCGGCGTTGACGCCAAGATCGGCACGGTGAAGGTGCAGTTCGCGATCAGCAAGCTGCTCGGCCGGGTGCTGCAGTTCGAGAACGTCGATATCGACAACGTCGAGATTGCACTGACGACGATTCCGCCGCCGGCGGTTCCGCCACCACCAACACCGCTTCAGCAACTGCTCACGCCGCCGCTGTCGATCATCCTCGACCGCATGCGTCTCGGCCACACGCGGATCGTTCTCGATACGACTCCCTTGTTCGCGCTCGACAGCCTCGAGCTGTCCGCCAGCTGGACCAACGCCGGCCTGGCCGTGCGCCAGTTCGCGCTGCGCACGCCGGACGGCCGCGTAGACCTCAACGGCGCGCTCACCTCGTATACGGACTACAGCGGCAAGGCCAAGGCCGACCTTGACTGGAAGGTTTCGCAATACCGCATCGCCGGCAGTCTGGATTTCAGCAACGACGGGCACCAGTCGACGTTCGCGGTCACGCTGACGCAACCATTCCCGGCAACCATCAGCGGCACGCTCGTGCCGAGCGCGCGGGCGCTGCCGTGGACCCTCGCGCTCGACGTGCCGGCCTTCGATCCGAAGGCGATCGGGCAGGGCGGTTCGCTCGAGTCACTCGCGCTGAATCTGCGCGGCAGCGGCGATCGCAATGGAGGATCGGTCAGCGGCAATGTCGATGCGAATGCGCATCGCGTCCTGCTCGACCCGCTGAAGTTTGCGCTAGCCGGCCAGATCCTCACGATCGAGAACCTGCATTTGCGCTCGCCCGAAGCAGCCGGCACGCTGACCGCGAAAGGCAAACTGCAACTCGATGCCAAGCCGCTCGGCGGCGAGGTGCAGTTGTCCTGGGACGGCGTCGAACTGCCGGCCGACCTGGTTGGCCAGGCGCTGGCGACGCACGGCACGATCGATGCGAGCGGCACGGCCCAGCAATTCGCTGCGCACGGCGACCTCGCGCTGGGTCCGCCCGGCAAGCTGGCCCAGATCGCCCTCAAGCTCGACGGAACGCCGGAGAAGATTGCCCTGCGGCAACTCGAACTGAAGCAGCCGCAGGGCAGCCTCAGCGCCAGCGGTGAAATCGTGCTGCAGCCGCAGATCGACTGGAAGCTCGACGCCAAGGCCGACCGTTTCGATCCGGGCGCGTTCGCTGCGCGGTGGCCCGGTTCGCTGACGTTTGCATTATCCACAAGTGGCAAAGTGGAAAAAGATGGACCGCGCGGCACGCTGCGGCTGGACAAGCTGACCGGAACGCTGCGCAAGCGCCCGCTCGGCGGTGACGGCGAGATTGCCTTCGTGCCGCCGCTCAGCGTAGACGGCACGCTGAACCTGTACTCGGGCAACAGCCACGTGGCGTTGCGCGGCAAGGGCGGCGCGCAAACCGACGCAAGCGTCAATCTGGCCGTGGCCAGTGTCGGCGACTGGCTGCCGCAGGCGGGCGGCAGCATTCAGGGGGACATTTCGATCAAGGGCGCGTGGCCGAAGCTGGCCATTGGCGCGACGATCCACGGCGCCAAGATCGCCTACGCCGACTCGCACATCGACGCTTTCGACCTCAACGTGCAGGCACACGATGTCGCCGCGGCACCCGGCGGCACCGTTGCGCTGAAGGCGACGCGCGTGGCCTCGGCGGGCTATCTCTTCGACACACTGACGCTGGATGCCGATGGCGACCAGGGCAAGCATTCGGTCAAGCTCGCTGCGCAGGGAACGCCGGTGACGCTCGCGCTTGCCCTCGACGGCACGCTGACAACCAAGCCGAATCAGGCTCCGGCCTGGCGCGGCACGGTCGATGCGTTGAACCTGCAGATCAAGGATCAGCACGAATGGCAGCTGGGGGCACCGGCAACCGCGAGCTATGCCGCCGGAGCATTCACGCTCGGCGAGTTGTGCCTGCACGCCGATACGCCGAGTATCTGCGTGTCGGCGACCAGCCGCGCCGATGGCAGCCTGGAATCGAAATATACTTTGCAGCATCTGCCACTCGCCGTCGTCGCGCGTCTGGCCGCGCCCGATGCGCCGCTGCATGTGATCGGCGACATCGACGGCAATGGAGAACTGTCGCGCGGCGCCGATGGCGCCTTGAACGGCCACGCCAAGCTGGCCTCGGCGAGCGGCTCGATTGCCTATCCCGACGATGCCGCGCAACCGCTGCTTGCGTATCAGTCTTTCGCTGTCGATGCAGCGTTGTCGCCGCAGCAGAGCACGGTGACGATGAAGGCCGACCTGAACGAGGGCGGCAAGCTCGACGGACGCGTCACGCTGGGACCCAATGGGGCGAATGGCATGCCACTTGCCGGCGAGATCAACGCGCATCTGGCCAACCTGCGCTTCATCGATCTGCTGACGACCAGCCTGTCGGCGACACAGGGCAAGGTCGAAGGCCGCTTCGCGCTCGCCGGAACGACTTCCAAACCGAACGTTTCGGGCGAGCTGGCCTTGAAGGAGTTCGCAACCGAAGTGCCTGCCGCCGGCATCAAGCTGCGTGACGGCACGATCAGCGTGCATTCGCGCGACGGCCAGACGTTCGATATCGACGGCTCCATTGCCTCGGGCGACGGCAAGCTCAAGCTGTCGGGGAACGTCGGCGTTGGCGCCGGCGTTCCACTGTCGCTCAAGATCGATGGCGAGAACTTTCTTGCCGCCGATATTCCCGGCGCACAGGTGCGCATTTCGCCGGCGTTGACTCTGCACCGGGACGAGAAGCGCTTTACGCTCGAGGGCGCCGTCACGATTCCGCGCGCTGACATCGATGTCAGCAAACTGCCGGGCGGAGGCGCCACGAAGGTATCGCCGGACGTCGTGATCACCGACGAACGCGCCGTGCCTGCGGCGAACACGCTGCCGCTCGACGCTGTCGTGACCGTCAAGTTCGGCGCCGGCGAGAAACTCGCGATGGACCTGCGCCAGGGACGCGAAGTGCACCTCGTCGGTTTCGGCCTGAACGGCTATCTCGGCGGCCAGATCACCGTCCAGGACCAGCCCGGCAAGGCCACGTCGGCGCGCGGCCAGATCGAAGTCACCGGCACATACAAGGGTTACGGGCAGGATTTGGCGATCGAACAGGGGCGCCTGCTGTTCGCCGGCACGCCGGTCGAAAATCCGGGCCTCGACATTCGCGCGACGCGCGGCTTTCCCGACCAGAACGTGACGGTCGGACTTCAGGTGCGCGGCACGGCGGCGAGGCCGGAACTCAGCGTCTTCTCGACGCCGGCGATGGAGCAATCGGACGCATTGTCGTATCTCGTCGCCGGCAAGCCGATGTCGCAATTGCAGGGCGGCGAAGGCAACGCCGTCAGCAGCGCCGCTCGCGCGCTTGGTACGGCCGGCGGCGACCTGCTGGCCAAGAGCATCGGCGCGAAGATGGGTATCGACGACGTCGGCATCGCCGACAACTCGGCCGTCGGCGGCGCAGCGCTGACCGTCGGCAAGTATCTTTCTCCACGTTTATACATCGGCTACGGCGTGGGACTGTTCACGCCCGGCGAAGTCGTCACGGTGCGCTATCGCCTCACCCAGCACTTCGATGCCGAGGTGCAGAACGGCTCGATCTCGAGCCGGGCGGGGGTCAATTACAAGATCGAAAAATAAAAATGCGCTATGTGGTTGGATCATTGGCGCACCTTGCTCTTCCTCTCTTGACGAAAAAACGACGAGCGAAAAAATGGCGATCGGGAGCAACACCATCCCCATCCAACCCTCCCCTTGAAGGGGAGGGCTAACGCGCACCGCGACGATGCGGCGTTCAGGTGCCCAGGTCTACAGGTGCAACCCCGCGACCGTCAGGAGTGTGTACAGCGCCAGCACCAGGCACGCAAAGCCGAGGCCAACCTTGTAGGGCCCGAGCTTTCCGGCGAGGTCGCTCATCGAGTTCGTGAAGCCGTTGCTGCCGAACAGCGAGCGCAGGGTTGGTAGCGCAAGGATCAGTGAGAGCGACAGGATGACCAATGCGACTGCCAGCGCGATCAGCATCGCGCCGGGCGCGAAGCCGAAAATGCCGAGCGCGGAGATCCAGCGCAGCAGCAGCACGATGCCCCATATCAGACCGACCAGGCCGACCCAGCCAGCGACTCCCTCGAGCGGGCCGAGTTGGCCAGCGATCTTCGGTTGACGGCCTTTCAGCCATGACGCAATGCCCAGGACACCAAGCAGAATCAGCAGAATCAGATCAAGCAACCACATGTTCAACCCTCCCCGTTTGAAAACTGTCGAGCACGATTGTTGTTTTGGCGCCGGCCCGATGACTCCCGGCGGTTCCAGTGTACATCGGCCGAAATCGTTTTCTCGTGTGTCTAACGTCCTGCCGCGTGCGCCGCTAACAGCCGCTTGAGCGGCCCGATTCTGTCGACGACGGTCAAGGCCGCTCCGCGCAGCGCGGCAAGCGGCATCGCCTCACTCGCAAACACGCGCTGGATGGCGTCGAACGCATGTGCCGACAGCGCGTTGTCGCTGCGCCGACGTCGCTCGAACTGGCGCAACACCGGCGCGCCGGCGAAATCGCGCTTCGCGTTGCGCGCTTCGACCAGCGCGTCGGCGAGTTCAATGGCATCGCGCAACCCGAGGTTCACGCCCTGGCCGGCGAGCGGATGCACGACGTGCGCAGCGTCGCCGACCAGTGTGAGGCGCGGTGCGAGATAACGCTCGGCCAACCTCAGTCGCAGCGGGAATGCGGCGCGCGCGGTCGTCGCCTGAATCGCACCGAGACGAAAGTCGAACGCCGCGCCAAGCTCGGCGCAAAATGCGCCGTCGCCGAGCGCAAGCAGGCGCGAGGCTTCGGCGTCGGGCACCGACCAGACGATCGACGAGCGGCCGTCGGACAACGGCAGGAACGCGAGCGTCGCGCCGGGCAGGAAACGCTGCCACGCGGTATCTTCGTGGGCGCGTTCGGTCGCGACATGCGCCACGATTGCGCGCTGCCCATAGTCGCTGTCACGCGTGTCGATCCCGACCATCTTGCGCAGGGCCGAGTCGCCGCCGTCGGCGGCAACGACAAGGCGCGCAGCGATGCGGCTGTCGTCCGCGAGCACCAGCGTGCGGCGATCCTCATCGGCCTCGCTTGCGGTGACCTGCGCGGGACAGCGCAAGGCAATGTGCGGGTCGGCTTCCATCGCGCGCCACAACGCGTGCTGGATCAGGCGGGTCTCGACGATATGGCCGAGTGCGGCGATGCCTTGGTCGGCGGCATCGAAGCGAAGCTGTCCCGGCGCAAGGGCGTCCCAGACCTGCATGTGCCGGTAGGGGCAGGCACGTGCAGCAGCAATGGACGTCCAGACGTCCAGATTTCCAAAAAGTTCGACCGACGATGGCGCCAGCGCGACGACGCGCAAGTCGACGTCGTCCTCGTCGCGCCATGGCGCCGGCGGCCGCGGCTCGACCACGACGACGTCGAACCCCGCGCGCGCAAGGCTGAGCGCCAGCGCGGCGCCGACCATGCCGGCACCGACGATGGCCACATCGTGACCGAGGCGCCGACTCATCGCCGCGTCCCCGCAGCGAGGCCCGGCGCCATCTGATTCGCGTCGCGCAATGCCAGCTGCGGCACGTGCCCGCGGAACCCCATGCCGCGGCGGACGAACTCTGCCTGCAGCGCGGGCACGCGATCCAACGCGATCAGGCCGAGCGAACGCAGCATCTTCAGCGGGGCCGCTTCGTTCGCGGTCAAGCGCACGAGCCCGTCGCTCATCGCGATCGTGCCGTCGCGGTCTTCGCACCGGCGCCGGGCATATTCGTCGAGCACATCGCGCGCGCCCGGATCGCCGCCGCCACCGACACGCTCGACCAGCAGCTCCGCCAGCGTCAATGCATCGCGCAGCCCGAGATTGAAACCCTGCGCGCCGATCGGATGCAGGGTCTGGGCGGCATTGCCGACGAGGACCGCGCGCGCCGCAGTCAGGCGCATCGATTGCACGCGCTGCAGCGGGTAGGACACGCGCCGGCCCGGCCGCGTGAGTCGTCCGAGGCGCCAGCCGAAACGTTCGTGCAGCAGGGCAAGGAAGCCGTCGTCGTCGAGTGCCGCGACGCGCGAGGCGTCGCTGCGTGGCACCGTCAGAACGACGCCCGCGCGGCGATCTGCCAGCGGCAACAGCGCGACCGGACCCGAGGCCGTGAAGCGTTCGTACGCGCAGCCGTCTAGCTGACGTTGCGGCGTAACGGCGGTCACGAACGCGGTTTGTGCATAATCCACATTGCTTGTTTCTATACCGAGAGCGGATCGCACGAACGATCCCGTGCCATCGGCGCCGACGATCAGGCGCGCGGCAATGAGTCTTTCACCGGTGCCGGTCTCGATGCGCGCTTCGATGGCATCCGTGCTCGGCTCTATCGCAGTCAGGGTCGCCGGCGCATGGCGCACGAGCGTCGCGCACGCGTCGAGGCGCGCAAGCAGGCCGTTGCCGAGTTCGCGCGCCGGCAGTACCGCACCGAACGCCTCGACGCCATGCTTTGCCGCTTCGAATCGCGCCGCGCCAAACTCGCCCTGGCGGCTGACATGGATGCGCCGGATCGGCGTCGCCCGCGCCGACACGTGCGTCCACACGCCCAGCGCCGTCAGCGCGTTCACGGTCGCCCGCGCCAAAGCCAGGTTGCGCTCGTCGTAGCTGGGCTGAAGATTCGCCCGCGCAGGAACCGCCTCGGCGAGTCCGACACGCAAACCCGCCCCGTCGAGCGCGATCGCCAGACTTGCACCGACCAGGCCTCCGCCGATGATGAGGACGTCGTGGGTGATGTTCATGGTGGCATGATACTGCCCGCAGGAAGGGCAACGCGAATAGTCGTATGGCGTAAAAGGTCAAAGGTCGACCAGGACTCTCCATGGACCTGACGCCCGGGATTCCTGGGAACCGTTCGCGCTGAGCGTAGCTTGCGCCAGCAAGCGAAGTCGAAGCGTCCGTGCGAGGCCCTTCGACCCCGGCTCGGAGTCCGGGGCAGGCTTCGGCGCTTCGCGCCTACGCTCAGGGCGAACGGATTTTTGCAAGGACGCCCTTCTCCCTTCTCCCAGTCTTCCTCCCTCCCAGCCCTCGGCCCGGAAAATGCTAGGCTTCCCGCGTCCGTACCTGTGACCACCCCATGGAACTGATTCTCGTCCGCCACGGCGATGTCGACGCGCCGCCCGGTCTGTGCCTCGGACAGACCGATGCGCCACTGTCCGCGTCGGGTTTCGCCGCGATGCAGCAGCTTGCCGCGACCTGGGTCGAGGCGCCGCCACGCTTCCTGTTTTCCAGCGACCTCAAACGCGCGCAACAGGCAGCGGCGATCTTCGCGGCGCGCTTCGCGATCGAACCGCTGAGCGACGCGCGCCTGCGCGAGGTCGACCTCGGCGCCTGGGATGGCCGGCGCTGGGACGAAGTCATGCGCAGCGACAGCGCGCGCTACGAGCACTGGGCCAGCAACTGGGTCATCCAGGAAGCACCCGGCGGCGAGAGCTTCGCCGACGTGATCCGCCGCACCGGCGCGTGGCTGTCGTCGCTGCTCAGTTCCACGCGCGACGACGACATCGTTCTCGCCGTCGCCCATGCCGGTTCGATCCGGGCCCTGCTCTGCCACGCGCTCGGCCTGCCGCCGGCGCGCGCGTTCGCGCTGCACATCGACCACGCCCACGCGGCCCGCGTGCGCTCCCGCGGCGGGCAGTTTGAAGTATGCTATGCGAACGCATCGCGCTTCGAAGCGGACTGAAGCGCCCGTTTTCCCTGGAGAGTTACACAATGCAGCATCGTCCACCCTCTTCCGCGCTCACGCCACGCACCTTCGTGCTGATCGGCATGATCGCCTTTGCCGTGGCCGTGCGCCTCCTGATCTTCTTCGTGCCCGGCGCGCTGCCCTACAATTTCACGCCGGTCGAAGCGATCGCGCTGTTCGGCGGCGCGTACTTCAGCGACCGCCGCCTGGCTTTCATCGTGCCGATCGCGGCGATGCTCCTGTCCGATGCGATCATCGGTTTCCATCCGCTGATGCCGGTCATCTACGGCTGTTTCGCCGCCAGCGTCGTGCTCGGCTTCGGTCTGCGCGACAAGGTGTCCGTGCTGCGCGTCGGCGCCTACGGAATTGCCGGTTCGCTGCTGTTCTTCGTCGTCGTCAGTTTCGTCGAATGGCTGATCGGCGATACCGATTACTGTCGTGCCGGCATCGTCTCGTGCTACGTCGCTGCGCTGCCATTCCTGAAGAACTGGCTGGCC
>DASRTK010000388.1:0-1982 GCA_035655975.1 Rudaea sp.
AGCCGGCGCGGCGCAGTTCGTAGGCAGCGACGAGGCCGGCCATGCCGGCGCCGAGGATCAGGACCGACGTGCCTTTCGGCGCGCCGGAAAGCTCGACCGGTCCGTGGTAGTCGGACTCGCGCGCGAAGCCGAGCGTGCTCAGCGCCTGATACATCATTGCCGCGCCGGCGCTGACACCGATCTTGCGCAACAGGTCGCGGCGAGTGATGGACAACGGATTTTGCACTGGTCGCATGATTGTCGCGGCTCATCCCCCCGGCGGCTGCGTGACAGTACGCGGAAAGCTCACGCGCTGCAATCCGCTACTCAACGGCCACGGCAATTCTATGCGGCTCGCGTTTCATGCGTCGGCAAAGCGAATCTTTGGACGCCGATGGACGCCGATGGACGCGGATGGACGCGGATGGACGCGGATGGACGCGGATGGACGCGGATTTTCGCGGATAATCAAGACGATTTGTCTCTAATCCGCGTTGATCCGCGTTGATCCGCGTCGAACGGTCTGTTTGTTTGTGCGTTACGGCCTGCCGCGCAGCACGCGTGCCGGCAACATCAGGATCGCGCGCAGGAATTCGAACACGCCCTCGACCGCAACGCCAAGTAGCCGGAACGGCAGCAGCAGCAGCCAGACAATCGGGTAGATCACCAGCGCCAGGAGCGCGAGCGGCCAGCAAAAGACCAGGAGCAACAACCACAGCAGGAACGTGACCATGCGCGACCTCGGGAAAGACGCCACGACGAGTGACGTTAGCTCATATGGGGATGGCAGCCATGTGCCAAAAGGGCGGCTCGGGCGCAGATCGGGCGATCGCGCCGCGTGAACCATTCGGCGCAAAATCGTGACCCAGCGATCAAGCAATGAAATTTTCCGTGCCCTCGCGAGGTCAAGGACACAATGAGGCTGCAACCGATTGTTTCAGGCGCCAGTGCCGGCGCAGCCCTGCTGGCCGCGGCGGCGATTGCCGCGGCGCCGGCGCATACCGATCACGTCGGCGTCGAGCTGGTCAGCGCGACGACCGCGCTCGTGCCTGGCCGCAGCACCACGCTCGGGTTGCGGTTCGTGCATGAGCTGCACTGGCACACGTACTGGATCAATCCGGGCGATTCCGGGCTGGCGACGAAACTGGCATGGCAATTGCCGGCGGACTTTCTTGCCGGAGAAATCCTCTGGCCGGCGCCGCAGCGCTTTGATGTCGATGGCCTATTCAATTTCGGCTACAGCGGCGATGCCTTGCTGCCCGTGCGACTCGACGTGCCGGCCAACGCGAGGCCTGGCTCGACAGTGCAACTCGCTGTCGAAGCGCGCTGGCTCGTCTGCCGCGAGGAGTGCATACCCGGCAAGGCCATGCTCACGCTTGACCTGCCGATCGCGGCCGAAGCGGCGACCGATCCGCGCTGGCAGGGCGCCTTCGCTGCGGCACGCGCCGCGCAGCCGCAACCCGGTCCGTGGAGCGGAACGGCGCATGAGCGCGGTGACCGCATCGAGGTCACGTTGTCCGGCACCGACCTGCCATCGAGCCCGACACTCGATGCGTTCGTCGTGCAGCGCCAGGTTGTCGGCTACGCGCCGCCGCAGATCAGCCGCGGCGCGAATGCGCTGACCTTGTCGTTCGCCAAGAGCGAGTACTTCACGAGTGCGCCGGCTGCGCTCGATCTGTTGCTCGTCGCCGGCGCGGCACGGGACGTGCGCGCGTGGAGCGCACACGCGCCGCTCACTACCGTCAAACCCCAACCCTGATCCGAAGGAGTCCGTCATGAATTTTCGCTCGGCTGTATTCGCGCTGCTTCTCGTCTGCGGAGTCTCCGCGCCTGCGTGGGCCAAGGTCGCGGTCGGCGAGCCCGCGCCCGACTTCAGCCTGACCGACAGCAACGGCAAGACGCAGACGCTGTCGCAGTACAAGGGCAAGATTGTCGTGCTCGAATGGAACAATCCGGAATGCCCGTTCGTCGGCAAGCACTACGGCAGCGGCAACATGCAGAAG
>DASRTK010000389.1:0-4557 GCA_035655975.1 Rudaea sp.
GGCAACAGCGGCACGGTCAATACCCAGGGCTTCTCGGCCGGCGCACCCGGCACGGGCGCCAAGGTTATCGGCGTGGCCAGCTTCGACAACACGCAGTCGCACTTGCCGGCGTTCACCGTCAATGCCGTCAACTACGGTTACAACGCGGCAGCGCCCAATGCCTCCATTGGCGTATTCCCGCCGGGTCCGCCGCCTCCGCCGACGAGCGGGTCCGCCCCACTGGGTCGCGTCGGCACCAGCGCCACGACCAACGCGGCTTGCGCGGCGCTGCCTGCCGGTTCGCTCAACGGACAGATCGCGTTGATCCGCCGCGGCACCTGTTCGTTCTCGATCAAGTCGCTCAACGCGCAAAACGCCGGCGCGATCGGCGTGGTGCTGTACAACAACGCCGCCGGCGCGCTCAACGCAGCGGTCGGCGTCGTGCCACCGGCTCCGGCGATCACGATTCCGGTTGTCGGCATCACCCAGGCGGCCGGTAAGGCAATCGATGCGCTGCTCGCCGTAGGTCCGCAGAACCTGACCTGGACCAGCCAGACGGTCGACACGCCGTTGACGACTGCTGGCCTGATTTCGGACTTCAGTTCCTGGGGCATGGCGGCCGACCTGTCGCTCAAGCCCGACATCGGTGCTCCCGGCGGCCAGATTCGCTCGACATTCCCGATCGAGTACGGCAGCTATGCCTCGATCAGCGGCACGTCGATGGCATCGCCGCACGTCGCTGGCGCCGTGGCGCTGTTGCTGGAGGCCAAGCCGCATACGGCGTCCAACTCGGTGCGCGACATACTGCAGAACGCGGCGATACCGCACCTGTGGAGCGGCAACACGTCCTTCGGCATCCTCGACGCCGCGCATCGCCAGGGCGCAGGCATGCTGAACGTGCCCGGCGCGGTGCTTGCGACGACGCACGTCACGCCCGGCAAGCTGTCGCTCGGCGAGAGCCAGTTCGGTCCGGTGCAGAAGTCGCTGAACATCACCAATTCGAGCGGCAGCGCGGAAACCTACGACCTGTCGTACGAGGATGCGATCTCGACGATCGGTTCGTACACGCTCGGCTTCGACTACGACATCAGCACGGTCGTGTTCAGCCAGGCTGGCGTGCCGGTCAGCTCGATCTCGGTGCCCGCTGGCGGCTCGGCGACGCTCGATGTGTCGATCGCACCAGGCGGCGTATTGACCGATCAGGCGCAGTACGGCGGGTACGTTTACCTGACGCCACAAAGCAGCTCCGACACCGTGCGCATACCGTACGCCGGTTACAAGGGCGATTACCAGGCGATCCAGGTGCTCAAGCCGACGGCTAGCAACTTCCCGTGGCTGGCCCGCACCACCAATGGCAGTTCGTTCTCGAAAGACGTTACGGGCACGCCATACACCATGGTCGGCTTCGACCAGCCGAATATCGTCGCGCACTTCGATCACCAGTCGCGCAAGGTGCGCTTCGAGGTATTCAGCACGAGCGGCAAGTCCTGGCAGCGCGCGTTCCCGGACTTCGACTACTTCGGCAAGAACTCGACCGCGACCGGCATCTTCGCGTTTGCCTGGGACGGCACGACAGTCAATGGCGCCAAGAGCGGCCAGAAGACGCAAACCGTGCCGAACGGCACCTACGTGATCAAGCTGTCGGTGCTCAAGGCGCTCGGCGACGAGACCAACCCGGCGCATTGGGAAACGTTCACTTCGCCGGTGATCACGGTTGCGCGCCCGTAAGCGCAACTGACAACGCAACATCGTGACAAACGACCCCCGCGGTGCAAACCGCGGGGGTTTTTTATCGCCATGGATGGCGGGTATGCCGAAAATGCAGGAGCAATTCTCGGCGATCGCCATGGATGGCGGGTATGCCGAAAATACAGGAGCAATTTTCGGCGCATGCGCTGACCGCGCGGCCCCCGATCAACGAACCGCAATCACGTCTCGATGCATGGCGCTTCCGCCGCACTCTGCCTAGAATCCGGCCCTGTGCTTTCGATCGGAGTTCTGATGCGCCTTCCCGTCCTGACCTTTGCTGCTGCGCTGCTCGCCGCCTGCAGCCAGCAACAACCACCGCAAACTGCAACGCCGGTCGCCAGCACTGCACCGGCCGCGGCGCCCGCCGCACCGCCGCCCCCTCCCGCCATCACGCCGACAGCCGACGGACACTTCTCGCCCGACATCACGATCGCGGACTTCGCCGCGCACGTCGAGCGCCTCGCCTCGGATGAATTCGAAGGCCGCAAGCCCGGCACGATCGGTGAGCGCATGGCGACGACCTATCTGGTCGACCAGTTCCAGCGCATGGGCCTCAAGCCCGGCAACAAGGGCAGCTACCTGCAGAGCGTGCCGATGGTCGAGGTTGCGCTGACCGACGGCGACAAGCTGACTCTCGACGTCGCCGTAGGCGGCAATGTGGAAAAATTCAACTTCCGCGCCGATACGATCGTGTTTTCGCCGCAGGGCAAGCCCGAAACCGACGTCAAGGACAGCGACATCGTCTTCGCCGGCTACGGCGTCGTCGCGCCGGAGTACCAGTGGAACGACTACGCCGGGCTCGACGTCAAGGGCAAGACCGTCGTCGTGCTGATCAACGATCCGGGCTGGGGCAATCACGACGCGACGCTGTTCAAGGGCGACGCGATGACGTACTACGGCCGCTGGACCTACAAGCTCGAGGAAGCCGCGCGCCACGGCGCCGCAGCCTGCCTGATCGTGCACGAAACCGCGGGCGCGGCCTATCCGTGGGAAGTCGTCGTCAACAGCTGGAGCGGCCCGCAGTTTTACCTGCCGGCGAGCGAGGACTCCGATGCGCGCGTGCAGGTTGCCGGCTGGATCACGACCGAGGCTGCGCAGCGCCTGTTCGGCAAAGCCGGCGCCGATTTCGATGCGCTGAAGAAATCCGCCGATGTGCGCGGCTTCAAGCCGACCGCGCTCGCCGCGAAACTGTCGACGACGTTGCGCAGTTCGATCCGCAATACCAGCTCGGACAACGTCGTCGCACTGCTGCCGGGCAGCCAGCGGTCCGACGAAGTCATCGTGTACTCCGCGCACTGGGACCATTTCGGCAAGAATCCGGCGATCAAGGGCGACAACGTGTTCCATGGGGCGGTCGATAACGGCACCGGCCTGGCCGCGCTGCTCGAACTCGCCGACGCGTTCGCGCACCAGGACCCGAAACCGCAGCGCTCGATCCTGTTCCTCGCGCCGACCCTGGAAGAGGCCGGTCTGATCGGCTCGCGCTACTACGCGATGCATCCGTCGATACCGATGGCAAAGACCGTCGCCGCGATCAACATGGACATGTTCATTCCGTACGGCCGCACGCACGACATGTCGATCGTCGGCTTCGGCGAGTCGCAGATGGACGACTACCTCAAGGAAATCCTCGCGCCTGCGGGCCGCACGGTCACGCCGGACGGCGAATCGGCGAAAGGCTATTTTTATCGCTCCGACCAGATCAATTTCGCGCACAAGGGCGTCCCGGTGCTGTACGTGCACAGTGGTTTGGACAAGCTCGAGGGCGGCAAGCCGGCCGGGCTGGCCGCGAGCGAGGACTACACGAAGAATCGCTATCACAAGCCGGCCGATCGCTACGATCCGCATTGGGACCTTTCCGGCGTGATCGAAGACGTCCAAGCGCTGTACGCCGTCGGCAAGCGCCTCGCAGACGAATCAACCTCTCCGCAATGGGCCGCGGACAGCGAATTCAAGTCGGCGCGCGAAACGGCGCCCGGCAAGTAGCGGCGAGCCGCTTTTCAAGCCCCTCCCCCTTGATGGGGGAGGGGTTGGGGAGAGGGTGACCGCCGACGGAGTCGGCGGGCAGAAGCCCACATGCCTCGAAGGCCAGGTGGATGAGAAAGGCCATCGCGACGCAATCGGCGGCTTCGCCGCCATACCCTCTCCCGTCGCGCTACGCGCGCCGACCTCTCCCACAAGGGGAGAGGTGGCTTCTGCCGGCGCGATGCGCGCGCCTACGCGACCGCGCGCGGCCGCAGCAGCAAACCGAGCATCTCGTCGGTGTCGACCGGCTTGAGCAGGTGATGATCGAAACCGGCCGCGCTGACGCGCAGC
Source organism: Rudaea sp. (assembly GCA_035655975.1). Classification (GTDB taxonomy): domain Bacteria; phylum Pseudomonadota; class Gammaproteobacteria; order Xanthomonadales; family Rhodanobacteraceae; genus Rudaea. The sequence continues at coordinate 4,045 of DASRTK010000389.1, forward strand.
CGGTCGTCGGGCTGTCCCCACCCGGTCAAGGCGATCAGCAGCATGCGTGCATGCGCCGGATCGTTGCGCAGGTGGCGAGCGAGGTCGCAGCCGTCCATGCCCGGCATGCCGATATCGAGAATACCGACTGCCGGCTGCGCGTCCGCGGCCAGCGTGATGGCCTCCTCGGCGCTGTAGGCGACCGACGTGCGCGCGCCCATGCTGCGCAACAGGGCGGCAAGGCTGTCGGCTGCCTCATGATTGTCGTCGACGACCAGGATGTCCTGTGCCGGCAGCGCGTCGGCCCGCGGCGCGAACAAGTCGTCGGCGATCGTGCCTTCGGCCTTGGCGAGCGGCAACGTGACGACGACTTCGGTGCCTTGGCCGGATCCGCCGCTGTGCGCGCTGACCGTGCCGCCGTGCGACTCGACGAGGCTCTTGACCAGGGTCAGGCCGATGCCGAGTCCGCCTTGGGCAACCCGCGCCGCATCGGTGACCTGGACGAACATGTCGAAGATCGCGGCCAGCATGTCG
>DASRTK010000390.1:0-4644 GCA_035655975.1 Rudaea sp.
GGTGGCGAAGTCGAGCGCGTGCTGTCGATGGTCGACTCGGTGCTGCTGCTGGTCGATGCGATGGACGGCCCCATGCCGCAGACGCGCTTCGTCACGCAGAAAGCGTTCCAGATGGGCTTTCGCCCGATCGTCGTGATCAACAAGGTCGACCGCCCGGGCGCGCGCCCGGACTGGGTTCTGAACCAGACATTCGATCTGTTCGACCGCCTCGGCGCGACCAACGAACAGCTCGATTTCCCGGTCGTCTACGCATCGGCGCTGCACGGTTACGCGGGACTTGATCCCGACGTGCGCTCCGGCGACATGGTGCCGCTGTACGAAGCGATCATGAAACACGTGCCGGGACCGGATGTCGATCCGGATGGTCCGTTCCAGATGCGCATCAGCCAGCTCGACTACAGCAGTTACGTCGGCCTGATCGGCATCGGACGTATACAGCGCGGCAAGGTGCGGACGAACATGCAGGTCGCTGTCGTCGACCGCGAAGGCAAGAAGCGCCAGGGCCGCGTGCTGCAGGTGCTCGGCTTCATGGGCCTGGAGCGCAAGGAAGTGCCGGAGGCGCAGGCCGGTGACATCATCGCAATATCGGGCGTCGAAGCACTCGGCATCGCCGACACGATCTGCTCGCCCGACGCCCCCGAAGGCCTTCCGGTCCTGACCGTCGACGAACCGACGATCAGCATGACCTTCCAGGTCAACAATTCGCCGTTCGCCGGCAACAAGGACGCCAGCGGCGGCAGGTTCCTCACGAGCCGCCAGATCCGCGAACGCCTGCTGCGCGAAGCGCTGCACAACGTCGCGTTGCGCGTCGAGGAAACCGAAGACGCCGACAAGTTCAAGGTGTCCGGCCGTGGCGAACTGCACTTGTCGGTGTTGATCGAAACGATGCGCCGCGAAGGCTACGAACTCGCCGTGTCCCGCCCCGAGGTGATCATCAAGGAAATCGACGGCGTGACACACGAGCCGTGGGAACAGCTCGTCGTCGACATGGAGGAACAGTTCCAGGGCGGCGTCATGGAGCGCCTGGGTTCGCGCAAGGGCCAGCTCAAGAACATGGAGCCCGACGGCAAGGGGCGCGTCCGTCTCGAATACCTCATCCCCGCGCGCGGACTGATCGGCTTCCAGACCGAATTCCGCACCGTCACGGCCGGCACCGGGCTGCTGTTCCACGTGTTCGACCATTACGGTCCGGTCGCCGAAGGCGCGATCGCCAAGCGCCAGAACGGCGTCATGATCTCGAACGGCATGGGCGTGGCGCCGGCGTACGCGCTGGTCAGCCTGCAGGAGCGCGGCCGCCTGCTGATCGGCGAAGGCGTCGAGATCTACGAAGGCCAGCTTGTCGGCATCCACGCCAAGGACAACGACCTGACCGTCAACGCGCTGCGCGCCAAGCAGCTGACGAACATTCGCGCCGCCGGCAAGGACGACAACGTCCAGCTCACGCCGCCAATCCGCATGTCGCTCGAGCAGGCGCTCGAGTTCATTGAGGACGATGAGCTCGTGGAAGTCACGCCGAAGGGCATCCGACTGCGCAAGAAGCACCTGACCGAGAACGATCGCAAGAAGGCGTCGCGCCAGGCTGCGTAGAAAAGTACGGAACCCTCGATAAGAGAGCGTGCCGCGGCGCGCTCTTTTTTTATGGCCATGGATGGCCCGTATGAATTGCAGGAGCAATTTCCGGCGCTATCATCGTCTCCCGGCTTTCGAACCAGGGGAATCGCATGCCATGGCCTGTCCGCTCGTTCCGCAGTGGCCTGTTCCTGATTGCTTTCGCGCCGTGTATTCCGCTAGCCGCGGACTCCGCACCGGAAAGCGCGTCCGCAACTTCCGCTTTGGAAGAGGCGACCATTGCCGGGCTCGAAGTGAAGCTGCAGAGCGGCGCGCTGACTTCTCACGCCTTGGTCCAGGCCTACCTCGACCGCATCGCGGCGATCGACAAGGCGGGTCCGGCGATCAACGCCGTGATCGAGCTCAATCCGGATGCGCTACACATCGCCGACCAGCTCGACACGGAGCGAAAAAGTGGAAAAGTGCGCGGACCGCTGCACGGCATTCCGGTACTGATCAAGGACAATATCGATACGGCCGACCGCATGCATACGACGGCCGGGTCATTCGCGCTGGCCGATTCGATCGCGGCGCAGGATTCTACGATCGCTGCAAACTTGCGCAAGGCTGGCGCCGTGATACTCGGCAAGACCAACCTAAGCGAATGGGCGAATTTCCGTTCGACGCATGCGAGCAGCGGCTGGAGCGGGCGTGGTGGGCAGACCAGGAATCCGTATGCAATGAATCGCAATCCGTGCGGATCGAGTTCGGGAACGGGCTCAGCGATCGCAGCAAGTTTCGCGGCGGCCGGAATCGGCAGCGAAACCGACGGGTCGATCATCTGCCCGGCTTCGATGAACGCCCTCGTCGGCATCAAGCCGACCCTCGGTCTGGTCAGCCGGGCTGGTATCGTGCCGATCGCACACAGCCAGGACACGGCCGGACCGATGGCGCGCAGCGTTGCCGATGCGGTCGCGCTGCTCGACGCGATCGCCGGCGCCGACGGGCGAGACGCCCTTAGCGCAACGGGCAACGCGCATCACAGCAACTTCGCGCGCTACCTCGACGCGAACGCCTTGAAAGGCGCGCGAATCGGCGTCGTGCGAAAGTTTGCGGGATTCAATCCCGATGTCGACGCACTGCTCGCCCAGAACATTGCCGCATTGAAGGCAGCGGGTGCGATCGTCGTCGACCCGGTGGAGTTGCCAAACATGGGCAAGTACGACGAGGCCGAGCTGACTGTGCTCGAGTACGAATTCAAGCATGATCTCGACGCCTATCTGGGCGCCCTGCCTGCTTCTGCGAACGCGCCGCGCTCGCTGAAGGAACTCATCGCATTCAACGAACGCGAGAGCTCGCGCGAGATGCCGTGGTTCGGCCAGGAACTGTTCACGAAATCCCAGGCGCGCGGTCCTTTGACCGACAAGACATACCGTGCCGCGCTGTCACGGTCCAAGAAGCTGTCCGGCCCACTCGGCATCGACGCGGCTTTGAAACGACACAAACTCGATGCGCTGATTGCGCCGAGCGCCGGTCCCGCGCCGCTCACCGACTGGGTGAATGGCGATCCGTCGTACGGCGGCGGCAGCACCAGTCCCGCCGCGGTCGCAGGGTATCCGGACATCACTGTGCCTGCCGGCTTCGTGCACGGGTTGCCGGTAGGGCTCAGCTTCTTCGCCGGTGCCTGGAGCGAGCCAAAGCTGATCGGTTTCGCCTATGCGTTCGAGCAAGCCACGCATGCGCGCCGGCCACCGCGGTTCCTCCGATCGGTCGAATCGCCGTGAGCTCGGCGCCTGGTCAACCGCGCAGCAGGATAAAGACACCGATTGCGGCGAACAGCGCCGCTGCAACCAGGCGCGTGACACGCATTGGCAGGCGGTGCGCAAAGCGCGCTCCGAGGAACACGACCGGAACATTTGCTGCGAGCATACCCAGCGTCGTTCCGGCGACGACGGCCCACAGCGGCTGGTATTGGGCAGCGAGCATCGCTGTTGCGACCTGCGTGCGATCGCCCATTTCGGCAAGAAAAAATCCAATGGCGGTGGCAACGAAGACGCCGTAGTGGCTTGCGCGTTGCGTTTCCGCCGTATCAATCTTGTCCGGGAACAGCGCCCACACGGCGACAGAGAGAAAACTCAAGCCAAGCAGCCAGCGCAACACTTGGGGCGACATCAATTGTGCGAGCAAGACGCCGGCCTCGCCCGCGAGCGCATGATTGAGCAAAGTGGCAACGAGAATGCCGGCGCAGATCGGCCATGGCCGGCGATAACGCGCAGCCAAGACCAGCGCCAGCAACTGGGTCTTGTCGCCGATCTCCGCAAACGCGACGGCGACGAACGAAATCAGCAGCGCTTGCACTTCGACAGCGCGTTCAGGATTGCGCCGGAGCCACTGAACTGTTACCGCGCTTGCGCACGATCAACATGGCCATTTCGAGCGATTGCTCGTAGTTCAAACGTGGGTCAACGGTCGACTTGTACGCGCGCGTCAGATCGGTTTCGGTCAGGTCACGCGCCCCGCCGAGGCATTCGGTGACGTTCTCGCCGGTCAGCTCGAGGTGCACGCCGCCCAGGCGCGTGCCGCGCGCGGCGTGGATATCGAATGCCAGATCGAGTTCGCCGCGGATGTTCTCGAAGCGCCTCGTCTTCACGCCATTGCCGAGCGTTTCGCCGTTGCCGTGCATCGGATCGCAGCACCACAGCACGCGCCGGCCGTCGTTCTTCACCGCATCGAGCAGCGGCGGCAGTTCGGACTCGATCTTCGCTGCACCCATACGATGGATGAGCGTCAATCGGCCCGGCTCGTTGTCCGGATTAAGCGCGCTGATCAGGCGCAGCAGCAGATCAGGTTTTACGCCGGGTCCGACCTTCAGTCCGATCGGATTACGGATGCCGCGGCAATATTCGACGTGCGCGCCGTCGAGAGCCGCCGTGCGCATGCCGATCCATGGGAAATGCGTCGACAGGTTGAACCAGCCCCAGTGGCGCGGGACCTGGCGTGTCTGCGCCTGCTCGTAGTGCAGCAGCAGCGCCTCGTGCGAAGTATAAAAATCCACGCGGCTGAAGTTGCCGATCTGTTCGCCGGCCAGCGTCTCCA
>DASRTK010000391.1:0-1953 GCA_035655975.1 Rudaea sp.
AACGCGAATTTCGAACGATACTTCCGCGTGCAGCAGAACACGATCGAGCAGATGATCCTGTTCCTGCCGTCGTTGTTCATCGCCGCGGCCTACTGGCCTGCGCAATGGGTCGCGGCGCTCGGCGCGGTCTACCTCGTCGGACGCATGGTCTATTACCGTGCCTATGTGCGTGATCCGCGCTCTCGCAGCCTCGGATTCCTGCTGAGCAGCGCGCCGATCATCCTGCTTGTCGTCGCCAGCTTTATCGGCGTCGTGCGCGTATTGCTCAGCAGCTGAAGTGCGCCCAGTGCGCGCTACGGATCGCTAGTCGAGAAAGATGAAGAACGCCGCAGCCACGATGAGGGCGAAGCCGACGAGGTGGTTCCACTTGATCGCCGCGCCGAGGTAACTCGTCGAGAACACGACGAACACCAGCAGCGTGATGATCTCCTGCATCGACTTCAGCTGCGCCGGGTCGTAGACGCGATAGCCGATGCGGTTGCCCGGCACCTGCAGGCAGTATTCGAACAGCGCGATACCCCAGCTCACGATGATCACGAGCCACAGCGGCCGGTCGGTGTACTTCAGGTGTCCGTACCAGGCGAACGTCATGAAGACGTTGGAACCGAGCAGCAGCAGGATCGGGGCGAGGTAGTTCAGCATGATTGGATTTCCTTTCGCGTTTCGCCCGCAAGGGTACTGTCTTGCCGCTCGCCTGTCCGCTTCGAACCCGCGATGGGCAAGAGCGGACCGGGAATGCTAGAGTCGAATCAGTATTGCGGCAGTCGGGATTCCGGGCGGGGAGTGGGCATGGGAGCAGCACGAGCGCGGCGCTTCGCGCCGTTGTCGATGGGGATTGCCCTGGCGCTTGGCGCCGGCGCGGCGCACGGGGCGGCGGCAAGGTTTTCAGCATTGCCCCAGCACGATGGCGCGATCGCATTGCGCAAGCAACTGCGAACGCTCATGCCGCCCGTTCCGAAAACCGCCGCGTCGCCAGCGGCGCTGCTGCCGGTCACGAGCTGTGCCGACGACGGCAGCGTCGGCACGTTGCGCACGGTAGTCGACGCAGCCGGAGAGGGCGACACGATCGACCTGAGCGCCCTGACCTGCAGCAGCATCACGCTGACGCAGGGCGCCATTCCGCTGTTGTTGAACGATGTCGCGCTCGTCGGCCCCGGCGCGAACGCGCTGGCGATCGACGGAGCGGGCAGCGACCGCGTGCTGGTGCATCCGGGCTATGGAACGCTGACCGTGACAGCGCTGACCGTGCGCAACGGCGCGGCCAGCGTCAGCGGCTACCACATCACCGGCGGCGGCTGCATCGTCTCGGCCGGCTACCTGGTGCTCGATCACAGCGTCGTGCGCGACTGCCGGGCGACCGCGGAAGGCGTTTACGGGGGCGGCATCTTCGCCTACACCGTGACGATGTATACGAGTACACTTTCCGGCGCGGTCGCTCTCGGCCAGAACCCGAACACCGGCACCGCGGCATTCGGCGGTGGCGCGTATACCGCCTACGTCAATATCGTCGACAGCACGATCAGCGGCAACCGCGCCGCGCACGATCTCAGCGATGGCCAGCAAAGTTACGACATCGGCGGCGGCATCTTCACGAACCTTGGCGGCTTGATCCGATCGTCGACGATCGACAACAACTATTCGTACGGGTTTGGCGGCGGTGTGTCCGCGTTCAACGGCGTGATCGACATCGCCAACAGCACAGTTTCCGGCAACACGGCGAAAACACGCTCCGGCGGCGGACTCGATCTGCGCGTGTTCTATGGCGGGACGATCAGCAACAGCACGATCACGGCGAATACCGCGCCAGCCGGCGGCGGCATCCTGCTGCGCGGCCGGCCCGACCAGTTCGAACTGCAAAGCACCCTGATTGGCGGCAACACGGCAGCGTCCGGTGCCGATGTCGGTTCGGAGCGGGCGACCACCCTGCTCGGCAACAGCAATCTGGTCGTGAGC
>DASRTK010000392.1:0-5011 GCA_035655975.1 Rudaea sp.
CACGTCGCGATAGGGGAGGATGCCCTGCGTCCAGCACCAGATCGTGTGCAGGTGCTGCGGTTCGTCGGAGTTGACGCGCAGCGTGAACGCGAGCCAGATGCGCAGCGCGAGCAAGCCGAGCAATGCGACGCCGATGTACGCCTGCTGCGCGTTCGGGATGCGCGTCGTGCTCGTGGATTTTCGGGGCGCCGCCCAAGCCATCGCAGGGACCGTATCGATCGAATCGTGATCGATGCAGTTTCCCGATCGGTACGTAAGCAGCGCCTAAATTTTTCCTAAACTTGGGATCGCGTGCGCGTCGGTGGCGCGCGTGGCACCGCGGCGGTGCAACCTCACCGATTCCTGATGCGGCGAGTAAGTCTCGCCCGTTTGGTCAGTCGCGAAAGCGCAGCTTGGGTTTTTCTACCAGGCGGCCATCGGGCTCGATGACCCCAAGCGAGTGGTTGTCGGGGTTGTAGACGGCCGCCAGTGGCGTGCCTTCACCTTCGGTGCGGACGAACTTCAGCGACCATCCCACGAGCTCGAGCGAACGCAGCGTGTCGGCTTGCTCCGCGTTGATCTTGCGTTTCCAGTCAGCCAGTTGCACGGGCCGCACCCTGCGGCGATCGAACCAATCCTGATCCATCTGTTCCTCCCCAGGGACGCGAAAAATTCCCGGTTCACGGTATGTGCCAGCACAATCCCGTAACTCCGCAATATTGCTATGCAAAATGTATGCGCGGCGTGAAGCTCCTGCTGAACGGGCCATGATGACCTCCGCTGTTCGACACCGTGAATGTCGCAAAACGGCGCAGCACGGAGTTACTCGATGCGAGGGATCGCTCCGGGGCCGGGATTGCCTGTTTCAGGGCAGGCTGGGTGGCCTGCGCGTCAGGCGCCGAAAAGGGGCGATTTGCGTCTGGTATTTGTCGGTCGCTGATCTGGGGGCACTATGCTGCGACTCATGGGGTGCGTTCGTGGTTTGGGTCAGCGCGCGGGGCTCGCGCTGCTGGTCATGGTTTGCGCATGCGCGCTCTCTGCGGCGGCGAACGCAGCACCGCTGACTTTCACGGTCAACAGTCCCGACGACATTCCCGACGTCGATCCAGGCGACGGCGTCTGCGAGACCGTGGCGGGAAACGGCGTGTGCACGCTGCGCGGTGCGATCCAGGAGTCCAATTTCAATGACGGTGCCGACAAGATCGTTCTGCAGGCCGATGTTACTTATCTGTTGACCCGGGTCGGCACGGACGAGTTTTCGCTGAACGGCGGCCTCGATGTACTCGACAGCGTGACGATCATCGGTGCGGGTCCGACGACGATCATCGACGGCAACGGCGGCGCCTTGGCGGACCGCGTGTTCACGATATCCAGGTGCGTCCGGGGCGTGTCTTCCGGAGGCACCTGCGTGTATGGCGCTGTTTCCGTCACGATGTCGGGGATCACGATCCAGCACGGCTATTCGACCACGTCCGGCGGCGGCATATACAACGCAGCTACTCTCCTATTGGACAACTGCATCGTCACGGCGAATACGGTCAACGGCACGAACGGCAAGGGCGGCGGTATCTACAACGGGGTCAAGCTCACCCTGACCAACAGTGTTGTTTCCAGCAATATCAGCAGCGGAACAACCGCCAATGGCGGCGGAATTTACGGCACCGGAATGCTGGCGATCTTTTCGAGCACGATCAGCGGCAATGCGGCATCCGAATTCGACGGACGCGGCGGCGGCATCGCCATCAACAGCGCCAGTGCCGTGAGCATCCGGAACACCACGATCAGCAGCAACAGTGCCGCGTTTGGGGGCGGCATTTTCAGTCACAACAACGGCGCGACGCAGTTCAAGGTCGTGAACACCACGATCTCCTCCAACGGGGCTTTCGGCGATGGCGGTGGTTTGTTTTCCGAATTCGGACCCATCGGGTTGTACAACGTGACGATCACGAGAAACGGCGCCAACGGCGATGAACTCAAGGCGGACGGCAAGGGAGGCGGCTTGTTCATCGGGGGAGGCACGCTGTATTTTGCCAACAGCATCCTCGCAGCAAACACTCACATCGTTCCGGGTGTTCCGCGTCCGACCAACGTTCCTGATCAATGTGCGGGAACAATCACTTCTCTGGGCTACAACTATTTGAGCGACATCGACTTGGCGAACTGCACCATCGCCGGCCAGTACGCCGTCGCCGCGCTTCCGCTGGGCTCACTGCAGGACAACGGCGGGCCGACGAGGACTCACGCACTGTTGCCCGGAAACGCCGCAATTGACGGAGGCAATGTAACCGGGTGTGTGGATGCCAATAGTCTGCCGATCGACATCGATCAGCGCCTTGTGCCTCGACCGAACGGTCCGTATTGCGATGCCGGTGCGTTCGAGGTGGCCGAGATCATTTTCCAGGATGGCTTCGATCCTCTGCCCTGACTGGAGCGGGACGCGCTATTTCGCTGCGGGCCGGCGCTTCTTGGTCTTCGCCGCCGGCTTGCGCGTGACGAGTCCACGCAGCGTGCCGCTGACGAGCGCGAACGACGACTTCATTGCTTCGACGGTCCAGTCGAGCACGCGGCGCTCGTCGACGCCGCTGAATGCGCGCAGCGCGTCGGGCATGCCGGTGATCGGCGCATCGCGGAGTTTTGCGACGGCCTGCGCGCGCTTGCCGACGGCATAAGTCACCATCGCGTTGGCAAACGCGGACGATGCGATCGACGTCAGCGGCACGACGCGCACCGCGACGTAGGTTCCGAATTGACCGACGCTGCGCTTGAGCAGCGCGCGCATGATGGCGTCGCTGGCGACGCTGGCACTCGTGCCGATCATCTGCACGCGGCCGACCAGAACCTCATGCACCGGCTTGGGCAGTTCAAGCCCGTATATGGCGAACGTTTTCTCGATCAGGTGGCGCTGGATGTTGGCGAGGAACTTCGCATCGAGCAACTCGCCGAAAACCAGGCCGAGCACGCGCGACAAGCCGGGGATCAGTTCGCCAGCGGCAGTGAGCGCGCCGACGCTGGCCGCGCTGAGGCACTGCTTGCGCAGCAGCGCGAGGAATTCGGCGTCGGGCGTCGGCTTGGCTGCGATCCGAGTGCTGCGTTTCGCGGGAGCAGATCGTTTGCGGGCGGTAGCCATGACCCGATGCTAGCAAACTATGCGCGTCAAGGGACATGTGACGCAAAGCCTTCTTGCACGTCATGCGGTATCCTCAAGCACAAGCTTTTCGCGCCTGGCCGACATGAACGATCTCGACCGCCACGACACGATCCGCGCCGTCACCTGGCGAGATGGCGAACTGCGCCTCCTGGATCAGCGCCGCTTGCCATTCGAGGAGGTTTATCTGGACTGCCGCGATGCCAATGCCGTGGCGGCGGCGATCACGGACCTTGTCGTACGCGGAGCGCCGGCGATCGGAATTGCCGCGGCCTGGGGCGTGGTGCTGGAAGCGCGTCGCCTGACTGCGGCCGGCGGCGCGGTTACCGAGGCCACGTTGGAACCCGTGCTACGCCATCTGAATGCAGCGCGGCCAACCGCCGTGAATCTGGCCTGGGCGCTTCGACGGATGCGCGCCGTGGTTGCAGCAAATCCTGCTGATCCCGTGAGCGCGCTGACCGCTGCGGCGCACAAGATCCAGACCGAAGACCTGGCCGCGAACCGGCACATGGGCCAGCTCGGCGCCGCGTTGCTCGGCGACAACGTTGGCGTCCTGACCCATTGCAACACGGGCTCGCTCGCGACGGCCGGGTTCGGTACTGCGCTCGGTGTGATTCGCGCCGGTTTCGCCGCGGGCAAGATCGCGCGGGTGTATGCCGGGGAGACCCGGCCGTGGCTGCAGGGCGCGCGCTTGACGATGTGGGAACTCTCGCGCGACGAAATTCCAGCGACGCTGATCGCCGATTCGGCCGCTTCGCACCTGATGAAATCCGGCACGATCCAATGGGTCGTCGTCGGCGCCGACCGCATCGTTGCGAACGGCGACACGGCGAACAAGATCGGCACGTACCAGCTGGCGATCGCGGCGCGTCATCACGGCGTGAAGTTCATGGTCGTCGCGCCGGCGTCGACAGTCGACATGCAAACGGCAGACGGAGCCGGCATCCACATCGAACTGCGCGACGCGGCCGAACTGCACTCGATCGGCGGCAAGCGCACGGTCGTCGACGGCGCCGTTGCCTGGAATCCCGTGTTCGATGTGACGCCTGCCGCGTTGATCGACGCGATCGTTACCGAACGTGGCGTCATCGAACGGCCTGATGCCGCGAAGATGCGGGCGATGTTCGGGACGGGCGCGTGACCATCGCGACGCCCGGTGTCGTACCGCTGCCGGCGCGCGGCGCGTGAGGAAGAGACGCCAGTTCATCCTGTTCTGCGTCGGCGGAGTCATCGGCTTCATCGTCGATGCCGGCGTGCTGCAACTGCTGGTTTCGGGACTGGCGTGGGACCGCTTCACCGGTCGCATCATTTCCTTTCTCTGCGCGGCCACGGCAACATGGTTGTTCAATCGCCGCTATACGTTCCGGGGTCCACGCCGCCATCCGTTGCACTGGGAATGGGCGCGCTACGTCATGGCCATGAGCGCCGGTTTCGCCTGCAACTTCGCCGCGTATTCGGCGCTCGTTCTGTGGTTCAACATCGACCGGCAGTGGCTGGTACTGGCCGTGGCGGCCGGTTCGGTGGCCGGGCTCGGCGTGAACTTCGTCGCTTCGCGCTACTGGGTATACCGCAAGCCGCATTGATTGCGTAGGCGGTATACAAACGCTCAAAAGGCGCAAAATACACAGCTCCCGCGGCCCTGCCGGGTCCGGCCCGGCAGCGGGTCCCTCAGGGGCTGCCGGCCTGCCGAAAAAAATCGCGCTAAGTCAAGAGAAAATATCGTTTTTTAGGGCGTTGCCGGATGCCGCAATATGGTAGAATTACCGGTCTTTTGGCGGACCGCGCCGGGACCTCGCCCGCAGCACATAATTTCGGAAGATTTATACAAATGGCAGAGCTGGCCAAAGAAGTCATTCGCGTCAATATCGAAGACGAAATGCGCAAGAG
>DASRTK010000393.1:0-2541 GCA_035655975.1 Rudaea sp.
CATCTTCTGCCCGCATACTGCGACTGCGCTTCACGTGCTCGAACGCCTGCGCTCAGCCGGTCAGGGCGGTGACTGGGCTGTGGTTGCCACGGCGCATCCGGCGAAGTTCGACAGCGTCATCGAGCCGTTGATCGGGCGGCCGGTCGACGTTCCCGAGCCGCTGGCCGCACTTCTGGCGCGTCCCGCACTTGCCGAACCGATGGCAGCGGCCTACCCCGCACTGCGTAGCCGCCTGCTGGCCGATTGAGCGGCAGGCGTGCCGCGGACTTGGCGCGCTGCACCACACGCGGTATCATGCGCGCCCCGTGCCGGACCAGACCGGCACTGTTTTCGCGTGGGGCGGTAGCTCAGCTGGGAGAGCGCTGCGTTCGCAATGCAGAGGTCGAGGGTTCGATCCCCTTCCGCTCCACCAAATTAAGCCAAATTACAGCACCGCAGCCACGCACCTGCCAGACGGAGATACAAGCACAGCTCGTCGTCGACAACGCTCCCATCGCTTTTGTTCCATTGCTATCGTCTTGGTCGTTACTTGCCTTGATCCCAGCATTGGTTGGCGTTGCCATCCCGCAGCGCAGATCCGACGAGCGTGAGTGAGCCAGCGCATGGCCTGTAACACCTCGTGGTGGCAGCTTCGTTGGGGCCAAAGGCGGCGGCCGCCCCGTTTTGGCGGCGATGTGGACGCCGGTCTACTCTACGGCCCGAAGCTTCCGCACATCCTCGGCAGTAATCGACGATGGCTTGGTGCCGAAGCGCGCCGTAACGTAATTGGCGACTGCGGCAATCTCGCGGTCATTGTAAGCGGCTCCGAACGCCGGCATCGAAAGCGTGCTGTCTGCTGGCTGCCACTTGGAACCGGAAAGCACGATCTGGGCAACGTTGATCGCGGTGGGATCGTTCACCGCGCGGCTTCCGGTCAACGTCGCGCGCGAATCGAGCAGGCTGACGCCGGTCCATGCATGGCAACTGGCGCAGGCGCCTTCGAAGACCTGCGTGCCGCGCGGATCGATTCCTGAGGCGAGACCCTGCTTCGGGTCGACGGGCGCGGGTTCGTCTTTCGACGCGGGCAGATCCGATGCGGCGATCGCGGGCACGCTGCGCAGGTATGTCACGATGGCGCGGATATCTCCCGGTGTCATCTTCTCGAAGCTGAAATCCACGGCCTGCGCCATGGGTCCCGATGCAGTCCCACGACCATTCGCATGCCCGGTCGACAAATACTCGGCCAGTTCGGCTTCGCTCCACGCGCCGACGCCGGTCGCCGAATCCGCTGTGATGTTGTACGCGCGCCAACCGTCGGCAACCGCACCTGCGAATTTGTTCTTGTTGTCGAGCGCCTGCAGCAGGTTTCTCGGTGTGTGGCAGTCTCCGCAATGCGCCAACGCCTCGGCAAGGTACGCGCCGCGATTCCACTCTGGACTGCGATCGACCACTGGCTGAAAGCGCTGTTTCGGATTGAACAGGCCCGACCAGAACGCCATGAGCCAGCGCTGATTGTACGGAAAGCGCAGATCAGCTTCGGGTGGTGCGTTCTTGACTGGCGTTAGAGAAAACAGGTACGCCTTGATCGCCAGCACGTCGTCATCTGCGAGATAGGTGTACGCGGCGTATGGGAAAGCCGGATAAAGTCGTTCGCCTTCCCGATCGACTCCTTCGTGCACGGCTTTGAGGAAATCCGCGTCACTCCACGCGCCGATGCCAGTTTCCTTGTCGGGCGTGATGTTCGGCGAATACAGCGTACCGAACGGAGTCTTGAACGCGAGTCCACCAGCAAACGGTTGGGACTCGTTCACCGTGTGGCAGGACTCGCAATCGGCTGCCTGGGCAAGGTAGCGTCCGCGCGCAACGTTGTCTTTTTCGCTGAAGTCCGCCGGCACGCCAGTCGGGTGACCGCTGAAGGCGTCGAGCGCTACGCTCTTCCCCGCGGCGAATGCCAACGGTCCGGGGCGCGTCGCATACCAGCCGAGCACGATCAGGCCGATCACAGCGATGGCCGCGAAGGCGAGACCAGCGCGTTTCAACCAGTAGTGCGCATTCATGTGGATTTCCTCGTGGCCAGCGCGGCGCGGTCGATCGGCATCCGGCGCAGCCGAACACCTGTCGCAGCGAAGATTGCATTGCCGAGCGCTGGCGGCGCCGCGGTAGTGCCGGTCTCGCCGATGCCACCAGGCGCCTCGCCGCTTTCAATCAAGTGCACTTCGATATGCGGTACCTGGTCGATGCGCAGCATCCTGTAATCGTGGAAATTGCTCTGCTGCACGCGCCCCTTGTCGATCGTGATCTCACCGTAAAATGCCGCAGTAAGGCCGAAGATAAGCCCGCCCTGCAGCTGCGCGACTACCGTGTCCGGATTCACGAGGATGCCGGTATCCACGGCCGACACGACCTTTTGCAGGTGCACTTCGCCGTAATCGTCTACCGCCACTTCGATGACGGTCGCAATGAAACTTCCGAACGCGACTTGCGCGGCGATGCCGCGCCCGCTGCGCGCCGGCAATGCGTTTCCCCAGCCAGCCTTGCTCGCCGCCAGGTCGACGGCCGCGC
>DASRTK010000394.1:0-3039 GCA_035655975.1 Rudaea sp.
CGCAGCCAGCCGATGCGATGGGTCAGGTGGCCTTCGTGGTGGCGTCTTGGCATGTGCTGGTTCTCTCGCTTGTCTTATATTCTACGAGTGCGTTGGAGTTTCAATTTCAGTTCATGAGTCAGGTTCGACGCGCACGATGAATCGACCGTCCGCGACGCGCGCCTGCAGGCGCGCACCGGGCGCTGCTTGCTGCACCGATCGGATCACTGCCGAGCCGGCAGGATCGCTGAGGATCGCATAGCCGCGCTCCAGCGTTGCCAGCGGGCTGACTGCATTGAGTGCGCGCGCCAGTTCGTTGACTCGCAGGCGCGATTCACGCAGGCGTGAATAGGCCGCGCGCCGCATGCGGTCCGACAGCGCGCGCAGGCGCTCGGCCTTCAGGCGCAGTTGCGCGCGTGGATGAAGCATGCGCAGGCGCGTGCGCAAACCACCGAGGCGTTCGCGCCCGACGCGCAGACGCACACGCGGATGCAACGAGCGCAATCGTGCCTGCGCGCGGTCGGTGCGCTGCGACAACGAGCGCAGCGCCCGGCGCATGCACAAGGTCAGCTGGGCGCGGTCGCGCTCGATCCGACGCAGGAATTCGGCGGCGTTGGGAACCAGAACCTCGGCTGCGGCCGAGGGCGTCGGCGCGCGCAGGTCGGCGGCGAAATCGGCAATCGTGAAGTCGATTTCGTGCCCGACCGCCGAAACTACCGGAATCCTGCAGGCGTAAATGGCACGCGCCACGGCTTCGTCGTTGAATGCCCACAAGTCTTCGATCGATCCGCCGCCGCGCGTCAGCAGCAGGACGTCGTGGCGTCCTGCCTTCGATGCGGCTGCAATCATCCTGGCGATTGCCGGCGGCGCCTCCTTTCCCTGCACCGGCACGGGCATGACGTCGATCTCCGCAAGCGGAAACCGTCGCGAGATGACGCTGACCACATCACGGATCGCGGCGCCGCTCGGCGACGTGAGGACGCCAATGCGCCGCGGCAAGGCGGGGAGCGCCCGCTTGCGCGCTGCGTCGAACAGACCTTCGGCGGCGAGGCGCGCCTTGAGCTGTTCGAAAGCCCGCAGCAAAGCGCCTTCGCCGGCTTCTTCCATATGTTCGACGATGAGCTGGAACTCGCCGCGCGCCTCGTAAAGGCTGACGCGTGCGCGTGCAAGCACGCGCACGCCGTCCGCCGGCTTGAAGCGCAGGTACTGGCTCTTCGGCCGGAACATCGCGCAACGCACTTGCGCTTGCGCGTCCTTGAGATTGAAGTACAGATGCCCGGACGCCGGGCGCGAGAAGTTGGAGATCTCGGCCTCGATCCAGATCAGCGAAAAAGCGTCCTCGAGCAGGTCGCGCGCCATGCGCACGAGCGCGCTGGGCGACAACACGGGGCGGCCGCCGGGCGGCCCGGCGGAATTGTCCGGCAGGGAATTCATCGTCGCAGCAGGGTACTCTGCGCGTGCCATTCCCGCCAATAGCGGCGAACGACGATGCGGTGTGCACCGCGCTCAATGCGTGGACATGTATTGGTCGAGCGCGCGGGCTGCCTGAAAGCGGACTTTGCCGCGGACCATCGGCGACCAGCCCAGGAGCATCCCGATCGGACCCAGCGCCTGGCGCGACCAGCGCCAGAAGTCGAACGTGTCGACATGTTCGATGATCAGCCCTTCGGCAAACCGGAAGCGCGCGCTGATGATGTTGTGCACTGGACGACCCGTCGCGCTGAACTTGTACCAAGCCTGCCAATCGGCGCTGCCTCCGGCCGAATCAGCCGATACGTTGGCGAACTCCACGCGCAGGTCGGCGCCACGCGAGGTCAGCATTTTCCACATCGCGCCGACGCGAGCGCCCTGGAGTTCGAAGACCGGGTCGCGAAAGTGCGCATTGCCGTGATAGCAGGCCGCCATCGCTGCGCCATCGCGCTGCTGGAACGAGCGGTAGAAACCTTCGATCAGGGCGCGATTCTCGAGCGCCGCGTTCTCGATGTCCATGATGTCCTGTTCGGTCAGTGGCAGTGGTCGACGGCTATGCGTCCTTCGACGCGAAGGCCGTCGGGCAACGCGCATTGAAGGTCGACGTAGCCGGAAAAATCACGCACGTCGTTGACATGCCAGTCGGTCGCATGCACGTCGACATCGAGTCTCGCACAGTCGGCGCGATGCAGCACGATGGGGTTCTGCGCGGCCGCAGCATCGTAGGTCCAGCGGACCGCTGGTCCGTCGATCGGCTCGAGCACGACGCGCAGTTGGCCCTCGTCATGCGCCGAAAGGAAATCGAAACCAACAAAGAGGGCGATGTCACCGGATGAGCAGCGGTCGGGCGTCCAGCGCAGTTCGGTTCCGTCCGTCCGGCGCACGACGATTCCGCCGGACACTGTGGGATGCATGACACTGCCGACCTGCGTCACTGTGCAACCGGCGAGCAGTAACGGTAACAAACCTGTGGCGAGCACCCATCTCATGTCTCGAGCGCCTGTTTGAGGCGGCTCACTGCGAGCGCCGACTCGGCTTCGATCCGCCTCCGGATAAGCAACCGATCGAGCAATGCGGCGAACCAGTTCGGCATTGCATAGTCGAATTCGCGTCGAAACGCCGTGCCGTCCGCTGTGGCGGTCAGCGAATAAGTGATCGTTCCCTTGCCGCCTGCGGCAACGATACCGGCGATCGTCCAGCGGTTCGGCGCGTCGCGCGCGATGACTTTCCACGTGACCGAACCCCTGCGGCCGGCCACGCGGAATTCCTCGGTGACTTCCTCGCCGATCTGCAGCGAATGATTGCTTGCGCCGTGCAGGCCCAGGGACGACGGATGCCAGACCAGCCAGTGCGCAGGAGTCGTGACATAGTCGAAGACTTCGGCAATCGGCCGGCGAATGGTCGCCTGCGACACTATCGTGGTCATCCGCGTTGCTAATGGGCCGTGGCATCAGCGCCGTGATCGGCGAGTTGCGCGTCGAACCAGCGATGAATTGCCACGATCATCGCGGGCGAGTGGCTGGCATAGTCCAGTTCCGCTCCATCTTCCAGATCACGGTATGCGACGGTCAGGTCCTCGGGTTTCGCGGC
>DASRTK010000395.1:0-2453 GCA_035655975.1 Rudaea sp.
TCGCCGGCGGTGATCTTGGCCTGCTTGTCCTTGAAGCGCTTGTCGAACTCGGCCTTGTGCTCGGCGACCTGGGTCTGCGCGCGTTCCAGCAGTTCCGCCGTCTCCTCTTCCTTCATGCGCAGCGCGAACCACTCGTCCTTCTTCAGGCTGTCGAGGTATTCGGCAGTCAGCGTCGTGCCCTTCTTCAGACCGGCCGGGCCGCCGTTCGCGACCGCGCCGATCAGCTGCCCGCGCAGGCGCTGGTAGATCGCGCCTTCGAGAATGCGGAACTGGTCGTCGAAGTCCTTCTTGATGCGCTTGATCTCCATCTGCTCGATCTGCAGGGCGCGCTTGTCCTTCTCGATGCCGTCGCGCGTGAACACGGTGACGTCGATGACGGTGCCATCCATGCCCGGCGGGACGCGCAAGGACGAATCCTTCACGTCGGACGCCTTCTCGCCGAAGATCGCGCGCAGCAGCTTTTCTTCCGGCGTCAGCTGGCTCTCGCCCTTCGGCGTGACCTTGCCGACCAGGATATCGCCGGCCTTGACCTCGGCGCCGATGTAGACCACGCCTGATTCGTCGAGGCGCGCGAGCGCCTGTTCACCGACGTTCGGGATATCGGCGGTGATTTCTTCCGGTCCGAGCTTCGTGTCGCGCGCGACGCAGGTCAGTTCCTCGATGTGGATCGTCGTATAGCGGTCTTCCTGCACGACGCGCTCGGAGATCAGGATCGAGTCCTCGAAGTTGTAGCCGTTCCACGGCATGAACGCGACCAGCATGTTCTGACCGAGCGCAAGCTCGCCCAGATCCGTCGACGGACCGTCTGCCAGCACGTCGCCCTTCGCAACCACGTCGCCGACATTGACCAGCGGACGCTGGTTCATGCAGGTGTTCTGGTTCGAACGCGTGTACTTGGTCAACGTGTAGATGTCCACGCCGGCATCGTTCTCGCCGACTTCTTTCTCATGCACGCGCACGACGATACGGCCGGCATCGACCTGGTCGATCTGGCCGCCACGACGGGCGACGGCGGTCACGCCGGAATCGCGCGCCACCGGGCGCTCGATGCCGGTGCCGACCAGCGGTGTCTGCGAGCGCAGGGTAGGAACGGCCTGGCGCTGCATGTTCGCGCCCATCAGCGCGCGGTTCGCATCGTCATGCTCGAGGAACGGCACCAGCGCCGCGGCGACCGACACCGTCTGCATCGGCGAGACGTCCATGTACTGGATGTCGGCAGAGGTGCGCAACTCGGATTCGCCCTTGTAGCGGCAGGCGACGAAGTCTTCGGCGAAGCTCGCGTCCTTGTTCATGATCGAGTTGGCCTGGGCGATGACGAACTCGCCCTCTTCGATCGCGGACAGGAATTCGACCTTGTCGGTCACCTTGCCGTTGACGACCTTGCGGTAGGGCGTCTCGAGGAAGCCGTACGAATTCGTGCGCGCATACACCGCGAGCGAATTGATCAGGCCGATGTTCGGACCTTCCGGCGTTTCGATCGTGCAGACTCGGCCGTAATGGGTCGGATGCACGTCGCGCACTTCGAAGCCCGCGCGCTCGCGCGTCAAACCACCCGGTCCGAGCGCGGATACACGACGCTTGTGCGTGACTTCGCTGAGCGGGTTGTTCTGATCCATGAACTGCGACAGCTGCGACGAGCCGAAGAATTCCTTGATCGCGGCGGCCACCGGCTTGGCGTTGATCAGGTCCTGCGGGGTGAGGCCTTCGGCCTCGGCAAGAGACAAGCGTTCTTTGACAGCTCGTTCGACACGCACCAGTCCAATGCGGAAGACGTTTTCGGCCATTTCGCCGACCGAACGCACGCGGCGGTTGCCCAGGTGATCGATGTCGTCGACCGTGCCGCGGCCGTTGCGGATCTCGATCAGCACCTTGAGCACGTCGAGGATGTCCGAGGTCACGCCAAGCTTCTTGACGAGGTTCTTGGAGTCCTCGTCATTGCGCATGCCGAAGTACTGGGAGTCGTACAGCACGCCGGTGCCGGTGATTTCCTTGCGGCCGACGCGGCGGTTGAACTTCATGCGGCCGACGCTCGACAGGTCGTAGCGTTCGAACGTGAAGAACAGGTTGAAGAACAGGTTCTGCGCGGCTTCCTTGGTCGGCGGCTCGCCCGGACGCATCATGCGATAGATTTCGACCAGCGCTTCGAGCTGGGTCTTGGTCGGATCGATGCGCAGCGTGTTCGAGATGTACGGACCACGGTCGAGATCGTTGACGAACAGCGTGCCGATCTGGTCCACGCCGGCCTTGCGGAACGCTTCCAGATGGGTCTGATCGATCTCGCTGTTGGCCGCGGCCAGCAGTTCGCCGGTTTTCTTGTCGACGATGTCATGCGCAATGATGCGGCCGATCAAGTACTCGTCGGGCACTTCGAGGTTCTTGATCTTGGCGTGCTGGAGCGCGCGCACGTGGCGCGCGGTCACGCGCTTGCCGGCTTCGACAATGACTTCATTGCC
>DASRTK010000396.1:0-3427 GCA_035655975.1 Rudaea sp.
CGTGCCGCGGCGCTCGTCGCAGATCCAGCCGGTAATGCCGATGAAGAAGTCGCGGTCGAGATAGTCGGACAGTTCGTCCTTGGTGCCGGTGAAGCAGTGCACGACGGCACGGCCAATGCGGCCGCGCATGTTGTCCATGCAAGCGAGAAAATCCGCGTGCGCATCGCGCTGGTGCAGGAACAGCGGCTTGCCGCACCCGGCCGCCAGTTCGAGCTGGCGTTCGAACGCGAACAGCTGCGCCGCGCGTGGCGACAGGTCGCGAAAATAATCCAGGCCGGTTTCGCCTACGGCGACGACGTCGGGCTTGGTGTGGTATTCGCGCAGCAGCGCCTCGGTGTCTCCGGTGAAGTCGGCGGCATGGTGCGGATGCACGCCGGCGGTCGCGAACAGGAATCCGGGATGGGCAAGCGCGAGCGCATGCGCATCACGCACGCCGCGCTCGTCCGCTCCGGTCACGACGATGCGTGCCACGCCATGGTTGCGCGCGCGGTCGAGCACGGCTTCGACATCGTGCTGGAACGAACTGTGGCTAAGGTTGGCGCCGATGTCGACGAGCTGCGCGGGCACGTTGTGCGTCTTCTCTCTGCCGATTCGAGCCGCGCATTATGCCAATATAACGAACTGGCCGGCGCAATTTCCGGCGCGAGAATTCACCACTGGTTAACCGCGCGAGCGTCAAGCTCAGCTCGTCTGTTTCCCTCTCAAAGAGGTACCACGATGTCTTCCATTGCTGTTGATTGGCGCTGTCCGGCGCTGGCCGCGATTGCTTTTGCCTGCGCGACGAGCGCGTTTGCCGCCGAAGGTACGGCGTCCAGGGCCGTTTCGGCCAGTCCAGCCATGGCTGCGCGTGAATCCGCGCTTGCATCGGCACAGGCACTGCCCTCGGCGGGTGCCAAACGCCAAGCTGTCGCGGCGACGGCAACGAATCAGCCGAGTGAGATTTACGCCAATGCGTTCCGCGCCTACCCGCCGAGCTGCCTCAGCGATGGTTTGCCGTTCCGCACGTTTCCGCAAAGCACCGGCGACCCGGCGCCGCAGCAGCAGACGCTGAATCTACCCGGCGATCCGGGCCAGTGTTTCACTGGCGGCAATGCCCAGGAATGCAACTACACCGAAGCGGTGACCGTCACGGTCTGGCGCGTGGCCTGCTCGAACAACAAGGCGGCCGTACTCGTCGAGATCGACCGCCCCGCAGCCAACGAAGGCAACACGACGTTGTATCCGACGTTTCCGTTTGTCGGAATAGCGCAGGGCAACAGCACCTTGGCTCCGGTGCGGATGGCCGACGATCCGAATACGATCTACTCGACGACGTCCGTCAACACGGCCGTCTACAGCAGCGACATCTATGTGCTCGAAAATTACGCCAACGACCAGGCGACGCAGGTCGACTACACGAAGGCGTTCGTGCTGTCGCTGGACAATACGATCAGTTTCACGTTTCCGGATTACAACAAGAGCCAATACGCCGCTGCGAATCAGGGCGTGCCGATCAGTGGCTACCTGAGCACGAACTGGTACAACCCGCTGCAAAGCGGCGAAGGCATGCTGACGCAGATCTACGACGGCGACGCGTCGAAGAACGAACGTTTCTTCACGGCCGCCTGGTACACGTTCGACTCACTCGGCGTGCCGTTCTGGCTGTACGCCCAGGGTACGATTCATATCGGCGACCGCACCGCCAACAACGTCCAGGTGGTCTACCCAACCAATGGTAAATTCGCCGGCAGCGGCACTACCACAAACACGAATTGGGGTACGGCCAACTTCAGCTTCCCGGACTGCAACACCATGGTGTTTTCGTACGTAGGCCCCACCGGGCCATCCGATTTCCCGAGCGGCTCGGGCACGCGCACCTGGTCGCGGCTGGCGAACATCAACAGTCTGGTCTGCAACTGACGTAGCATAGACTTCAAGCCCCTCCCTCGATGGGGAGGGGTTGGGGAGAGGGTGAGGCACCGCGATTACGCAAACAGACAGGGAACGCTCGGGCGCCTTCGGCGCCATCCCCTCTCCCGCCGCGCTACGCGCGTCGACCTCTCCCACAAGGGGAGAGGTAACATCGGTGCGCATGTGAGCACAAATCCACTTTTTCCAATATCCGAGGTATTGCCCGAGCTGCTGGCGCGCCTGCAGGGGCATCCGCGCCTCGTGCTCGAGGCGCCACCGGGTGCCGGCAAGACGACGCAGGTGCCGCCGGCCTTGCTCGACGCGCCTTGGCTGGCCGGGCGCAAGATCCTGATGCTCGAGCCGCGGCGCATTGCCGCGCGCGCGGCGGCCGAGTTCATTGCGGCGCGGCGCGGCGAACGCGTCGGTGAAACGGTCGGCTATCGCATCCGCTTCGAGTCGAAGGTGTCGGCGCGCACGCGCATCGAAGTCGTGACCGAAGGCATTCTGACGCGCCTGATCCAGGCCGATCCCGAACTCGGTGATATCGGCGCGATCCTGTTCGACGAATTCCACGAACGCCATCTGCACGGCGATCTCGGCGCGGCGCTGGCGCTCGACGTGCAGGCCTCGCTGCGGCCGGACCTGCGCCTCGTGATCATGTCGGCGACGCTCGACGGCGAAAAAGTCGCGCGCTGGTTCGACGCGCCGCGCCTGACCAGCGCGGGACGCAGCTATCCGGTGCGCGTCGAGTATCCGCCGGCGAAAGCGAACGAGGAGTGGCCGTTTCAGCTGCGCCGCGCGGTCGAGAAGGCGCTCGCGGAAGTCGACGGCGATGTGCTCGTCTTTCTGCCCGGCCGGCGTGAAATCGAGCGCGCGCGAAGCGTGCTCGCTGCTCTGACTCCTCCCCCCGTTCACGGGGGGAGGCTGGGAGGGGGGCAGGTCGACGCGGTCGCGGCTCCGACTGTCCCTCACGTCGCGCCAACTTTCCCCCACCCTAACCCTCCCCCGCAAGCGGGGGAGGGAATAAACCTCGTGCCGCTGCACGGCGAACTGTCACTGGCGGACCAGCACGCCGCACTCGCACCCGCGTCACCCGGCACGCGCCGCATCGTGCTCGCAACGAACGTCGCCGAGTCGAGCATCACGCTGCCTGGCATTCGCGCGGTCATCGACCTCGGTCTGGCGCGTGAACCCCGCTTTGATCCGAATTCCGGATTCACACGGTTGGAAACCGTGATCATTTCGCAGGCGTCGGCCGATCAGCGCGCCGGGCGCGCCGGCCGCGTCGCTGCCGGAGCCGCCTATCGGTTGTGGCCGCAAAGCCAGCGGCTCGAACCGTCGCGCCGCGCGGAAATTACACAAGTGGAATTGTCCGCATTCGCGCTGGACCTCGCCGCCTGGGGTTCAGGCGATCTGCGCTGGCTCGATGCGCCGCCTTCAGGCGCGCTGGCGGGCGCACACGAGTTGCTGACCGAACTCGGCGCGACCGACAGCGACGGGCGCCTGACCGAACTCGGCCGCGCGATGCTTGCCGCCG
>DASRTK010000397.1:0-22335 GCA_035655975.1 Rudaea sp.
CCGTCGTCGCTGAGTCCGCGCGACCTGCTCGGCCTGCTCAAGCTCGGCAAGTACGCGCGCAGCCTGACCGAGAAGGAGCTCTATCGCATCGCCAAACTCGTGACGCAGTCTTCGGCCGACCTGCTCGACGAGTGGTTCGAGTTCGATCCGCTCAAGGGCACCAAGTCGGCCAGCGGCATCATCGGCACATTCCTCGGCCCACGTTCGCCGGGCACGGCGTACGTGCTGCTGCATCACTACATGGGCGAGATCGACGGCGCGTTCCGCGCCTGGGGTTTTGCCAAGAACGGCACCGGTGGCGTATCGGCGGCAATCGCGCGTTCGGCGCAGGCGCTCGGCGTCGAGGTGCGCACGAACGCGACCGTGCAGCAGGTCATCGTCGAGGGCGGCCGCGCGGCCGGCGTCGCGCTGGCCAATGGCGACGAGCTGCGGGCGAAGACCGTTATGTCGGCGGCCGACCCGAAGCGCACGTTCCTGCAGTTCGTCGAGGGCAAGCACTTCCCGGACGACTTCACGCAGGCGATCAAAAACTTCCGCGTGCGCGGCTCGTCCGGCAAGGTCAATATCGCGCTCAATGCTCTGCCGGATTTCACCTGCCTGCCCGGCGAAGGGCCGCTGCATCGCGGCGCGATCTCGATCAGCCCGAGCATCGACTACATCGAGCGCGCGTACGATGAAGCCAAGTACGGCGCGTTTTCGAAGAATCCGTACATCGACATGATCATTCCGTCGATGATCGACCGCGACATGGCGCCGCCGGGGCATCACGTGATGTCGTGCTTCGTGCAGTACGCGCCGTACGACATCGAAGGCGGCTGGGACGACGCCAAGCGCGACGCGTTCGGCGAAACCGTGATCTCGACGATCGAGAAGTACGCGCCGAACATCCGCCAGTGCATCGTCGGCAAGCAGGTCATCACGCCGAAGGACATCGAGCGCATCGCCGGCATCACCGGCGGCAACATCTTCCACGGCGAACTGTTGCTGCACCAGTTGTTCTTCTTCCGCCCGGCGCCGCAATGGGCCGACTTCCGCACGCCGCTGCCGGGATACTACTTCGGCGCATCCGGCGCGCATCCGGGCGGCGGCGTGATGGGCGCTGCCGGCAAGTTGGCGGCGGAGGCCGTGCTGAAGGACGGAGCCTGAGCATGGCAGGGACTTTCAAAATGCCGTCATTCCCGCGGAAGCGGGAATCCATTTGCTTCTCGGCAAAGAACCCAAAATCAAGATGGATGCCCGCTTTCGCGGGCATGACGTCAAAAAGAGACAGCGAATGAGCAGCAGCAACTACGACGCAATCGTCATCGGTGCAGGCCACAACGGCCTGGTCGCCGCGAATTACCTGGCCAAGGCCGGCAAGAAGGTTCTCGTGCTCGAGCGCCGCGATATCGCCGGTGGACAGCTGGTCACCGAGTCGTTCGGTGACGCCTTCGTGGCCGACAGCCTGCATGCGAGCGGACGTTTGCGGCCGGACATCGTGCGTGACCTGGGACTGAGCGGAGCGGCATTCGAGGACAGCGCTGCCCCGCCCTATACGTCGCTGCTCGGCGATGGCACAAAGCTGGAACTGTATACATCCTCATCGGCCACGCAAAACACCGATTCGATTCGCGGGTTCTCCGCGCGCGACGCGGCGCGCTGGCCCGAGTTCATCGCATTCATGGATCGCGCCGCCGCATTCCTCGACGCGGCGTACCGGACACCGATGCCACGCTTGCCGCACTTCAAGGCCATCGAGGAAGGCCTGCCGCTGGCCAAGCTGCTGTGGAAGTTGCGCCGTCTCGGCGGCAAGGACATGTTCCGCGTCGTCCGCGCGATGTCGATGTCGGTCGAGGAATTCACCGACAACTGGTTCGAATCGGAAACACTGCGCGGTGCACTTTCGGCGCTGGCGATCCATGGCGTCACGCTTGGCGCAATGTCGGCCGGCACCGGTTACACGCTGATGCACAACTGGCTCAATCGCGGCGGTCTTGCGCATCGCCCGGTGCCGGGCGGCGTCGGCGCCATCACTGACGCGCTGGTCGCAGGACTCAAGACCCGTGGCGGTGAAATTCGCACGTCGGCCGGGGTAAGACAGATCATCGTGGACAGACAGCGAGCGACCGGCGTGCGCCTGGCCAGTGGAGAGGAAATCACCGCCGGCATCGTTTTGTCGGCCGCCGATCCGCCGCATACGCTGCTTGGACTCGTCGGCGCCGTGGAACTGCCGCCCGAGTTCGCTTGGCAGGCGCAATCGATCAAGCTGCGCGGCAGTGTCGCCAAGGTTCACGTCGAAACCGATGGGCGTCACGGCCTGCCGGCTGGCACGCTCGTCGTTGCGCAGACGGTCAAGTATCTCGAGCGCGCCTACGACGCCGCAAAGTACGGCGAGATATCCGCGGCTCCGTATATCGAAGTCACGCACAATGGTCCGGTCGTGTCGATCCACTTCCAGTTCGCGCCGTATGCATTGCGTCATGCTGGTTGGGACGACGCCGGCGGCGTCGTGCAGCAGCGCGCGATTGACACGCTCGCTCAGTATGCACCCGCGTTCAAGTCATCGATCAGGCGCGTGCACACGATCACGCCGCGCGATCTGGAGTCGACTTACGGCTTGAGCGAGGGCGATCTCAATCACGGCCAGCTGATCCTCGACCAGATGTTCTTCATGCGCCCGCTGCCGGGCTGGTCGAATCACAAGACACCGATCGATGCACTGTACCTGTGCGGCAGCGGCGTGCATGGCGGCGGCGGAATCAGCGGAGCGAGCGGAAGGAACGCGGCAAGCATGGCTCAGCAGCGCAAGTAGCCGACGACGCTTCGCCCGGGGCATCGCGCTCCGCTATTGCTCGCGCAGCGCCACCATCGGATCGACACTCAGCGCCCGGCGTGCCGGGACAAACGCCGCGAGCATGGCGATCGCCGCGAGCGCGACCGGCACTGACACCCACACCATCGGCTGCGACCGCATCGCGTCGGAGATCGGACCGATCATCGTGTCCGCGAGCATGCCGCTGAACGGCACGCCGAGTCCCATGCCGAACGCCAGGCCGAGCAGAACGAACAAGGCATTGCGGCCGAACACGCTGCGGAGCACGCTCGAATCGGGTGCGCCGAGCGCGCGGCGGATGCCGATTTCGCGCGTGCGCTGGCCGACCGTGTAGGCCACCACGCCGTACAGGCCCGCGCTCGCCAGCACGAGTGCAACGATGCCGAAAGCGGTAAAGAGTTCGGCCAACACATGATCGCCAAAACTGCTCTCGAGAAACACCTCGTCGTAGGTGCGCACGAAATAGGCCGGCGTATCCTGGTCAAGCCTTTGCAGCACAGCCGAAAGGCGAGGCGCGAACGCGGCTGGATTGTCCTTCGTGCGCACGCCGACACTGACGTACTTGTCCGGCGCCCTCGCGAACGGCACCAGCACTGAAGGCATCACCGGGTTATCGATGCCGTCGAGGTGCAGTGCCGCGGTGACGCCGACCACAGTGAAGGTGCGCGAGCCGCTTTCTCCCGGATCGAGCACGAAACGGCGGCCGATGATCGCCTCGGACTTGCCATAGCGGTCTGCGAACGTCTGGTCGACGACGGCGGTGAGCGGTCCATCGGTATTATCGCGTTCGTCGAAGAACCTGCCTTGAAGCAGCCGCGCGCCGAAAGCCCCGATGAAATGACCATCGACCGCCCCGAAGCGCACCCGTGGCGCCCCCTTTTCCGTTGGCGCTGCCCCTTCGGGCAGCAGCGGGTGCTGATCGCCGGTCCACCCTGGCAGCGCGGTGGAGATGCTGGCATCGACCACACCAGGCTCGGCGCGCAGAGCATCAACGAAGCGGCCAAAGAAACGCACGCGTTCGGCATCATCGGCATACTTGTCCGACAGCAGCGCCACCCGCGCGGTCAGCATGTGGTCGCGATCGACGCCGAGATCGAACTGTGAGATCGCACGAATGCCGCCGATCGTAGCGCCTGCCGTCGCCAGCAGCATGCAGCTCAACGCGATCTCGCCGATGACCAGAGCGCGCGAGACGCGGGCAAAACCGCTTGCGGTCGATGAGCGAGAACCGTCGCGTAGAGTGGTCGCGACGGCGGCATCGGCAGCACGCAAGGCCGGCAGCAATCCGGTGGCGAGCGCAGTCACCAGCGCGGCAAGAACGGCAAATCCAATCATGCGTGCGTCAATGTCGAAGTGCATCCACGTCGGCGGTCCCGAATTCGCCGTCTGCGCGAACGACGCAACGAGCCAGCGCACACCGATCATCGCCAACGGCAAGGCGATCGCCAGCGCCGCCAGCGACAGGATCATGCTCTCGAGCACCAGATGCAGCGCGAGCCGGCCACGGCCCGCGCCGAGCGCAGCGCGCACGGCGAGCTCCTGGCGCCGCCCGAGCGTGCGCGTCAACAACAGGTTGGCTGCGTTGGCTGCGGCGACGAGCAACACGAGCACGACAGCGACCAGCATCACGGCGATGATCGCGCGCGACTGCGTGTTGACGAGGGAGCGATCGAAACTCTCCACATCGGGCTGCAGCTCGCGGAAATATTCGACGTCGCTCTTGCGGGCGTCGACGAACCAGGCTTCGAGTCGAGCGCGAACCTGCGCGGCATCGAAGCCTGCATGCGGCTTGATCATCGTCGAGAAGGTAAATGCCTCGCGCCGCGGGGCATCGCGAGCGATACGCGCCGGCACCCAGATTTTCTGTCGTTGCGGAAAACTGAACTCGGAGTCCATGACGCCGATGATCGTGGCGTCCTGGCCGTTCACGCGGACCGGACGCCCGACGATATCCGCGGCGCCGGCGAACGCCGTCTGCCAGACGTCGTGCGAGATGATGGCCGTGAGCGGCGCATTGGCGGCATCGTCGGCAGCGGTGAATGCGCGCCCGAGCACCGGCTGAGCTCCGAGCATCGGCATCAGGCCGGCCGAGAAGAACGCGCCGCCGTAGCGACGAACGCCGTCGCGGTCGCCGAGCGTTACCGTGCCCTCGGTGAAGGCGGCGACGTCGGCCGTATCGGCCAGGTACTTCTGCCAGTCGAGAACATCACGGCCGGGAACGGAACGCAGGTCGTCCGGACTGCCCAGCTGCCGGAACCCGGCGTTGAGCAGTCGCGGTGCGTCCGCGAACGGCAGCGGCTTGAGCATGAGCCCGTTGATGATCGCGAGCATGAACAACACGCAAGCCAGGCCCGCACCGAGCACGCCGACGACGAGCGCCGAAAATCCTCGCGCTGCAGCGACGCCGCGAACTGCTTGACGGAATTCCGGAATCAGACTGCGCATGCTCTTGCCCCTGTCGTAGAGTTCGGATCAATCTCGTTCGCCGCGATTGCCTGCGCGGCGCGGCACGATGTGCCAGAAACCCAGCCGGTCGAGCCGGGCAGATTGCGCATTCGCCGAAACCAACAGCACGCGGCGTGCCAGACGCGGAGCATCCTTCGGGACCGATCTGGCGTGCCCAAGCTCGCTGGCCGACCGCGATGTGTCCGGATCCGGACACGGAATCGAACAGTTTCGGCCGATTTCGCGTTGCGCCCGGCGGGAGCGCATCGTGCCGCCGCGTTTCCACAGGATCACCCCCGGATGTGCAGCCGCACCAGCTGCTGAACCTGTGCCTCGTCTGTGGCAAGATCGCGGTCTGCCACGATGACAAGGAAACGCACGATGAAGCTCTACATGCACCCGGTATCGACCGCAGCCCGCCCGGTGCGGCTGCTGATCGCCGAAAACTCCATCGTTTGCGACGAGGAACTCGTGGACCTCACGACCGGCGCGCACCATCAGGAACCGTACGCATCGCTCAATCCGAGCCACCTCGTGCCGATGCTCGACGACGATGGTTTCCGCCTGACCGAGAGCTCGGCGATCCTGAAGTACCTGGCCGACAAGTACGACCTGGCGTGCTACCCGAAAGACCTGAAAAAACGCGCGCGCGTCAACGAAGTCATGGATTGGTTCAACACGCAGTTCTATCGCGATTTCGGCTACGGACTGGTCTATCCGCAGTTGTTTCCGCACCATAAGCGCCGCAGCGACGAGGCGCACGCCGGCACGATCGACTGGGGCCAGCAGGGCGCGCGCAAGTGGCTGCAAATTCTCAACGACCGCTGGATCGGCCCGGACAATGCGTATCTGTGCGGCAACGAACTCACGATTGCCGACTATTTCGGCGCATCCGTGGTATCGATCGGCGACCTCGTCGGCTGCGACTTCGCCGCGTATCCGAATATCCAGCGCTGGCTCGGCAACATGCGCAAGCTGAAGTCCTGGGACAAGGTCAACGAAGTATTCAACGGTTTCGTCGGCATGAACAAAGGCAAGGAATTCGCGCGTCTTTAGTTCGAGACCGGTCCGCGACCCGGCGACGCAGGGGCCGAAAGGCCCCTTTGTGCGACCGCGCTTTACACAACTTTACCGGCGCGACAAATCGCGCTGACATCCTCCTTTCAGACTGCGCATGGGGATCTCCCCCTAATCGACTGAAAGGATCAATCATGCACAACTCAGCTTCCATCACGACTTCGCGTGGTCGCCGCAAGGTCGCCATCGTCGCGGCGGTGCTAGGCGGCATCGCGCTGACCGTGGGCGCCGTGGCCCAGAATGCAGCGCCGGGCGGTTTTCATCACGGGCATCACGGCGCGCAAATGGCCAACGCCAGCCCGGCGGACGTGGCAGCCCATGTCGACCAGATGTTGCAGCACATCTTTACGGAAACCAGCGCGACGCCCGCGCAACAGGCCCAGATCGCTCCGCTCGTGCAGGGCACGGCAACCGATTTGTTGCAGCTGCACGACCAGTTTCATACGGAACATGCGCAGATGCTGGCGCTGCTCACCGCCGACACGATCGACCGGGCCGCGCTCGAAAACGCGCGCGTGGCGCAGTTGAACGTCCTCGACCGGGCATCGAGGGACCTCGTGCAGCTGCTTGCGGATACCGCTGGCGTGCTGACGCCGGCCCAGCGCAAGGCGCTCGCCGACAAGCTCGCGGCGCACCTGGGCGCGAGCCACGGCTGAGCCCCGGGGCCTTGCCATCGGATTCGGCAACGCTCACAGTCCCGAACCAATGAGCGAGCGCATCCTGCTGGTCGAAGACGATGCCCGCCTCGCCGAGATGCTCTGCGAATATCTCGGCGGCGCGGGTTTTCGCGTCGTGCTCGCGCCGTTCGGCGCCGCGGCGCTCGAACGGCTCGCTGAATCGCCGTACGACGCCGTGGTTCTCGATCTGATGCTACCGGACATGGACGGCCTCGACGTGTGCCGGCAGTTGCGCGCGAAATCCGACACGCCGCTGCTGATGCTGACAGCGCGAGGCGACGCGACCGATCGCATCGTCGGCCTGGAACTGGGGGCCGACGACTATCTGCCCAAGCCATTCGAGCCACGCGAACTGCTGGCCCGCCTGCGCGCGATCCTGCGCCGCCGCGGCGCCGGCACGGCGGCCGGGCGCATCCTGCGCTTCGGTCGCCTGGAAATCGACTGCGCGGCACGGGTCCTGTCGATCGACGGCGAGCAGAAGACGATCACCTCGTACCAGTATGAACTCCTCGTCGCTTTCGCAAAAAATGCCGGAAGGGTGTTGTCGCGCGAGACGCTGATGGACCTGGTCAAGGGCGAACAGCTCGAAGCGTTCGATCGCTCGATCGACGTGCACATCTCGCGCATCCGCGCAGCGATCGAGGACGATCCGAAGCAGCCAAGGCGCATCATCACGCTGCGCGGAGCCGGTTACGTTTTCGCCAAGGCGCAGGATTGACATGTCGCGCATGCACGTCAGTTTTCATCTGGCGCTGCTCGGCAGCCTTGTCGCCTTTGCACTGATCGCCGGCGTGTTCTGGCACCTTGGCGGGCGCGAAACCGTCGGGCATTCGATCTACGCCGTGATCATCGCCTTCCTGCTGCTCGCGCTCGTTGTAGGAGTGGTAGCGTATCCGCTCGTGCGCCACCTGACGAAGCGTCTGGAGCGCCTGCAACGCGGCGTCGAGTCGCTCGGTGCCGGCGATCTGTCCGCGCGCGTGGCGGTCGAGGGGCGCGACGAGGTGGCAAGCCTGGCGGCCAGCTTCAATCGCGCGGCCGAACGCATCGAGGCGCTGGTCGGCGCGCACAAGACGCTGCTCGCTAACGCATCGCACGAGCTGCGCACGCCACTGGCGCGCATTCGCATGGCGACCGAGCTGATGAAGGAGTCGGCCGATCCGAAACGTAAAGCCGGCCTCGATCAGGATATCGCCGAACTGGATTCGCTGATCGACGAAATCCTGCTGGCCAGCCGGCTGGATGCCGTCGCCAAACTCGATGCCAGAGAAGAAGTCGATTTGTTGGCGCTGGCTGCCGAAGAGTGCGCGCGTTTTGCCGACGTGCAACTCGATGGTGAATCCGTCACCGTGCGTGGCGACCCGCGCCTGCTACGCCGCCTGCTGCGGAATCTGCTCGAAAATGCGCAACGGCATGGCCGGCCGCCCACGCAGGTGCGCGTCGGCACCGTTCAAGACCACGCGCAGGTTGTCGTGATCGATCAAGGCGCGGCGATTCCGGTGGAGCAACGCGCGCGCCTGTTCGAGCCGTTCTACCGCCGCGCCGGAGGCAACAACAATGTCGGCGCAGGTCTCGGCCTCGCGCTGGTACGCCAGATCGCAGGGCATCACGGCGGTGATGTCGAGTGCGTGGCGACTGCCGAAGGGCGTAACAGCTTCGTCGTCACGCTGCCGGTTCGAATAGGCGCACGGTAGGTAGGTCCTGTCGTTCCCTCCGCTCTGCAGTGAGGTCGGCTGTAGATGGTGGCGCGTGATGCCGCGCTGCGGCAAGTCAACACCATCCCCACCCAACCCTCCCCTTGAAGGGGAGGGCTTCCAAGGACAGCGGCCTGCTTTTGCTTCACAGTTCTTTACCGCAGCAACATTTTCGCGCAACCGTGCCCCACTAAGGTGATCGCACGCAGCCTGGTGCTGCTCACCACTTCAACGGAGGGACTACCCAATGCGCATGCTCAACGAAAGTCGTCAACTTGCGAACACTGCAGCTGTTGCACCGTTCGACACCCGGCCCGCAGGCATCGCCATCGCGGTGAGTGCGATCGCCTCGATCGTCTTCGTCGCGCTCGATGAAGGCGCGCGCGGCAAGGACGCGTTGTCGATCATGCAGAGCATGGTCGCCACACAACCGATGCATCAATTCGTTCATGTCGTCGCAATGACCTGCCTGGCCGGTTTAATGTACGGCTACACCGTCCTGTCGCAGCGTCTCGGATTGAATCGCGCTCCAGTGGTCATCGGTCTCACCAGCTACGGACTCGGCACGGTCCTTATGCTGCTCGCTGCCGTCATCGACGGATTCGTCAGCACCGATGCGGCGGCGATGTTCGTCAGCGGCGCGCCCGCGGCCGCCGAGACCGGATACCAGATCATCAGGACTTTGTCCGGCGTTCTGCTGCCCGATCTTGCCCGCGTCGCCTGGGTGTTCCAGTCGGTTGCCGCCATCGCCTGGTCGATCGCCTTGCTGCGCGAGCGCGGCATGCAGCGTACGGTCGGCGCGATCGGCCTCGTCGCCGGCGCCCTCCCCGCCGTCATCGTCTCGATCGTCGGTACCCAGATGACCGATGCGATCGTCGTCGGCATCCTGCTGGCCCAGGCGGTCTGGAACCTTGCGGCCGCCACCCTGCTCGTCTTCGAGATCCGCACCGGGCGCGGCTACGTGTCCGGCCGGATGCTGGCAGCCGCGTAAAGAGTTTCAACGCCGCCAAACCGCAGCTCACTCCACCGATGTCCGAAACAGCGGCTGCCCAAGGGTAGCCGCTGTTCGCTGCGCTGCCGGAGATGTCCTGGGCGACCCGTTTTCGGGGCTGGAAAGCCAGCCCATGGGGGGTGACAAGGCGCGGGTCCCATCAGCCCAAACCGCTCGCCGAGGCGTGGAAGCCGCGTCGTCATTCGGGCGTACAATCGCGCCATGAGCGATCCTGGTCACACGATCGACTGCGCGCAGGCATGCTGGTAACCCGCAAGCTCGCCGCCATCATGGTGCTCGACGTCGTCGGGTACAGCCGGCTCATGGGAAGCGACGAGTCCGGCACGCTCTCGCGCCTGATGGCGTTGCGCCACGATCTACTCGATCCAGGCATCACGCGTTGCGAGGGCCGTATCGTCAAGACGCTGGGCGACGGCCTGCTGGTGGAATTCTCCAGCGCGGTGTCAGCGGTGCTGTGCGCGGCGGAAATCCAGCAGGCGCTCAAACAACATGTCGTCAACGGCGACGTTCCGCTGACACTGCGCATCGGCATCAATCTCGGCGACGTGATCGTGCAGGACGACGACATCTATGGCGACGGCGTCAACGTCGCGGCGCGCCTCGAGGGTATCGCCGAGCCGGGTGGCATCTGCATCAGCCGCGAGGTTGCCTGCCAGGTGCGCGACCGCCTGCCCTACCGCCTCGAAGACCGCGGCGCCGTACAGCTCAAGAACATCGACTCGCCCGTGCAGGTATTTCGCGTGGTGCTCGATCCGGAGGCGGCGCCGATTGCGCCGGCCCTCGCGGCATCCGTGCCGCCTGGCGCGCGCCTCGAACGCACGCGCATCGCGGTTCTGCCGTTCGACAACATGAGCGGTGAAGCCGCTGACGAATATTTCGCCGACGGGATCAGCGAAGACATCATCACCGAACTGTCGCGCTTCCACTCGCTGTTCGTGATCGCGCGGCACTCCTCGTTCGTATACAAGGGCAAGCAGGTCGGCGTGGCCGAGGTCGGCCGCGAACTTGGCGTGAGCTACGTGCTCGAGGGCAGCGTGCGCCGCAGCGGCCGGCGCCTGCGCATCACCGCGCAGTTGATCGATGTCGCGACCGGCAATCACCTGTGGGCAGAGCGCTACGATCGCGCACTCGATGATGTATTCATGGTCCAGGATGAGATCACCCGGCGCATCGTCGCGATGCTGCCGGCGCGCATGGAAGCGGCCGAGTTCGAACATGCGCGGCGCAAACCGGCAGCGAACCTCGGCGCCTACGACTTCCTGCTCCGCGCCAAATATCTGCACCATCGCGGCAGCGCCGACGACAATGCCGAGGCATTGCGCTGTCTGCATCAGGCATTGGCGCTCGACGGCGAGAACGCGCAGATCCACGCCTGGCTCGCCTGTACCTATGGCCAGGCGTTCATTCGCGGCTATCTGCCTGCGGCCGAAGGACAAGCCCTGATTCGTGCCTCGGCCTTGCGCGCGGCCGAGGTGAACGCGGCCGACAGCGACAGTCAGCGGATATTGTGCGAAATCGCCTTGCTCGACTGCGACCTCGAGCGTGCGGTCGGACACCATGAGCAGGCGTTTTCGATCAACCCGAATGATCCGATCATCGTGGCGCAGCGCTGCGACATCCGCCTGCTGCAGGGTCTGGCCGAGGAGGCCCTCGACTGGGGCCAGCAGGCGCTGGCGCTCGATCCCGGCTGCCAGTTGCGCTGGCACTATCTGGGCATGACGCACTATGCGCTGGAGCGGTATGGCGAAGCGGTGGCCGCATTCCGGCGCCATCCCGGCTTGCGCGCGGCGCAACTGGGCAACTTCGCCGCGTGCCATGCCCGCCTCGGCGATGGCGCGCGCGCTTCCGAACTCGGCAACGAAGTCATGCGGTCGGCGCCCGGCTACCGCGTCAGCGAGTACCTGAGGACCAGACCGTACCTGCGCAAGGAAGATCTCGAGCACCATCGTGAAGGCTTGCTCGCGGCGGGGTTACCGGCGTAGTTCGCAGGGCCGCCTTTGCATCGTGACGCAAGAGTCCATACAGCGCATGAAATGCCCGGGCTGCAATTTCCATGTTGGCGAATTGCGCCCGTCGAAGGCTCACGATGCGCCGGGCGTCGCGGTCAAGCGCCCATCCTGAAGAGGGCGTGCCGCCACACGAACATGTACGCCGCGTAACTTCCGAACGCCGTTGCGGCGGTCAGGAAAACCAGAGCGGCCGCCATGACGTACCGGCTGCGCGGCCCGCCCCGGTCCTTCACGCGCAGGTACAACTCGAGGACTGCGAGCGGCAGCAGATAGCAGCCGAAGGCCCATGAAAGATCGAACCAGCCGTCGAAATTCTTGTTCATGCCGATCGCGGCCGGATCGAGTGTGGTCCAGCCGAAAATTCCCACACGCTGGAACCACACGCCGCTGGCTACGATATAGGTTCGCAGCGCCCAGCGGCGATGCGCGGTGAACACGCGCGCACGCGCGGCGCGCCAGGCCAGGACGCCGAACGTGATGATCAGCCCGGCATCAATGCTGGTAGCCAGGCCTGCAACGAAGTTGGCGCGGCTACCGCGTACCCAGACCATGAACAGGCCGCTGATGGCGCCGCCGAGCGCGGTCAGCAGGAACAGTCGTCCGTTCCAGCGATGAAGGGAATGCAAGCGCACCCGCGACTGCGAAATCAGTTGCAGCGCCCCACCGAACGTGACGATTGCCGCCAGCAGGACGTGGAACGCGAACGCCATGTTTCCTGCCGTGTCGTCGGCAACGTAACCCTTGAGCAAATGCGTGTTCTTGTTCCACAGCGCGAAGTCTCCGCGCAACGTCGCGACATCGTAGAAGCCGGCGATGTAAT
Source organism: Rudaea sp. (assembly GCA_035655975.1). Taxonomy (GTDB): domain Bacteria; phylum Pseudomonadota; class Gammaproteobacteria; order Xanthomonadales; family Rhodanobacteraceae; genus Rudaea. Next base: position 12,544 of record DASRTK010000397.1, read on the forward strand.
ACAGGAATGCCCACTGGCCGATCAACGCGGTGACGAACCATAGCTGCGCCGCTGCGTCCAGCACGGCATTCGCACCGGCGAAGCGGCTGACATTCGAAGCGCTGTGTTCGCCGGACAATGGTCGTACCGCGGCGGCCATGCTCACCCAAGGATTCGCCAAATATCGCTAGTGTATCCGGCCGGGAGACAGGGGGTTCATTCGGTCGCGAAAGCAGCTGCCTTCGGGGCCCTTCCGGCGGTCGCGAGCGGCAAGAATGTTCGGCCGGGACCGCTAGTGGCCCCCGACGAACTCCGCCTTGGCGTCGCCCAGCACGTCGACGCTGTAGTTGCTGCAGGCTGGCTCGAAGGAATGACTCAGCAGCGAGTGGGCGCACTCACGCGTCGTTGCGGCAAGGCGCAGCGCCTTGTCGTGGACTTGCGGCGACAATTCGCTCGACGCAGGATGCAGCAGCAGGGCCTGGCTGATTTCCGCCTGGTCGGTCGCTACGGCATCGAGGAACGCGCGATCGACACGCGCATTGGACAACTCCCAGTCCTCGATCAAGCGCATGCGCGAAGCCGGCAGTTGCAGCGGAACCAAGGACACCTTTGCCAGCGCGGTTTGTGTCGTCGCGCAGATGCCGTCAAGATCGCGCACGACGTCGTCGGCAAACTCGCGCACCTCGGGCCGCTCGGCCTGACGCGCCGCGATCCGGGCCATGGCAAGGTCCGAGACCATCAGTTCCACGACCCGGGTCAGCGATTCCACTTGTGTGGTGTGCGCAAGATAGCGATCTTCCGCGCCGACGAGGCTGCCCTGCCCGATCAGGCAAAGCGCCAGCAAGGTATTCTTCAGAGCAGTTGATTGGATCATTGAAATCCGATGTCCTAAACGGATGCCGACTCTCCGTCGGGCAGCGTCCAGTTGGGTTGCGGGAAGTATGTGGCAAGGACCCTGAACGCTCGCGCGCTGACGGAAATCGGATTGGTCGCAATAGCGGCCTCATGGGTTGGAATAGACCGCGGAATCGATGGCTGAACCTGCGACCTGTATGATTCGCAACCCACTCCGATCCAGGTGATCCCATGACGCTTTCCCTCTATGACGCATCCGTGCCCGTGTTCAAGCAGATGCTCGGCGGCCTCGACGATGTCCTCGGCAAAGCGCAAGCATCTGCCGTCACCCGGAAGTTCGAGCCTGCTGCGTTGATTCAGGCGCGCCTGTATCCGGACATGTTTCCGCTAAGCAAGCAGGTGCAGATCGCCTGTGATTTCGCTCGCGGCGTCAGCGCGCGATTGGCAGGCGCCGAGGTTCCTGCGTACGAGGACAAGGAAGAGACGTTCGAAGAGTTGCGCGCCCTGATTGCAAGAACGCTGGAGTTTGTCACCAGCTTCGGCGCTTCACGCTTCGACGGCAGTGCATCGCGCGAGATCGTGCTGCGTCCCGGCACTCCAAAGGAAAAACGCCTGAGCGGAACAAACTACCTGCTGAGCTACGGACTGCCGCAGTTCTTCTTCCATGTGACGACCGCGTATGCTCTGCTGCGGCACAACGGCGTCGAGATCGGCAAACGTGATTACATGGGCGCGTATTGAAGATGGTGGGCCAAGGCCCACCCTACCGGGTGCCGGCTTCCGCATCGTCTGCGGGTCTGTCCAATTCGGCGACGCTGGCGCGTCATGGTAAGTAGCGCGGCATCGTGCTCGCGCATGACGAATCGAGGAGACTTCACATGCAATACCTTCTGCTGCTTTATGCGAACGAGCATGGCTGGGACTCTCTGACACCGGCGCAACAGCAACAAGGCGCGGCCGCCTACACGGCCTACACCGAGGCGCTGCAGAAATCCGGCGCGCTCAAGGGAGCCAATCGGCTTCAGCCGACTTCCACGGCCACGACCGTGCGCAACGAGAACGGCAAAGCGCAGGTGTTGGACGGACCGTATGCCGATTCGAAGGAGCAACTCGGCGGCTACTACCTGATCGAGGCAGCGGATCTGGATGCCGCGATCGCTTGGGCGAACCGCTGCCCGGGCGCCGGCCACGGCACGATCGAGGTGCGACCGGTCTGGGAAATGTCGGCCTGATCCGGGGGCGCGCGAGTGCATGAGTCCGACTGAAGGCGACGTCCAGGCGCGCACTACGGCAGACGCGGTCGCGCGTCGCAGCTACGGCAAGCTCGTCGCCTTCCTCTCGGCGCGCACGCGCGATGTGGCCGCTGCCGAGGACGCGTTGTCGGAGGCATTTGCTTCGGCGTTGACGGATTGGCCGCGCAACGGCTGTCCGTCAAATCCGGAAGCCTGGTTGCTGCTCGTCGCGCGCCGCAAGCTGATCGACCTTGGGCGCAGACAGCGTACCGGCGAAATCGCCGCGGAAGATTTGCGCGTGCTAACCGAAGGCTTTGATGCCGCGTCGGCCGATGCGGACACGGCAATCCCGGACCAGCGCCTCGCACTGATGTTCGCCTGCGCGCATCCGGCGATCGATCCGGGCATTCGCTCGCCGTTGATCCTGCAAGTCGTGCTCGGCCTCGACGCGGCGAGCATCGCGTCGGCATTCCTGATGTCGCCGGCCGCGATGGGCAAGCGCCTGGTGCGCGCGAAAGACAAGATACGGCAGGCCCGCGTGCCATTTCGAATTCCGGAACGCGAAGAACTCTCAGAACGCCTCGAGTATGTACTCGATGCGATCTACGCGGCGTTCGCAGAAGGCTGGGTCGACCCAACGGGTGCTGATGTTTCACGCCGCGACCTGGCGGAAGAAGCCCTGTTCCTCGGCCGCCTCGTCGCCGGACTGCTGCCAACAGCGGCTGAGGCGCTTGGCCTGCTCGCACTGATGCTGTACGCCGAAGCGCGGCGCCCGGCGCGGCGCAACGCCGACGGCGAGTACGTGCCGCTCGCCGAACAGGACCCGGCGCACTGGGACAGGCGGATGATCGAAGAAGCCGAAGAGCTGCTGAGAAGCGCGAGCGGGCTCGGCGACGTCGGCCGCTATCAACTCGAAGCGGCGCTGCAATCGGCGCACGTCGATCACCGCCATAGCGGACGCGCGGACTGGCAGGCGGTCGTGCGCCTGTACGACGCCTTGTTCGAACTGACCCGTTCGCCGGTAGTGGCAATCAATCGCACGCTGGCTATTGCCGAATTACACGGGCCGAATGCTGCGCTGGAAGCGCTACCGGATTCCGCCAGTGACCCGCGCCTGCTCGAATACCAACCATACTGGGCCGCGCGCGCCGAACTGCTCACGCGGGCAGCGAGACACGCCGATGCCCGCGACGCCTTCGAGGTTGCGATCGGTCTCGAGCGCGATCCGGCTGTGCGCAGATTCCTGCAGCGGCGCCAGGCAGCGCTGCCAGCGCAGAAACTCTAAATCCCCTCGCGCCCGCGTTCGCGCAACCCGTTGGACCTGCCGCCACTTCAGCGAGTCGCAAGAATCCGATCGATCGTTTCGAGTTCCGTCGCATCGAACGACAGTTTGTTCAGACAGCCGACGCATTCGGCTATCTGTTGGGGCTTGCTCGCGCCGATCAGTACCGAGGTCAGCCGATCGTCCTTGAGCAACCACGCGAGTGCCATCTGCGCAAGGCTCTGGCCGCGCGCTTTCGCAACGCAATCGAGCGCCTTGAGTTTGGCGACCAACTCGGCAGTCACCCTGTCGGCCGTCAACGCGCCATTGCCCTTGTTCAAGACCGCGCGCGAGTCGTCCGGAATTCCGTCGAGGTACTTGACTGTCAGCAGGCCCTGCGCCAGTGGCGAGAATCCGATCACGCCGACGCCTTGCCGCCCCGCGGTCGGAAGCACGTCCTCCTCCGCGCTGCGATCGAGCATCGAGTAGCGCGGCTGGTGGATCGTGATCGGCGCCCAGTTGCGCGTGCCGACGATTCTCAGTGCGTCGCTGAATTGCGGTTCCCGGTAACTCGAAATGCCGGCGTAGATCGCCTTGCCCTGCCGCACGAGCGTATCGAGCGCACCGAGCGTTTCCTCGAGCGGCGTATCCGGGTCGAAACGGTGCGAGTAGAAGATGTCGACGTGATCGACGCCGAGCCGCTTGAGCGACTGCTCGCAGCTCGCGAGCAGATGCTTGCGGCTGCTCCCTTCACCGTAGGGGCCGGGCCACATGCGATAGCCAGCCTTCGAAGAAATCACGACTTCGTGACGCGGCATGCCCCGCAGGATGCGGCCGAACAGTTCTTCGCTGGCGCCGGCCGGATTACCGTAATTGTTCGCAAGGTCGAAATGCGTGATGCCGTGATCGAATGCCGTGTGCACGATGGCGCGTGTCGCCGCGTCGTCGACATAGCTGCCGGTGCCCTGCCACAAGCCGAAGCTGACCGCCGGCAGGCGCAGGCCGCTGTGTCCGCAGCGGCGGTAGATCATGCTGCGGTAACGATCAGGATTCGTGGGCATGTTATCTGCGTTCGCCAAGAGTGGGCATCATGCTCGCGCGCGTTCAAAACGGCCGTCGATACGGTCATAGTGTGAATGCAGCGACACAATGTTGCCAGTCGGTATTCCAGCAAGCCCTGCGCGCTGCGCAACGGCTACTCTCGCGCAAAGCTGACGGCGATCATGCCGCCCGTGCTGATCGCCCGTGGCTCCAGGCCAGTGGCTCCAGGCACGAGCCGAATGTCGCCAGGAGGCCAGCCTCATGGTTGCGTGTGGCCGGCTGCACTATCCCGGATCCGGCGTTACCGTGATTGTGCGCGATTTAAACGTGCGGTCGGGGTCGAGATTGCAGCCATCCAGATAGAAGGCAATGTCGTTCTTGCCCGTGCGGCCGGGCTCCAGCGTTAGGCTGTAGATCGACGGATACCAGCCATCGAAATCGGTGCCGTTGGAGTTGCCGCTGCACGGCTGCGCCGTCGACTGCGTATTCTCGATCATCTGCGGTGCGCTCCAGTCTTCGGCATCCAGGCTGGTCGCCGTCGAGAAGAACCAGCCGAGCTGTCCCGCCGTGCTCGATACTTCGCAGACCATCGTCATCAGGTAACGCTGCAAGGCCACGTTGAAACTCAGTCCGGGCTGGTATTGCGTCCCGGTGCAGACCGGCGTCGCAACAACCGCGCCGATCGGGGTGAACGGAATGACGTTCGCGCCATCGCCCGTCAGGCCCGGAGACGTAAACCCGCCAACGCCATTGGTGACGAGATACTTCTGAAACGTCAGCGGATTCGTCGTGCCGTCGAGTTGTGCGCGGGCAATCTGGATTGCGATCGCATGCGCGCTCGCGTCCGGCGCGGGATGATGCGCGTAGACGACATACAGGCAGCTGCCCTTGACGTACGCGCTCGGAATCGCATCGCCGACCGCGGTCACGCTGGCGGCGTCATACGCCGGTTTCGGATCCGGACCGCCGATGATCGGATAGCGCAGTGTGCCGGGAGTCAGACCGGGCGCAGGCCAGGTGACGCCGTTGTCGCTCGAGCGCGCGAAGCCGGCGGTCGCGTAGTACGGCTGCACGTTGTGCCACACCATGGCCGCATCCTGGCGGCAATGGTTTTCGCCTTCGTAGATCATCATCAGATTGCCGACCGGCAATGTCGGATCCTGCACGACCGATCCCGGCGCGGCGTAGTTTTCGTCGAACAACGTATTGAGGTATGCCGGATCACTGACGCTGGCACATTGGCCGAACGGCTTCGGCGATCCGAGCACCGGAGAGGTATATCCCGGAGCCAGAGACCAGGTCTGCAGGTCGTTGCTCGCCTGCAGGACGACGGCGCCGGTGCTGCCGGAAACGCGGGCGGCCTCGAAAAAAGTGTACGTCGCGCCCGCCGTTGCCGGGGGCAGAAACGACGAGTGTTCGTCCGGAAGAATGTCCACTCCGGTCACGGGTCCGATCGCAGTTTCAGCGCCCGCCGAAACAGTCGGCCCGATGCCAAAACCGTTCGAGAAGACCAGATCCGATGGTGTCCCGCAGGACTCCAGCGCGCATGCTGCGACGGACACGGTCGCAATCGTCAGGGCCAGGACCGAAGAAGTCAGACGACGGGCGTTGTCCATGATCGCGCCTCGCAACTCTGCTGCATGCATGCGCTATTGCGCATGCGCAACCCCCAGTACCGGCGCCGATGTCGATGCGGCGCTGGCGCCAAGGTTAGCGTGATCCTCCTTACGATCTTCTGACGCCGGCCCGGCGAACCTCAGACGCCTCCGGCGAAGCAGACACGCTGCTTAGCGCTGCGCGAGCCAGTCGTGGATCGCGCTTGGAACCTCACGCTGCGCGCGGCCCGATACGTAGATGCCGATGTGGCCGCCCTTGAACGCGAGTTCGGTGTAGTCCTTCGTGCCGACGAGTTTCTGCATCGGTCGTGACGCCGAGGGCGGCACGAGGTGATCCTGCTCGGCGAAGATGTTCAGCACGGGCATCGTGATCTTCTTCAGGCTCACGGATTTGTCACCGATCTCGAGCCCGCCGTTGACCAGCTTGTTGCCCTGGTAGAAATCCTTGACGAACTGGCGGAATGCCTCGCCAGCCTGGTCCGGGCTGTCGAAAATCCACTTTTCCATGCGCAGGAAATTCTCGAGCTCGACCTTGTCGTCGAGGATGTCGACCATGCCGATGTATTTCTGCTGGAACAAGCGCACCGGCTTGAGCGTGAGATAGCACCAGTTCATCAGGTCGGCCGGCACGTTGCCGAGCGTGTCGATGAACAGGTCGACGTCCATGCCGCGCGTCCAGTGCGACAGCATGTTGTCCGGCGTATGGAAATCGACCGGCGTGACCATCGTGATCAGGTTGCGTATCTTCTGCGGGTAGATCGAGGCGAAGCACAGGCTGAACGCGCCACCCTGGCAGATCCCGAGCAGGTTTATTTTGTCCACTTTGTGGCGTTTTGCCACGACATCGACGCAGCGGCGGATATAGCCATTGATGTAGTCGTCGAGCGTCAGGTATCGGTCCGACTGGTCCGGATAACCCCAGTCGATCAGATAGACGTCTTCGCCGAGCGCGAGCAGGTTCTTGACCAGCGAGCGGTCGTCCTGCAGGTCGACCATGTACGGCCGGTTGACCAATGCGTAGGCAATCAGCAATGGCGTCTTGGCCGTCGGTGCCTTGCTTCCCTTGAAGCGATAGAGAACCAGCTTGTCCTCGCGATAGACCTCTTCCTTGTCGGTCGCGCCGTAGTCGACGTCGTCGAGCGTGCGCAGCGTCTTCAGTCCAGCCGCAAGCTTCTGGTTGAAGCGAACGGCGTCCTCGAGCGCTTTCTGCGGTTGGATGCGAATTGGGTTCATGGCTTGCTCCAGCGCGGCTTGGCGAGGCTGCGCGAAACCTTCGTCGGCATCGACAATGCCGACGCCCTTGCCTTCTTCTTCTTGCGTGACTTGCCGGACAGCTCCCGCCGCATCGCGGCGATCGCATCACCGAACGATGCCGGGCGCCCTTCGTCCTTTTCCGCACGCACCGCTTTCGGTGCGGACGGCGTTTCGCGGATCCGCACCGGAGCACGGCGGGAATCGCGTCGCTTCTTGCCGTGCGCACGCCGGCCCTTCTCTCTGACCGGTTCGTCAAAGGTCTGCTCCGGTTCGGCCGGCTCGGGCACCGTGGACTTTGCCGCGACATGCGTTCGCTTGGCCGCCCGACTCTTCGGCGGGGCCGCGCGCCCGGCAGCCGTGGCGCGATTCGCCTTCGCAGCGCGACGCGCAGGAGTTGCCGCAACCGTCGTCGGCTTGCGCGGAATCGCAATCGCGCTGTTCTCGAGCAGACGGCGCAGATCGTCGATCTCCGCGCGCATCGCCGCGATTTCCTCATCGCGTCCATCGCTGGCGGCGTCGCGCTGTTTTTCCTGGCTCTCGCGCAATTCGCGCCGCAGGTCGTGCATGCGCTTGTGCACGCTGTTCAATTCCGTGCGCGTCGGCATGCCGAGGTCGACGCCGATGCGTTCGACTTCCTGCTGCATCTGCGAGCGAACGCGCATCTGCGAATTGACGACGTCGCCGTACACCTTGCGGAATTCGTCCGACAACGCGATCTCCGCGTACGCTTCCTCGGCTGAATCGACCCACAAGTCGTACAGCGCGCGCATCGAATCGATCTGCCGACCCGGCTCCGAGCGTTCAGCCAGCTTGAGTTCGAGGATCTCGAAGCTGCGCTGGCTCGACTTCATGATCAGCGCGTTGTATGCCTTGGTCGCCTGCTGGAACTCGACGAACGCAAGTGCCATCTTTTGATAATGCTCCTGGTGCTCGCGCATGTAGCCGAACGCCGGCGCCCTGAGCCACGACACGCCTTCCTGCTGCAACTGCTGCTGCATCTGCTGCAGCATCGGCGCAGCGCCTTCGGCAAGCTGCTGGAAACCTTTCAAGCCCTGCCCGGAAATCTCGCGCAACGCCTTGGCCATCGGATTGTCGAGCAGCGATGCATCGAAACCGGGCATGCTGTTCAACATGGACGGGTCGAAGCCGGGCACCTTGCCGAACATCGAGGGATCGAAACCCGGCACCTTGGCGAACGCCGACGGATCGAAGCCCGGCACCTTGCCGAACATCGACGGATCGAAGCCGGGAACCTTGCCAAATGAGGAGGCATCGAAGCCGGGCATGCTCATGCCCCCGCGCATCGCGTCGAGCCACGACGACATGTTGACCGCGCCGGCGTCCTTGCCTGCTGCGAACGACAGCATCGACTGCATCAGCGACAGGTAGCTCTTGGCGCTCGACATCAGCCGCTCGGCCGCTTCGCTTTGCTTGCCGGCGCTGCCGAACATGCGTGACCACTGCTCGAGTCCTTCGTGCCACGGCGTCGAAGCGTCCGGCGTCGCGCCCGACTGGCGCGTCAGGTCCGTCCAAGCGGTCCAATACTGGTTCTGCAGCGCTTGCCAGTCTTTCGACCAGTCCTGACCACTTTTCGCGTCGCTCATCGCCATCTCCGCCAGAACACCGAAATCGTATCACGCGCGCATGTTGCATCGCAAAAAAAGGCAGCAACCAGGCCCGATCAACTGATTCGGACCGGCAGCTCGGCGGCGTCCGCTTCGGCTAAAGCGAGAATCATGATCGCGCGTGCGTCAGTAAATCAGCGTGATCTGATAGAAATCGTTGGCGTCCGATTGCGTGGACGGAGTTGCCGGTACCAGTGCGATCGCGTGCGTCCCGCTGCCGGGAATGGTCGCCTGCAGCAGTGCCGGGATCAGGGTCTGATGCGAATTCGCGGCGTTGCAAAAGACCGAACACGTGCCAGCGACTCCTCTGTCGAACAGCACCTGCACGCCGACCATCTGGCCGGCCGTCGTCGACGACACGGAACCCGACACGGCGAACGAAACGGGCCCGTCGGTCGGCGCCTGGAATGTAACCTTCAGGGGCAGAGGGCCTGGGGAATTGAGGATCGAAAGCGTAGCCATTCGGTGCATCTCCTTGAATCGAGGCAGTGACCGTAGCAGCCACTGCGGATGACGGCGGCCGATTTCGCAAGGGGTACGAACCGGGTTCAGTACAACAACGTCACTTGATAGAAATCGTTGATGTCTGAAACGGTGTCGGGCGTCGACGCGGTCAACGATACGGTGTGAGCGCCAGAAGTGCCGTAACTCAAGTTCATTGTCAGCATGACCGGGATCAGCGTGTGGTGCGAACTGGCCTCGTTGCAATAGCCCGGACACACGCCTTGCGTCACACCGTCGACCGAAAGCATGGCGCCGATCGCCTTGCCGGCCGTCCGCGTCCAGGCCGACCCGGAAACGAACATCGCTACCGGACCGTCCGCCGGTGCTACGAACTGCGCGCTCACGGGCAACGGCCCGGTGAGATTGAGTACGGTCATTGCGGGCATGAACTGGTCTCCTGTGGTTGACGTTACAGCGACTGTCGG
>DASRTK010000398.1:0-14810 GCA_035655975.1 Rudaea sp.
ACCGATGGCTGTGCTTTCCTCGGGCAGGAGCTTGAGTTTGAGTACCGCTACGATCGCGCGCGAAATTTCGTCCTGAAGCGCGAAGATGTCGTTGAGGTCGCGATCGTAGCGCTCTGCCCAGACGTGGCCACCCGTCTCCCCATCGATGAGCTGCGCAGTAATGCGGACGCGCTGACCTGACTTGCGCACGCTGCCTTCGAGCACATGCTTGACCTTGAGCTGGCGCGCGATCTGCGGAATGTTTACGTTTTTGTCCTTGAACGTGAACGCGGTATTACGCGCCGTAACCCAAAGCGCAGAAACCTTGCTCAGATCGGTGATGATGTCCTCGCTGATCCCATCGCTGAAATATTCCTGTTCGGGATCGCCGCTCATGTTGGCAAATGGCAGAACGCAAATCGAGACGCGACGTGACTCGGCCGCGGTCTGGGACGGCGGCGAGGTTGAGGCGGCCATTGTTCGCTGGACAGCAGGCCGTTGTGCCAGCACGGTGCCGAGTGCGCGCAAAAGCGCCTGAAAGGAAGGCGCCGAGGGGTCTTCATTCCAGGAGTCGAGGTCGGTAGTGTGAATCGCGCGCACATCGATCGGCAGACGCGCGGCATCCAGGCGCACCGGAACCAGAATGCCGCGGTCTGCGGCCTCGCGCGCCTCACCGCGCACCCAGCGCGATTCCACCGACGTGGGCGTCCAAATCACGAGCACCGCACCGGCAGCGTCCAACTCGGCCGCGATCTTCCGATCGAACTCCTGGCCGGGCGCAATCTCGGGATCCCACCACACTGACCAACCTTCCGCTTCGATCGCGGCAACCAACGCAGTGACGCGATCCTTGTCACTGCGAGCGTACGATACGAAGACGTCGGCCATGCTCTATGGTCCTCCAAGTCATTCTGCGAATCGTGCTGGCCTGACTCGGGAGAAGGTCACGCCGCAGGATACGCCAGACTGAAGATTGCAGCCACACATCACTATCGGAGTACCGCGCCGAGGTGCTGACGCTCGCGAGAGCCGCCCTGGATCGAAACAGACGTCTCAACGAAAGGCGAATTTGGACATTAGCCCTCGGCCGGAAACGGCCGGCCCAGCTCAGCCCAGACTCGAGCGTGGATCCGTGCGCGCGGCGCGCCATGCCGGTACGCCGCACGCGCCAAGACTGGCAACGAGCAGCAGCGACGCGACCGCGAGATACGTCAGCGGATCGGTCACGCTGACACTGAACAGCAGGCTCTCGAGCAGGCGCGATGCGGCGAGTGCGGCGGCGCAGCCGAGCGTCAGCCCGATCAGGGTCAGCCGCAGCCCTTGGGCGAGTACGAATCGCAAAACGCGTGCCCGAGTCGAACCAAGCGCCATGCGCAGCGAGAATTCCGCGCGGCGTTCGCTCACCGCATAGGCCATCAATCCGTAGACCCCGGCCAACGCGAGACCGAGCGCGACCGCTGCGAACAGGCCGAACAGGCTCAGGCTGAAACGGCGGTTGTCGAGCGACGAGGCATACAGTTGGGGCAACGTGTGGAATGCGACCGGCAAGTCCGGTTCGCCATGCGCCAGTTCGGCGCGCAATTCCGCGATCAGCGCATCGGCTGCCGCGTCGCCGCGTACGACGACGCTGAAATTGCCCGCCGCCTTCGGGCGCTGTTGGATGTCGAGGTAGACAGTGCCGCGCACCTCGCGATCCATGCCGTAGTCGTGCACGTCGCCGACGATGCCGATCACGGTCAGCGCGCGCATGTCGCCGTCCATATTTCCATATTGCAGCTTTTGTCCGATCGGATCGCGGTCGGGCCACACGCTGCGCGCCAGCGCGGCGCTGATCAGTGCGACATGCGGCGCCTCGGCGCCGTCGCGGTCGTCGAACAGCCGGCCGCGCTGCAGCGGAATGCCGATCGCAGCGAAGTAGCCGGCACTGGCGACGCGGTATTCGGCGTAGCCGAGTTGCGGCGGCAGGTGCGCGAGGTCATCGAGCGTCGGCACGGCCGCGGCATCCCAGAACGCGCCGTTCCAGCCGGTGTCGGTAAGGGGCAGCGCGTTGATGCCGCCGACCGCGCGCACGCCGGGCAGCACGGCGATGCGCCGCATCAGTTCGGAGTAGCGCGTCGCCGCGACGCGCGCGCTTGCCGGGTCGGCCGATTGCGGCAGCGAGAGGTCGAGCGCGACCGCGCCCTGCGGCCTGAAACCCGGGTCCACACGCAACAGTTGCAGGAAACTGCGGCCGAGCAGACCGGCGCCGATCAGCAGCATGACGGTCAAAGCGGTCTGCGCAATCAGCAGCGCGGCGCGCAGGCGCACGCCGCGATGCCCGAGCGTGGCAGCTCGGCCTTGTTCGGCCAGCGCGTTCGCGTGCGGGTTGCGCCAGTGCGGCAGCAGTCCGAGCAGCACGGCCAGTGCCGCGGCGAGCCCGAGCATTGCGACAACGACGCGCGCGTCGAACCCGACCTCGTCGGCGCGCGGCAGGCTGTCGCCGGCCAGTCCGATCAGCACCTGCAGGCAGCCCTGCGCGAACAGCAGTCCGAGCGCGAATGCGGCCGCCGTCAGCAGCGCGCTCTCCAGCACGCTCTGGCGCGCCAGGCGCAGGCGCGGCGCGCCGAGCGCCGTGCGCACGGCCGATTCCTTGCGCCGCGAGAGCGCCAGCGCGAGAAAGAGGTTGGTGGCGTTGACGCCGGCGATCAGCAGCAGGAACGCGGCGCCGCAACTCAGTGCCCACAGCGCATTCTGCGCCTGCCCGACCAGCGCGTCGCGCAGCGGGATCAGTGTGAAACCGGCCGCGTCGATGTCCTTGCCGTATTGCTGCTTGAGGCGCTGGCCGAGCGCGAGTGCGTCGGCGCGCACCTGGCCGAGGTCGGCGCCAGGCGCGAGTCGGGCAATCGCGCTCCAGTTGTGCGCAGTGCGCGACGTCTCCGCCGCGAACAGCGCGCGCGGAAACCAGACGTTCGTGTGCGCGGGAAATTCGAAGCGTTCCGGCATTACGCCGATAACCTGGAGTTTTTCTCCGTTCGTGTCGACGTGCAGTTTCGACAAGTCGGGATCGGCGCCGAACAGTTCGCGCCACAACGCGTGGCTGATCACGGCGACGTGCGCGTCAGCGCCGTCGTCGGAGCCGAAGCGGCGGCCGAGCGCCGGCGCCACGCCGAGCACGTCGAAGAACGCGCCGGACACGGCGCGAACGTCTGCGCGCGTGCTGCGATTGCCGCTGACGATCAAGTCCGTGCCGCCGCCGTACTGTGCGATCGACGCGAAGCCGTGCAGCCCGTCGCGCAGGTCGCGATAGTTCAGGTCTGCCAGCGACATCGTCTTGCCGTTGCCGTCGATCTCGCGCACCGAGACCAGCCGCTGCGCGTCCGGATAGGGCAGGGCGCGCAACAACACGGCATCGGCGACCGACAGGATCGCGATTGCCGCACCGAATCCGAGCGCCAGCGACATGATGGCAAGGGTGCTGAAGCCGGGCCGGCCGATCAGCAGCCGCAGGGCGAGCGAGCAGTCGCGTAACCAGTGCATTGCCGCATCCTTGTTTGGTTTTCCGGTGCCACGCAGCGCGTCATACCGTATCAAATCGGCACAGCAAGCCATGTGCCAGAGGTCCGAGGCGCGGTGGGGCGCCCCGCTCTGGGCGCTCAGCGCGGGCAAAACCGTGCCGCCTGTTCGCGGCGGTGTCCGGTAGCGGACTGCGGCGTCTCGATTGCGGACGGTTGCAGCGAGGTCCGGCGGGTCGGGCAGTGTCTCGCGTTTGGCGCACGGCGATGCGCCGCCTTTCGCGATCGCCGCGAAGCGCTCACAATGGCGCAGGGGTCCCTGCACGCCAGGCCGAATGTCGAACCAGGCTTCGAGGCGGTCGCGTCGATAGTCCAGGACCCGCGGCCGATTTCGCCGATCAACCGGGGAGCGCCAAGCCGACCATGTCCAGTTCGCGCCGCCGTTTCACGCTGGTCATCAAGTGCCGCGACACCAAGGGCATCGTCGCCGCGGTTTCCGGTTACCTGGCGCAGAACGATGCGTCGATCGTCGAATCGAACCAGTTCAATGACGCGACCAGCGATCTGTTCTTCATGCGCACGGTGTTCCGGCAGCATGGGGCGAATATGCCGGAACCCGAACGCCTGCGCGAAGGATTCAAGGCTGTCGCCGAGTGCTTCGGCATGACCTGGCAGCTGCACGACGACGCCGTCAAGCCGAAGTTGCTGATCATGGTTTCGAAGTGGGGCCATTGCCTGTACGACCTGCTGCATCGCTGGAAGGCGGGCTCGCTGCCGGTCGACATTCCGGCCGTCGTCTCCAATCACGAGGACATGCGCTCGTTCGTCGAATGGAACGGCATTGGGTTTCATTGTCTGCCGGTCGACAAGGACGACCCGGACAGCAAGAACGCGCAGGAGGCGCGCTTGCTGAAACTCGTCGCGGACTTGGATATCGACTTGGTCGTGCTGGCGAGGTACATGCAAGTATTGTCGCCGCGGGCCTGCGATGCGCTGTCGGGACGTTGTATAAATATCCACCATTCGTTCCTGCCGAGCTTCCAGGGCGCGCGGCCGTATCACCAGGCGCACGAGCGCGGCGTCAAGATCATCGGCGCCACCGCGCACTACGTGACCAGCGATCTCGACGAAGGGCCGATCATCGAGCAGGGCGTCGAGCGCGTGTCGCATGCGCACACCCCGAACCAGTGGGCCGCGATCGGCCGCGATGTCGAATGCGCGGTGCTCGCGCGCGCGGTGAGCTGGCATATCGAGCATCGCGTCATGCTTCACGGCCGCAGAACGGTCGTATTTGCCTGACCGTTGCCGCGCGGCGCCGCGCACTCATCGTTTCCAGGTCAGCGCCCCGGGGCCGCGCTGCACCGATTCCAAGCCTTCGTGGTCCCATCGGTCCGAGGAGAAACGCAATGGCAACGTACATCGCACTGTCGAGCTTTACCGATCAGGGGATTCGCAGCGTCAAGGACACGACGAAACGCGCCGAAGCGGCAGCGAAAGCCGCGAAGAAGTTCGGCGTCAAGATGACGCAGATCTTCTGGACGGTCGGGAGTTTCGACCTCGTCATCATCATCGAGGCCCCGGACGACGCGTCGGCAACTGCCTTCATGTTGTCGACCGGCTCGGCCGGCAACGTGCGCACGCAGACGCTCCGGGCATTCTCGAAGAGCGAGATGAATGGAATTCTCGGCAAGCTGAAGTAGCCGTCACGCCAGTTGCCGCCGCGCCGAAGCGGCCGCGGCGGCGCTGATCCTCGCCGGTCAGGCGTTGCGGCGCCGGCCATCGGACACGGGAGTGGGGCGGGTGTCGCGCGCCGGAGCGCGCGCTGTCGGGTGGATTACCGGCCCTTCTCTGCGGCTGGTTCGTCCGCAGCCGGCTGTACGGTATGCCGGGTTACGCAAGCAGGACGATCTTGCCGAAATGCCGGCCGCTTTCGAGGTACGCATGTGCGTCGGCCGCGTCCGCCAGCGCAAACGTGCGGTCGATGATCGCGCGCACCTTGCCCGCCGCGATCCACGGCCAGACCACGCGCTCGACCTCGGCCGCGATCCGCGCTTTTTCGCCGGCACTGCGCGGACGCAGCGTGGACCCGGTCAGCACGGCGCGTTTCATCATGATCTGGCGCACCGGCACCTCCAGCGTGCCGCCGCCCAATGCGGCAATGTACACAATGCGGCCGCCGGCCTTGAGCGCATCGAGTGTCGCGGCAAGATACGGAGCGCCGACCATGTCGAGCGCGACGTCGACGCCGCCGGCGGCTTTCGCGGCCGCGCCGAAATCCTCGTGCGCGCTATCGACCGCGATGTCGGCGCCAAGCTGACGCGCCTGCGCGGCTTTGTCCGCGCTGCGCGCGGTCGCGATGACCGTGGCGCCGGCCGCCTTGGCCATCTGGATCGCAGCCACGCCGATGCCCGAGGTCGCGCCGTGCACCAGCAGCGTTTCGCCGGATTTCAACGCGCCGTGCTCGAACACGTTGGCGTAGACCGTGAACACGGTTTCCGGCAACGCGGCGGCCGACGTGAAATCGAGCCCCTTCGGTATCGACAATGCGTGCTGGGCGTTGACCGTGGCGTACTCGGCATAGCCGCCGCCACCGAGCAGCGCGCAGACCCGGTCACCTTCGCGCCAGCGCCCGGCTGCCAGCACGACTTCGCCGGCGACCTCCAGACCGAGCGTGTCCGGCGCGCCCGGCGGCGGCGGATAGTTGCCCGCGCGTTGCAGCAAATCCGGCCGGTTGACGCCGGCTGCGCGCACCCTGATCAGGATCTCGCCGGGTCGCGGCGCCGGTACGGGCAACTGCACAGGGTGCAGAGCACTGGCTGGCCCTGAGCCATCCCGGATTGCAATTGACAGCATCGTTGCAGGCAACATGAATCGGCTCTCGGGGAACGAAATAGCGCGTGTGGGCGTAATCGCGCCCCGCGGATGCGGTAGTCTATTACCATCGCGATGCGGCTTTCGATGGAGTGCTTCAAGAGGCGCGGAACATTTGTGGTCAGAGCCGGTCTAGGACCACTTGGAGAGCGAGGGAGCCTGCTCGGAATGGTGCATCTGGACGGGGTCACTCGCCGCTACCACGTCGGCGGGCAGGTCGTCGACGCGCTGGCCGGCGTCAGCGTCGAGATCACGCAGGGGCAGTTCGTCGCCATCGTCGGTCCGTCCGGCTCGGGCAAATCGACGCTGCTGAACATCCTGGGCTGCCTGGATCGTCCGTCCACCGGGAGCTACCGGCTCGACGGCACCGACGTGTCGACGTTCGACGACGAGCGCGCCAGCGACTTTCGCAATCGCCGCGTCGGCTTCGTATTCCAGTCGTTCCATCTTCTGCCGCGCCTCACGGTGCTGGAAAACGTGCTGCTGCCGCGACGTTTCCTGCGTGCCGCGTCATCAGCGCTCGAGTCGCGCGCGCATGCGCTGCTCGAGCGCATGGGTCTCGGGAATCGCTTGTCGCATCGTCCGGAACAGCTGTCCGGTGGCCAGATGCAGCGCGTCGCCATCGCCCGCGCGTTGCTGATGGAACCGGCCTTGCTGCTTGCCGACGAACCGACCGGCAACCTCGATTCACGCAGCGCCGATGGCGTGCTCGGGCTGATCGGCGAAGTCCATGCCAGCGGCCAGACCGTGGTGCTGGTCACGCACGATGCCGAAGTCGCGGGGCGCGCACAGCGCCAGGTGCACTTGCGCGACGGGAGAGTCGAATTTGACAGCGCTGCGTAGCGTTCTCCTCCGGTTCTTGCTGTTTGCCGCGGTGGGACTTGCCGCGCCAGCGCACGCCGTCGTGTTCAGCGGCGAGGTGCGCGCCGACGGCGCGCAGCCGATCTTCACGCCACCGTCCGACTCCGCGCCGGTGGTGTTGCGTTATTACGTGCCGGACGGCACGCCGGTGAAGGCTGAAGACGTGCTTCTGCGCGTCGATGCCGGCCAGCCGGCCGCGCAGATTCGTCTGCTCGACGGACAGATCGAACAGGCGCAGGCAAAGGTCGACAAGGAAACTGCCGAACTGCGACTCAAGCAGGTCGATGCCGAACTTGCGCTGATCGATGCGCAGGCGGCGCTCGAAACGGCGCAGGTCTATGCCGTGCTTCCGCGGAGCATGCGCTCGGCGCTCGAGTACGACCGCGACCACGCCGAACTCGACCGCGCCACGCACGATGTCGACCTCAAGCAGAAGGAAGCCACCGCTGCGCGCGCGGCGGTCGCGCGCCGCAGCAACGATGGCAGGCTCGAAATCGACAAGCTGCGGGTACAAAAAGTATACAACGAGGCGCAGGTCGCCACGGCCGAGGTGCGCGCCGAGCGTGACGGTACCGTCGTGCATGGCTTCAGCCGCTGGGGCAGCGGCACGCGCATCGATGAAGGCAGTTCGACCTATCCCGGGCAGGAGGTCGGCGTGGTCGTCAGCTCCGATGTGCTGAGCGTACGAGCTTGGGTGCTGGAACCGGACCGGCCCGGTCTCGCGGCCGGCCAGGAATTGCAACTGGCGTTCGATGCGCTGCCGGGGCGCGGCATTGGTGGAAAGATCGCGGCGATATCCGGCGCATCCGAAACGCGTCAGGAGTGGGGCGGCGGACGCTACTACGTCGTTGATATCGACCTTGCCGACACCAGCGGTTTGAAACTCAAGCCCGGCATGAGCGTGCGCGTCGAATCCGAAGGCACGGCGCCGGCCGCGCGCGTGACTGCCGAAGTGCAGGCGCCCGCCCGCCCGGCGCGCGCGAGCGGCGAGGTCTATGCACGCACGACGGCTGCGATCGTTCCACCGGAGATCGACGATCTGTGGCAGCTGACCGTCACGCAGATGGCTGACGACGGCCAGGTCGTCAAGAAGGGCGATCCGCTCGTGTCGTTCGACGGCGGTGAACTGAAGAAGACCCTGACCGCGAAGCGCAGCGAACTCGAGGAGAAGAGGCGACAGCAGGAAAAACTGCGCCTGGAACTCGCCGAGAAAGGCCGCACGGAAACCTTGACCGCAGCCGAGGCCCACGCCGAGGCGATCAAGGCACAGCGCAAGGCAAGTTATCCCGCGACGTATACGCCTGGCGTCGCCTACAAGAAGCTGCTGATCGCCCGGCGCAAGGCCGAACTGCGCGAGGCCAAGAGCCTGGAGCGCGAACAAGTCGCCGCCGATGAGCGCGCGGCCGAGCAACGCGCGGCCGATGCCGACGTCGCGCGCCTGAGCCACGACGTCGAGCGGCTGCAGGCCGCTCTCAACGCGTTGAACCTGACTGCACCGCGCGACGGCACGTTCCTGCATGCGACGATGCCGTGGAACGGCGAGAAGGTCGAGGTCGGCAAGCCGGTCTGGCGCGGTGTGTCGGTTGGCGAGATTCCCGACATCGGAACGCTGGCGGTGCGCGCCACGCTGCCGGAGCGTGACCTCGAGCGTGCCCGGCCCGGCGACCGCGTGCGCATCACTCTCGAAGGCGGCAGCGGGCAGACCCTGACCGGGCGCATCGCCGACATCGGCATTGGCGTGCACAGCAAGTCGCGTGTCGAGCCGGTGCCCGTCGTCGATCTGCACATCACGCTCGATGCGAGCAGTGTCCTGCTCAAGCCCGGCCAGCCGGTACAGGTCGAAATTGTGGACAATGCAGCGAAGTTGACATCGTCATGAAGCCGGTCCTGGCACTGATCCTCGCCCTGTTGGCCGCCGGCTGCGCGCGCGACAGCAGCGATGCGCCGGTCCTCGAGCGCGTCGACCTCGCGCCGGCAGAGCTGGTCGTCTATGGCGAGGGCAGTCTGGCCTCGGTCACGCCGACCTCTCTGACGGTGCCCGGTTCGCAGTGGTCGCAGCGCCAGTTGCGCTGGGCGCTTCCCGATGGCAGCTGGGTCAAGGCGGATGAGGTCGTCGCGCGTTTTGCCGCCGAACAGAGCAAGTTGAGTCTGGCGACAGCGATGATCGACCTGCAACGCAACGCGCTGGCGCGCGCCGGCAAGCACGACGAACTCGGCGACGCACAGGGCAAGCTGACCGTGGATCTCGCCCAGGTCGCCGGCCTGCTCGGCATTGCGCACCGCTTCGCCGGTGCAAGCGAAGTTGCGCTGTCCCGCGACGAGATTCTCGATGCGGTGCAGGACGAGCACTTCCTCGGCGTCAAGCAGGACACGCTCAATTGGCGCAAAGACCTGTCGAACACACGCGGCCAGGCCGAACTCGCCCTGATCGATGCGCAACGCGCGACCGGCGACGTGCTGGCCAAACAGAGTCGCGATGACCTGTCGGCGCTCGAAGTTCGCGCGCCGCACGAAGGCGTGATCGTGCTGCAGGCGGACTGGTCTGGCGAGAAGCCGAAGGTCGGCGCAATCATGTGGGCCGGCAACGTGTTTGCCAGCCTGCCGGACACCGAGAAGATGAATATCGAAATCTCGCTTCCGCAGAGCGAAGCGCAAGGCATCAAGGAAGGCGCCGCTGTCGACCTGGCGCCGCTCGGCACGCCGGACCAGAAGATACGTTCGACGATTTCCTGGATCGCCCCCGCTGCCGCAACGCGCAGCCGCGAGACGCCGGTGAAGTACCTGGCGATGAAGGCCACGGTGCCAGCCGACGCCATGGTCCGCTATCACTGGGTTCCAGGGCAGAGTTTCCGCGCGACGATCTTCCTGCTGCAGGCCGACAAGGCGCTGACCGTACCGAACATTGCGCTGACCAACAGCGGCGACTCGGCGAGCGTGACGGTTCGCGACGGCGGCCGGTCCGAATTGCGCACGGTGCGCCTCGGCGTGCGCGGGCCGAGCCGCACGCAGGTTCTCGATGGACTGAAGCCCGGCGAGACGATCGTGATCGGCGCCGCACCAGCGGCATCGGTGACGCCATCGCCAGCGGCTGCCGCAGCAGCGACGAAGGCGCCGCAATGAGCGCATCGGTCTGGCGCGAAGCGGTCGAGGAGTTGTGGCGCCGGCGCCTGCGCACCCTGCTGACGCTGCTCGGCCTGATCTTCGGCGTCGGCGCAATCGTCGCGATGCAGGGTGTCGGCGAAGGCAGCCGGCGCGAAGCGTTGCGGCTGGTCGAAAGCCTGGGCCTGCACAACCTCATTGTCGAACGCATCGCGCTCGATCCGGAAACGCAGAAGGAAAGCCGAGCGCGCAGCCTGGGCCTGACTCTGGCCGATGGGCGTGCCGCCCTGGCCGTGGTGCCGGGCGCCGAGCGTTACGCGGCCGAAAAACGCATCCATACGTTTGCCGTGTTCGGCGACCAGGCCCCCCGCAATGCGCAGGCCAGCGGCGTCAGCCCGGACTATTTCGCACTCGCGTCGCTGCGCGTCGGCGAAGGACGCGCACTGACGGCGGAAGACGATGACAAGCTCGCCGCGGTCGCGGTGCTCGGCCATCAGGCCGCGCGTGAATTGTTTCCGGACGGCCACGCGCTCGATCGCCTGGTGAAGGTCAACCACGTGTGGTTGCGCGTGGTCGGCGTGCTGGCCGATCGCGACTTGGGCAAGGACAAGTTCGAGGGCGTCGCGCTCGGGGCGGAAAGCGACCGGATCTTCGTTCCGCTCGCCAGCACGCTTGCGCGCTTCCGGTTTCCTCCGATCGAGGACGAGATCGACCGGTTCATGCTGGGCATGAAGGATCCGGAACAACTGGCCGCAGGCGCGCGCGTGCTGTCGGCCGTGCTCGATCAGCGCCACGGCGGCGTCGCCGACTACAGCCTCATCGTCCCGCAGCAGCTGTACCGGCAGCACCAGAAGACGCAGCAGATCTTCAGTATCGTCATGGGCGCGATTGCCGGCGTGAGCCTGCTCGTCGGCGGTATCGGCATCATGAACATCATGCTCGCGAACGTGCTCGAACGCCGGCGCGAAATCGGCCTGCTGCGCGCACTCGGCGCGCGCCAGCGCGACATCGTGGAACGCTTCCTGCGCGAAGCCGCCGTAATCTGCGCATCCGGTGCGTTGATCGGCCTGGCCTTCGGCGCCGCGCTCGCCTACCTGATCGCGGCGTTTGCCGGCTGGCAGGTCGCATGGCCGCCGTTCCTGATCCTGATTTCGACGCTGCTGTGCGCCTTGATCGGCATGGCGTTCGCGGTATACCCGGCGCGCCAGGCCGCGCAGCTCGATCCGATCGCGGCGATCCGGGCAGAGTAGTTCTGCGCGCAAAAAAAGCGCCTGCGATGGCAATCCGCGGCGCTCCAATCCTGGACACCCGCAGCGTTGGTGCTGGCGGATTTGCCCTCCGGAGGCGCTACAACCCGCCATGCCGGCGCAAGTTATTGCAGACGGACCTGCGGGCATGGGAAGCTAGATAATCGCCGCTGGCAGACTGCAAGCAATGAAAACCAAACCACAGCGCTCGATGCCGGCATTTCGACGGATCGATGCCAAGGCAATGCGCAAGAAAGCGGATACCGCGGCACAGCTGTTGAAGATGCTGGCCAACGGCCAGCGCCTGCGCGTGCTGTGCCTGCTCGTCGAGGGCGAGTTGTCGGTCGGACAGATCAACGAGCGTGTCGACTTGAGCCAGTCGGCGCTTTCGCAGCATCTGGCCAAGTTGCGCGAAGAAGAACTGGTCGTGACCCGGCGCGAGGCGCAGACGATCTACTACAGCTTGTCGAGCGGACCGGCAAAGAGCCTGCTCGCGGCGTTGTACGACATCTACTGCGGATCCGGCTCGAAGGCGCTCGGTCCGAGCAAGCGCAAGGGCTGATCCACGCGGGACGTTCGCAGCGCAGTCAGGCGGCTTGCTTCGCGCCGACTTTTGTCGCGCCGGCCTTCATCACGCCGCCTTTCATGGCCCCGCCTTTCATGGCCCCGCCTTTCATCGCCAGGATCAGCTTGCTCGATTTCCAGCGCAGGAATTCCGACGGATTGATGCCGAAGCGCCGGTGAAACGCGCTGGTGAAATGGCTGTGGCTGGCGAAGCCGACCTGCACCGCGATGTCGCCGATCTCCAGTCCGGATTCCTCGAGCAGGAACAGGCCTTTGCGCAGGCGCAATTCCTGGCGGTAGTCGCACAACTTGAAGCCGGTTGCGGCGTGGAACATGCGCGACAGATGCGCGGCAGAGCAATGCAGGTGGCGAGCGAGATCGGCCAGTGACAGGTCGGTCCAGTACTCGCGCGCGAGCAATGCTTTTGCTTCCTCGATGATCTGCACCCGCCGGCGGTGGCATTGCGGCCGCGGCTTCCGGCGCGCCTTGGCCGAGTAGCCCCAGAAATCCATCGCGTTGCCGACGATCGTGCCGATCAGCCCGGTCACGGCTTCTTCGATCTGCAGCGAGTTCATCGTCGTTGCCGGGTCGCCGGCGACCGAGAACAGTTTGCGCTGGGCGAAGAACGCTGCCGGACGCATCGGCGCGAACGGCCGCGGAAACAGCGGGCCTCCGCCGGTATCGCTCTCCCCGGCAAGGTCCATGCGGATGTCGTGCAGCAGCGACGGCGCCAACGCCAGCCAGTCGCATTCGTCGCCCTCGCCGCCGATCGACTCGCGTGAGTACGATTCTCCAATATTGTAAAAACTCACATTGTTCGGCGTGGCGACCTCGGCGCGCCAGTCGCCAATCTTCATCTTCACGCTGCTGCGATGGAACGCGATATACGAGCAGGTGTGCGGTCCGCCGCCGAGCAAGAATTGCGGATGGTCGACCGGGCAGCGATGGCGGCCGAGGGCCACGCTCTGGGTCTTGCGCAGGATCTGTTCGACCGGCGTGATGTCGATGCGCAATTGTTGCGCATCGCCGGCGCCCTTGGCTGTGGCTTGCCCGTCGTGAAACGCGGGTTCGGAGGCATTCGCCGCGTTCCAGTCCGCCGGCCACGCAGGCAGTCGGGCGATCTCGGCGCGGGCCGCAATGGACCGCCATGAGTCAGTCGAAACGTTGCGCATCAGCCGAATCCCGGGAATTGAAGTCGTTGGCTGCTACCAAACTCTTGCTCGTTTGGTCCGCGTGCAGACTTGCACCGGGTGGAGCGGATGCGGAACGGGTTTGTAACGAGCGGTCGCGTTCACAGTACGAACGGCTTCGTTGATGTAACGAACACGCGTCATTCCTGGCGCTTGCGCGCCGAGCGCAAACGTTTCCGACCGCTGCAGCGGCGGTTGTTAGGAAAGCGTGGAAGTGATCGGGTTTTGTGTAGCAGGGCGGCGGGCAAGGCTCCAATACTTCGGTCGCTCAATCCGGAGCCGATCGGGCGCGCGGTGTTTGTTTTTCGCGCGTGCAGTCGGCGGCAGCGGTATGTACTTCACGAGAACAGAAAACCCCGCCATCGGTAATCGCCGATTTCATGAACACAGACCCGAGATGGTGGCGAGCAGGCACGACGCGCTCAGCCACCCCATGACGAAGGAAATCATATGACCAGGCTATCGCTCGGACAGGCAATTCGATCCGCACTCCAGCAACCCTACGCGACTGCCGCGGTGGCAGCGGTCCCGGCGCTGCTTTCAGCGGGGCAACTGGCACACGCGCAAACCGCCGCGGACAACACCGCCGACCAGAAGAGCCAGTCGCTCGAAACGATCGTCGTGACCGGTTCGAATATCCGCCGCGTGGACATCGAGACGGCCAATCCCGTCGTCACGATCGACAAGGCAGCGATCCAGCAGTCCGGCAAGCTCACCCTGGGTGATCTGGTCCAGGATCTGCCGGCCGTCACCGGGCCGGTCACGAATCCGCGCGTCAACAACGGCGGCGGCACCGGCGCTTCGACGATTTCCCTGCGCGGCCTGGGTTCGACCCGCACGCTGGTCCTCGTGAACGGGCACCGCTATTTCTATGGCGACGTCAACGCGATTCCTGCCGACGCGATCGAGCGCATCGAAGTCCTGACCGATGGCGCCTCGTCGGTGTACGGCTCCGACGCAGTCGGCGGCGTCGTCAACTTCATCCTGCGCAGCAACTACCAGGGTGCTGAATTCTCGGCTGACTACGGCATCTCCGACCGTGACGACGGCCAGCGCCAGGGCTACCACTTCATCTTCGGCCAGACCACGGACAAGGGCAGCATCATGGCCGGCGTCGACTACAACAAGTTCGAGTCGGTGTTGTCCGCAAACCGCGACTTCTCGAAGAACGCGATCTATTTCTATTACGATACCGGCGTCGTCTCCGGCGGTTCGAGCCGCACCCCGACCGGCTACGTGCAGTTGCCTGCGAATCTGAAGTCGCAATTCGGCGGCTGCAGCACGGTCACCTTGAAGCAACTGGGCGCAACCAGCAGTCCGAAGCCGACCTTCGGCGATTTCCGCTGCTACACCGCGGCGACCGACAACTACAATTTCCAGGCGCACGGCAACGTCAACCTGACTCCGCAGGAGCGCAGCAACGCTTTCGTCGTCGGCAACTACAAATTGACCGACAACATCGAGACGTACGCGGAATTCTTCCACGACAAGACCCAGTCCGCCACGTC
>DASRTK010000399.1:0-14039 GCA_035655975.1 Rudaea sp.
GGCGGCGGCAGCAGCAACGGCTGGGGCAACCTGATCCAGGGCGACACGATCTATGGCAACGCGGTCGGCAATCCGGCGGCGCTGCCGAACCCGCTGCCGCCCGGTTCCGGTCTCGGCATCGATCTCAACTACAATCTCAACACGCCGGATGGGACGCATCCGGACTGCTCGAGCTGCGCCAACCTCAGCCAGAACTCGCCATACATCTGCACCGGCGGCGGCAGTGATCCGGCTGCGTGCAGCGGCGCAAGCGTGCCGGCCGCGGCGAACGGCCAGACCACGCTCAACTGGACGATCTCGACGCACGGCCCGGCCGACTTCCGCGCCGAGTTCTTCAAGATCAACACGACCGACGACAACACGGCGAGCGGCATCACGCTGCTCGGCACGCAGTCGTTTTCGACCGATGCCAGCGCGGCGCTGACCGGCGCCGGATGCAGCAACAACCGCTGCACCGTGACGCTGGCGGGCGACGCGAGCGGCGCGCACGTGCTGATGACGGTCACCGACATCACCCAACTGACCGACGTCGGCAGCATCATCGACGACTGGAAGAAGGGCCTGATCTGCTTCCTCGGCCTGACCGACTGCCCGGTCAACGACACGTCCGAATTTTCCAACGTCGCCGACGTGCCGCTCAGCAACAACGCGAACCTGTCCGGCCTGACGATTTCGGCCGGCACGCTGACGCCGGCCTTCGACAGCAATACGATCACCTACACCGACTCCGTGTCGAACGCGACGACGAGCCTGACTGTCACGCCGACCGTCGCCGAGAATCACGCGACGATCAAGGTCAAGGGCAACACGGTCGCGAGCGGCTCGGCCTCGGGCTCGATCGCGCTGAACGTCGGCGCGAATCCAATCGACGTCGTCGTCACCGCGCAGGACGGCACGACGCTGAAGACTTACACGATCACGGTCACGCGCGCCGGCAGCAACAACGCCAACCTGAGCAACCTGGCGATTTCCGCCGGCACGCTGACGCCCGCGTTTGCCAGCGGCACGCTGGCATATACCGACTCCGTGTCGAACGCGACGACGTCCGTGACGGTGACGCCGACAGTATCGGACGCAACGGCGACTGTTACCGTCAACGGCAACGCTGTGACGAGCGGCTCGGCGTCCGGATCGATCGCGCTCGCGGTCGGCAACGGCAACACGATAACCGTCGTCGTCACCGCCCAGGACGGCACGACGCAGAAGACCTACACGATCACGGTTACGCGCGCGGCCAGCAACAACGACGCGCTGAGCAACCTGACGATCTCGGTCGGGACCCTGAGTCCTGCCTTCGCCACCGGCACGCTCAGCTACAACGACAACGTGCCGACCGGCACGACGTCGGTCACGGTGACGCCAACTGCCGCCGATGCGACTGCGACGATCGCGGTCAACGGCAATGCAGTCGCAAGCGGCGCCGCCTCGGGCGCGATCACGCTCGGCGCTGCCGGAACATCGACGATGGTCAACGTCGTCGTGACCGCGCAGGACGGCGTCACGCAGCAGACCTATACGATCAGCGTCAACCGCGCCGGCCAGCTGAGCAACACCGACGCGCTGAGCAACCTGACGATCTCGACCGGCACGCTGACGCCGGCGTTCACGAGCGGCAACCTGGCCTACAGCGACAACGTCGTCACCGCGACGACCTCGGTCACGGTAACGCCGACGGCGGCCGATGCGGCCGCGACGATCAAGGTCAACAACATCACGGTCGCGAGCGGCGCGACCTCGGGCGCGATCACGCTCGGTGCGGCCGGCACATCGACGCCAGTCAACGTGCAGGTGACCGCGCAGGATGGCATCACGCAGCTGACCTACGTGATCACGGTCAACCGCGCCGGGGCGCAGAGCAACGACGACACACTCAGCAGCCTGACGATCTCGTCCGGTACGCTGACGCCGGCGTTCACGAGCAACAACCTGGCCTACAGCGACAACGTGACCACCGGCACGACTTCGGTCACGGTCACGCCGACCGCGAACCAGGCGAACGCGACGATCAAGGTCAACAACGTCACGGTCGCCAGTGGCGCGACCTCGGGCGCGATCACGCTCGGCGCCGCCGGCACGTCGACGCCGGTCAACGTCGCGGTGACGGCGCAGGACGGCACCACGACGCAGACCTACGTGATCACCGTGAACCGCGCGGGTGCGGTGAGCAACAACGCCAGCCTGAGCAACCTGACGATTTCGTCGGGCATGCTGATGCCGGGATTCGCGAGCAACACGCTGGCCTACACGGACGCGGTCACTAACGCCACGGCGAGCGTGACGGTGACACCGACAGCGGCGGACGCGGGCGCAACGATCAAGGTGAACACCGTTGCGGTCGCGAGCGGCGCGACATCCGGTGCGCTGCAGCTGGTGGTCGGCGACAACGCCGTCAGCGTCGTGGTCACGGCTGCCGATGCGGTGACGACGCAGACCTACACGATCACCGTCAACCGCGCCGGTGCGGCAAGCAACAATGCCGCGCTCAGCAACCTGACGATCTCGTCCGGCACGCTGACGCCGGCGTTCGCGATCAACACGCTGGCTTATACCGACTCGGTGACCAGTGGCACGGCGTCGGTCACGGTCACTCCGACCGCCGCCGATGCGGGCGCGACGATCAAGGTCAACACGATCGCTGTGGCCAGCGGTTCGGCCTCCGGCGCGATCAGCCTGATCGCCGGCGACAACGCGATCAACGTCGTCGTCACGGCGGCGGACGCCACGACGACGCAGACCTACACGATCACGGTCAACCGTGCCGGTGTGCTCAGCAACGATGCGTCCCTGGGCAACCTGACGATCTCGTCCGGCACGCTGACTCCCGCGTTCGCCACGAACACGCTCCTCTACACCGATCCGGTGTCGAGTGCGACGGCTTCGGTTACGGTGACACCGACGGCGACCGACGCGGGAGCGACGATCAAGGTCAACACGGTAACGGTCGCCAGCGGGTCGGCGTCCGGCGCGATCAGCCTGATCACCGGTGACAATGCGATCAACATCGTCGTCACCGCGGCAGACGGCACGACGACGCGGACCTACACGATCACGGTCAATCGCGCCGGTGCGCTCAGCAACAACGCGGCGCTCGGCAACCTGACGATCTCCGCCGGTACGCTCACGCCGGCGTTCTCGGGCAACGTGCTGAACTACACCGATGCGGTCGCGAACGCGACCGCGAGTGTGACGGTGACGCCGACCACGGCGGTCGGTACCTCGACCGTCAAGGTCAACGGCACGACGGTCGCGAGCGGTTCGGCGTCCGGCGCGATTGCGCTGGCCGTCGGCGCCAATCCGGTCAACGTCGTGGTAACCGCCGAAGACGGGACGACGACGCAGGCCTACCTGATCGTCGTCACGCGTGCCGCTGGAGCGCTGCCGACGCAGGTGTCGGGCATGTCGTTCACCGGCACCGGCACGATCGTCGCCACGATCAGTGGTGGCGGCGCAGGTTGCGGCTTCGGCAGCTTCGCGTTCGTCGGTCCGCCGGTGGCGCCGCCGGTTGGAGTGGCGTTCCCGGACGGCCTGTTCCAGTTCACAGCGACCGGCTGCACCGGCACCGTAACGGTAATCGCGGTGTTCCCGACGGCGTTCGGCGCTGGCGAGCAATACTGGAAGTACGGTCCGACACCGGGACCCGTTGCGGCCCACTGGTACGCGCTGGGCGGGGCCAATAGCCTCGCGCTGGTCGGCAAGACCGCGACGTTCACGATCGCCGACGGCGGTCTTGGCGACGACGACCTGGCGATCAATTCATCGATCACCGATGCCGGCGGCCCGTCGTTGCAGACGTCGCGTGGCGGCGGCGGTAGCGGCGGCGGCGCGGTCGATCATGCACCGACTCTGTCGACGTGGGGCCTGATCGCACTGGCCGGCCTGCTCGCCCTGTTCGCGCTGCTGGCCAACCCTGGTCGCCGGACAAAACCGATGCCACGGCGGCATGGCTGAAAGACGCCCTGGGACCCGGTGCCTTGCAGGTTGAGGCACCGGGTTCGCTTTTCGAGGGCCGAAGGCTGAAGTGCCAAGGCGCATCGCTCTTGATTTTGGCCCGCAGCCCTCAGCCCTGGTCAACAGTGCGCTGGACAGTCGCTCTCGCCGGTCAAAAGGCCTGCTGATGGGTCTCCCACGCCGCGAGAAGTTATCGCTCGGCCAGCGCTGCCGCGTCGGATCAACCGGCGCGGGGAAAGCTATTTCGCTTTCAGCAGATCGCGGATTTCCGTAAGCAGGACCACTTCCGCTGGTGGGGGCGGCGGGGGCGCCGCTTCCTGCTTGTGCGTCAGGCGGTTCATCAGCTTGACGACGAGGAAGATCGCGATCGCCACGATGACGAACTGAATGATCGTGTTGAGGAACACGCCATACTTGATGATGGCGCCGCCGGTGACCACGCCCTTGGCGTCGGCGACCGGAGTGCCGATCTTGATCACGAGATCGGAAAAATCGACGTTGCCGATCACCACGCCGAGCGGCGGCATGATGATGTTGTCGACCAGCGACGCCACGATCTTGCCGAACGCCGCGCCGATGACAACGCCGACGGCCAGGTCGATCACGTTGCCGCGCATTGCGAAAGCCTTGAACTCACTGATGAAACTCATCGTCGTCCTCCGGTGATCGTTTTTCGGGTTGCCGCTTTTCGCCTTGCAGCAGGAACGAATCTAGCGCAAATCGGCGCGCGTGGCAGGGGACTGCGCCGGTTCAGGTAATCGCGCCGCGCAACTCCGCGACTCCTTCCAGGCGCGCGTGGAATCGGTCGCCCCGCTGCAGCGCAGCGACCCCGGCCGGCGTTCCAGTGAAGATCAGATCGCCGGCATGCAGTTCGAACAGCTTCGACAACTCGTGAATGATGTCGGCCACGCTGAAGATCATTTGGGCAATATCAGTGGTCTGGCGCACGGCGCCGTTGACCTCGAGCGACAATTGCGCGTGCTGCGGATGCCCGCTCTCGCTCGCGCGGCGCAGCGCGGACACCGGCGCGGAGCGGTCGAACGCCTTGGCCGTGTCCCACGGCAGGCCCTTGGCCTTGGCCGCGCTCTGCAGGTCGCGCCGCGTCAGGTCCAGGCCGACGCCGTAGCCGAACACGTGGCGCAGCGCCGCTGCGGCCGCAATGTCCACGCCGCCGGATTGCAGCGCGACGACCATTTCGACTTCGTGGTGCAGGTCAGCCGTGGCGAGCGGATACAGGATCTGCGTGCGGTCGGCGACAACCGCATCGGCCGGTTTGCAGAAGAACACCGGCGTCTCGCGATCGACCGCCATGCCCATCTCTTTGGCGTGATCGGCGTAGTTGCGGCCGATGCAATAGATGCGATGCACAGGAAAGCGGACGTCGCTGCCGGCAACGGCGACGGACGGTGTCAGGGCGGGTGGAAATGTATAGTTCATGTGGATTTTCCCGGTTTGCGCGCCGGCGCGACGGCATTCTTCGAAGCGCGGCGCCGGCAGAATTTGAGACCCGACCAGATTTCGGTGACGGCGCACACCTTGATGTCGACGAGACCGAGCGGCAGGACCAGTTCGCGCAATGTATCCTCGTCGAGATCGCTCGTCACGCCGGACGACTTCTTCGGCCAGGAAATCCACAGCATGCCGCCGGCGTCGAGCTTGCGCGCCGCGCGCGCGATTTCGGCAGCCAGCTGCGCCCGCGTCGTGACGAACACGTGACCGAAGTCAAAATTGCGCGCGGCCGCGCCGGCAACCTTGACGGTTGCCGGATCCAAGCCGCACCAGTCCCAGTATTGCGCCGGTGCGTTTTGCAGCCTCACGCGCTGCCCGGGTTTCAGACCGAGCTTCTGCCACAGCGGCTTGCCCGAATAACCCGGTGCCGGCCGTGCGGCAGGGCGTATCGAAACCGATCGCCCGCCTGACATCTGTCACCCCGCGATTATGACCATTGGCTCTGGATTGCAACGTCGCCGGACGCCAGTCTATGGCAAACTTGCAAGTTCGGGTCGAACCATCATGGGCGTCATGGAAAATTCGGATCTGCTTCGGGAATTGCGTATCGATCGCCGCGAGACCGAGCCGGCCTCGCGGCGGCCGCTATGGATCGCGCTCGGTGCCGTGACGCTGGTGATCGTCGGGGCAATCGCCTGGTTCGCGCTGTCCGGCAATTCGGCGCCAGCGGTGCATACCGCCGTCGCCAAGCCGATGACGAGTGGCGGAGCGAGCGCGTCGGTGCTCGATGCAACCGGCTACGTTACCGCGCGCCGCTCGGCGACCGTGTCGGCGCAGATCACCGGCACCCTGATCGACGTTCTGATCGAAGAGGGCGACCACGTGAAGGAGGGGCAAGTGCTGGCGCGGCTGGAAGACACCGCACAGCGCGCCGCGGTCGCGCAGACGCAGGCGCAATTGCATTCCGCGCAGGCGTTGCTGGCGCAGTACCAGGCGCAGCTCGCGCAGAACCGGCGCGACTCGCAGCGCATGGAGGACATGGTCGGACGCAAGCTTGTTTCGACGCAGCAGGCCGAGCAGGCGCACACGCTGGTCGAGACATTGTCGGCGCAGGTCGAAACGCAGAAGCGGCAGATCAACCTGGCCGAAGCCAGCGTCGCCGCCGCTCAGGTGCAGCTCGGATATTGCACGGTGCGCGCGCCGTTCTCCGGGGTCATCATCGCCAAGGCCGCGCAGGTCGGCGAGATCGTCTCGCCGCTGTCTGCCGGCGGCGGTTTCACGCGCACCGGCGTCGGCACGATCGTCGACATGGATTCGCTCGAGGTCGAAGTCGACGTCAACGAGGCGTACATCGGCCGCGTTGTCGCCGGCAATCCGGTCGAGTCGGTGCTCAACGCGTATCCGGACTGGAAGATTCCGTCGCACGTGATTGCGATCATTCCGACTGCGGACCGCTCGAAGGCGACGGTCAAGGTGCGCATCGGCTTGGATCTGAAGGACGACCGCATCGTGCCCGACATGGGCGTGCGCGTGTCGTTTCTCGAAGAAAAGAAGGCGGCAGCGCAGGCGCAGCAGCCAACCGGAGTGCTCGTTCCGTCGGCAGCCGTGCGCAAGGACGCCGACAAGGACATCGTGTTCGTGCTCAAGGAACAAAAAGCGCAACGCCGCGCGGTGACGCTCGGCGGTAGCGTAGGCGACCAGCGCCAGGTGCTCGGCGGCGTTGCCGCCGGCGAAGCGGTGATTATCGATGCGCCGGAAGGCTTGAAGGATGGCGCTGCTGTAGCGCTGGCCAAGCCGTGAGAAACGTTGGTGCCGACAGGAAAAAAATGACGTCATTCCCGCGAAAGCAGGAATCCATTTTGCTTTTGGATCAACAAAGCAAGATCAAGATGGATTCCCGCTTTCGCGGGAATGACGACAAGTTTTAGTCTGTTCCTTGTTTTTGCGCCCAGTTGGGTGCAGACATCACGCAAATTAGACTTCACACCATTCCACCGATTTGATTCGAGGTTCCCAATGTCCGAATCCATGGTTCAGGTCCGCAACGTCACCAAAGTCTACGAGCGCGGCAAGCAGAAGGTCGAAGTGCTGCACGGCCTGACGCTCGATATTCCGAAGGGCGACTTCGTTGCGCTGATGGGGCCATCGGGCTCCGGCAAGACGACACTGCTCAACCTGATCGGCGGGTTGGACCAGCCGAGCAGCGGCGAGATCAGCGTCGGCGGCAATCGCATCGACAAGTTGTCGAGCGGTCAGTTGGCGAAATGGCGCGCGAACAACGTCGGCTTCGTGTTCCAGTTCTACAACCTGATGCCGGTGCTGACGGCCGAGGGCAACGTCGAACTGCCGTTGCTGCTGACCAGGCTGTCGTCGTCGCAGCGCAAGAAGAACGTCGCCGTGGCGCTGCAGGTCGTGGGGCTGGCCGATCGCGCCAAGCACAAGCCGAAGGAATTGTCCGGTGGCCAGGAGCAGCGTGTCGCGATTGCGCGCGCGCTCGTGTCCGATCCGGCACTGCTGGTATGCGACGAGCCGACCGGCGATCTCGACCGCAAGACCGCCGACGAGATCCTCGGCCTCCTGCAGGTGCTGAACCGCGAGCACGGCAAGACGATCGTGATGGTCACTCACGACCCGAAGGCGGCCGAGTTCGCGCGGCGTGTGCTGCATCTGGAAAAAGGAACTCTGGTGGAGCAGGCGGCATGAAGCAGGGGCGAGGGACGAGGGGCGAGGGGCGAGCAGGATCCAGAGCACGCTCGCTCTTCTTTCTCCCCAACCCTGGTCCCTAGCCGCTCTTCCCTAGCCCCTCGTCCCTCGCCCCTCGTCCCTATCGCCATGACCAAGACCAGCTTCATCGTCGCCAACCTGTTCCGCAAAAAGACGCGCGCCGCACTGACCTTGCTGTCGGTGATGACGGCGTTTCTGCTGTTCGGCCTGCTGCAGGCCGTCAACGTGCTGTTCAACGCCGGCGCCGATTTCATCGGGGCTACACGCTTGATGACGCAGGCGCGCGTGTCGTTCACGACGCCGCTGCCGATGCGTCTGCTGCCGCAGATCGAGGCAGTGCCGGGCGTGTCGCGCGTGGGCTGGATCCAGTGGTTCGGCGGTGTGGTCGGCGAGAACACGCCGATCGTTGCGTTCGCGACCGACCCGGAGCGCCTGCATGACCTGTATCCGGAATGGGTCATGCCGGACGATCAATGGAAGGCGTTCGCCGGCACGCGCACGAGCATGATTGTCGGCAAGAAGATGGCCGATCAGTTCGGCTGGAAGATCGGGCAGAAGGTGCCGCTGAAGTCGAACATCTTTCCACAGAAGGACGGCAGCAAGAGCTGGGCGTTCGACCTCGTCGGCATCTACGGCGGCAAGGACGAAGAGTGGCAGAAGCGCACGCAGCAGGCCTACATCAACTTCGCCTATTTCGACGAAGCCAACCAGTTCGGCCAGGGGCGCGCCGGCATGTTCGTCATCCGGCTGGCCAATCCCGACGACGCCGAACGGGTTGCCGAGACCGTCGACTCGAAATTCGAGAACTCGCCGGACGAAACCAAGACGCAGACCGAGAAGGACTTCAACATCGGTTTCGTGAAGCAGATCGGTGACATCGGCCTGATCGTGCGCTGGATCCTGTTCGCCGTCTTCTTCACGCTGCTGCTCGTGGTCGGCAACACGATGGCACAGAGCGTGCGCGAGCGCGTGCCAGAGCTGGCGATACTGAAGACATTGGGATTCTCCGACACGAGCGTGCTCGGCTTCGTGCTGGCCGAGGCGGTCGCGATCTGCCTGATCGGCGGCGTCATCGGCATGGGCCTGGCGACGATGCTCGCTTTCGTCGTGGGCAGTTCGGGCCAGTTTCCGATCAGCGTCGACTATCGCGTATGGGGCATGGGATTTGTCGCGGTCGTGGTGCTCGCGATCGCGGTCGGCCTGCTGCCGGCGCTGCGCGCCCGGCGGCTGAAGATCGTCGATGCGCTGGCTGGTCGGTGAGTAACAAGTGACACTGAAGTAGAGACAAATATGGCGTCATTCCCGCGAAAGCGGGAATCCATCTTGATCTTGCCGTTGCCAGAAGAGAAAAATGGATTCCCGCTTGCGCGGGAATGACGGCAGAAAAGCAAATCCGCAGTTTTCGCCGCTTCTCGCAAAATCTTCCATCCAGCGGCGAGCGTAACAAGCACGGAGACAGACTATGCTGAGCCAAACCACCGCGATCACGAGCCTCAATCTCAAGAGCATTCCCGAGCGCTGGGGTGCCTCGCTCGTGATCGTCGTCGGCCTGGCCGGCGTCGTCGCCGTGTTCACGGCGCTGCTGGCGATGGCCGAAGGGTTTCAGTCGACGCTCAAATCGGCCGGCCGCGCCGACGTCGCGATGGTCCTGCGCGGCGGCTCGCAAGCCGAGCTCAACTCGGCGCTGCTGCGTGATCAGGTCACGTTGATCAAGCAGGCGCCGGGCATCCGCCGGGACAGCGACGATCAGCCGCTGGCATCAGCCGAAATGATCGTGATCGCCGAACTGGCGAAGAAGGGCGATCGCAGCGCGCAGAACGTCACCGTTCGCGGCATCGGACCGAAAGGCATGAAACTGCGGCCCCAGGTCAAGATCATCGAAGGGCGCCTGTTCGAAACCGGCAAGCGCGAACTGATCGTCGGCCGCGGCGTCACCCAGCAGTTCGACGGCGCGCGGGTCGGCGAAACCCTGCGCTTCCGCGGCTCCGACTGGACCGTCGTCGGCGTGTTCGAATCCGGCGACGCGAACGAAAGCGAACTGTGGTGCGATGTCGAGGTTGCGCAGACGTCGTTCAACCGCCAGGGTTTCAGTTCGGTGCGCGCCGTGCTCGATGGCGACAGCGCGATGCAGACGTTCAAGGATGCGCTGACCGCGGAACCGCGACTGAGCGTGGACGTGCAGACCGAGCAGGAATACTACAGCGCCCAGACCAAGCAGTTCCGCGCGACGATCGGCGTTCTCGCCGGCATCGTGACCGGCATCATGGGACTCGGCGCAATCTTCGCGGCGCTGAACACGATGTATGCGGCCGTCGCGACGCGCGCCCGCGAAATCGCTACGCTGCGCGCGCTCGGCTTCGGCGGCCTTCCGGTCGTCATGTCAGTGATGATCGAGTCTCTTGTGCTCGCGCTGATCGGTGGCGCTATCGGCGCGGTGATCGCCTATCTGCTGTTCAACAACCTGTCGGTATCGACGCTCGGCCAGAACTTCACGCAAGTCGTGTTCGCGTTCAAGGTCACGCCGGCACTCGTCGTGCGCGGCCTGGTAATCGCCGTGATCATCGGCATGTTTGGCGGTTTCCTGCCGGCCATCCGCGCGGCGCGCATGCCGATTACTACGGCGCTGAGAGAACTGTAGATAGGGCCGAAGGCCGAGGGCCGACGATCAAGAGCGTTGCCGAGGCTTTCAGCCCTGCACGGCAGATCAGCTTGCGTGCCGGATCGAACCGGCCGCGAGCGGCGCAGGATGCGCATGGCCGTCGTCGACACCGGCGTACGTCCGAATCGTTGCCGGCCGCGCGCGGATCGCCTGGAACCAGCGTGCGAGGTCCGGAAAGTCCTCGAGCTTCTGGCCGAGAACCGCATGCGGCACGATCCACGGATAACACGCGATGTCGGCAAGCGAAAACTCGCCGGCGATGAATTCGCGACCCTGCAAGCGGCGGTCGAGCACGCCGAACAGCCGGCGGGTTTCGCGCGTGTAGCGTTCGATTGCATACGGGACGTTCTCGGTGGCGTACAGATTGAAGTGCTCGATCTGTCCGCCCATCGGGCCCAGGCCCGACACCTGCCAGAACAGCCACTGCAGCACTTCGGCGCGGCCGCGCGGGTCCGTCGGGATGAACCGGCCGATCTTCTCGGCGAGATACAGCATGATCGCGCCGGATTCGAACATCGCGATCGGCTCGCCGCCGTCGCGCGGCTCGTGGTCGACGATCGCCGGAATCTTGTTGTTCGGCGAAATCGCCAGGAATTCCGGCCGGAATTGCTCGCCCTTGCTCAGGTGGATGCGCTCGGCGCGATACGACAACTGCGCCTCTTCGAGGAACAGGCGCAGCTTCAATCCGTTCGGAGTCGGCGCAAAATAGAAATCGATCATGACCGCGAGTCCTGCCTCTCTGGAGCGTGGTTGCAGCTTGCTGCGTCGTCCTTCCAGCGACGGCGGCTCAGGTCTTTTTCGCCTTTGCCAGCGTGATCGCGGCGACACCGGTCAGGATCACCGCCATGCCGGCCAGGTCGAGCAGGCGCACGCTCTCGCCGGCGAACATGACGCCGACGAGAACGGCGACCGGCGGATTGACGTAGGCGTAGCTCGTCGCCAGCGCAGGCCGCACGTGATGCAGCAGGTAGATGTACGCGCTGAACCCGAGGATCGACCCGGCGACGAACAAATAGGCCAAGGCCAGTGTCGACTCCAGATGCACTGCGACGATGCGCTCGTGCGTCAGCAGCGCCACCAGTCCCAGCGCGACGCTGCCGCAGAGCATCTGCGCGGCCGTGCTCATCGCTGGATGCGGCATGTCGCGTCGCCGGCTCCAGACCGAACCAAACGCCCAAGTCGCTGAGGCCCCAATCAGAGCGAGCGCGCCGAGCGGCGAGCCGCTGAGGTCGCCCCCGAAATTCAGCAGCACGACCCCGGCGAAACCGACCAGCAGGCCCAGCGTTTCCACGCGCGTCGGCCACTGCCGGTAGAAGGCGGCGCACACTGCAGCGAACAGCGGCATGCTGGCGACGGCAACCGCGGCCAGGCCCGATGCGACGGTCTGTTCGGCGTAACAGACCAGACCGTTGCCGAAGCCGAGCAGCAGCGTGCCGGTAACGGCGCAATTGAACCATTGGGCACGCGTCGGCGCGGCGATTCCACGCCAGCGCATCACGCTG
This sequence comes from Rudaea sp., assembly GCA_035655975.1. GTDB lineage: Bacteria > Pseudomonadota > Gammaproteobacteria > Xanthomonadales > Rhodanobacteraceae > Rudaea. Next base: position 12,283 of record DASRTK010000399.1, read on the forward strand.
AACATCAACACGCCGGCAATGAAGAACCGAATCGCACCCATCAGGAACGGCGGATAGTCGACGAGCGCGATGCGAATCGCCAGGTAAGTCGAGCCCCAGATCAGGTAGACACCGATCAGCGAGAGCGGAACCAGCACTCGCGGCGTGAGCAGCGCGGGCGGCGAGTAGACCCTGGAGTCCGAGGCTATGACATTCATTTCATCGTTTTCCATGTCCCCGGATTTATAGCAGAACGATATGCAGATCGGCTCAGGGCAGGCTCATGCAGGCCCTCTACGTTTTGATTGAAATACAAAATAGGCTTGTCGCGGCCGCTAAAAAAGCGATCCTTTTGCAACCCAAAGTTGAATCCCATTCAACACGGATGCGTCCCCGATGTGGCGCACGCCGTGGATGCCTGGCCGAATACATAGCGCCAGCCGCTCTTCGTGCGCACATAGGTGTCGCTGAACCACAGCTTGTAGTCCTGCGCGCCATCCTTGTTCGTGTACTTGAGCCACAACAGCGCAGTGACGACCGCGGTATCGCCCCAGACCCTCACGGTCTGTTCGGTGTCTTCCTGATGTTCGTAGATCTGGTCCTTGTCGCGCGCGGACTTGAGCAGATCGGCTTTCGCGAATGTCTTTCCCTTGCCGGTCACGAGCACGAAGTCGTCGGCGAGAATGCGATCCATCGTCGCCGCGTCGTTGTTCTTGACCGCGGCTTGATACTCGGTGTCGAGTGCGGCAACTGTCGCCTTGTCGTCGGCCGGCGAGGCCAGGGCAAACAGTGGAAGCGCGACCGTCAGGCACGCGAGCGCCAGCTTGAGAATCAGTCGGTTCATGGAAGCTCCGATTCGTTGTGTCGGAATACGCGCTGCACCGCGCCAGCCTGAGTTCGCGAGGCGCATTCACTCAGTGTGCGTATTTTGCCAGCGCGGTGACGCAGCAACAGCGCCACTCCTCATGCGCCAATGAGGGCCGCTTGCGGGCCGAGGCAGCAGGGAATGCTCTCCCTTCTCCCACCGGTAGAAGGTGGCGCGAAGCGGCGGCCTCTCTCGGCCATCCATGGCCTTCGAGGCACTAGGGCTCCTGCCCGTCGGATGAGGGTCGGGGTCTTGATCGACGTCGATAGGGGACCGACCCTCACCGCCGCCCCTGTCCCATCGGGAGAGGGGCGTGCTTACGCGGCTGTCTCGGCAGAGGAAGGTTCTCAGGCGCTCGCCTTCGCCTCGCGCTCGAGCAACGCGTGCTTGCGCGATACGCCCCAGCGATATCCGCCGAGGGAGCCGTCTTCGCGGATCACGCGGTGACACGGCACGACGATCGCCAGTCGATTGCGGCCGCACGCGTTAGCGACCGCGCGCACGGAACGCGGCGCACCGATTTCCGCGGCGATGTCGCTGTAGCTGCGCGTCTCGCCGAGCGGTATGCGCTGCAACGCCTGCCACACACGCCACTGGAACGCCGTCGCGCGTATGTCGATCGGCGGCAACGGGGCCGCTGATGGCTCATGCGCAATCTGCGCATTGACGCGTGCGATCACCGCGGCGAGCCAGTCGTCGCGGCCGGCATCGACGCGTTCGATCGAGGCTTGTGGAAATTCCGCGCGCAGGCCGGCGACCAGCGTGTCGTCGTCGTCGCCGAGCGCAATCGAGCAGATGCCGCGCTCGGTCGCCGCCACCAGCAGGCGGCCAAGTGGAGTTTTCAGCGTTGTATACCGCAGCGCGATGCCGGCGGCGCCGCGCCGGTAGCTCGCCGGCGTCATGCCGAGCAGCT
>DASRTK010000400.1:0-5207 GCA_035655975.1 Rudaea sp.
ATGTAGGCACCAGCGCCGAGTCGCACTTCGAGATCGAAACGCTTGCCGCTGCCAAGCACGTCGTCGCCGAGAATATTGTTCGCATACGCTGACGCCAGCGCAGCCAGCAGCGCCTTGTGCGCGTGCGGGTATTCGCAGCGCAGATAGATGTATCCCTGCGTGGCGCCCACGGCGAGTCCGGCGATGATCATGCCCTCGATCAGCACGAACGGATCGCCCTCCATCAACATGCGGTCGGAAAACGTGCCCGAGTCGCCCTCGTCGGCGTTGCAGACAATGTACTTTTGTGAACTTTGTGCGCCAAGCGCCGTGTTCCATTTGATGCCAGCCGGGAATGCAGCGCCGCCGCGGCCGCGCAGGCCGGAATCGGTGACGATCTTGACGACGTCGGCCGGCGCGAGGTCCAGTGCACGCCTCAGGCCCGCAAGCCCGCCGTGCGCGCGATACTCGTCGAGACTCAGCGGATCAGTCAGACCGACGCGGGCGAACGTCAGGCGCTCCTGCTTGCCGAAATAGGGAATGTCCTGGACATTCCCGAGTTTGCGGTCGTGCGCGCCACCATTCAGAAATCCGGCGGCAAACAAGCTTTCGACGTCTTTTTCGAGCACCGGGCCGTACCCGATCCGCCCCGCCGGCGTGGCCACTTCGACCAGGGGTTCGAGCCAGAACATGCCGCGCGATCCGTTGCGCACGATGGCTACACCGGCGCCATTGCGACTTGCGTGCCCCGCAATTGCGCGCGCGACCCGGTCGGCGCCAACCGCCAGCGCCGACGCGTCGCCGGAAACATAAACCGTCGTGGTCATTTCGAGGCCTCCGCCACTTCGACCAGCAAAGCCTCGAAGCGTTCCTCGTCGACGCGACCGTACAACGTCTTGTCGACCATCACCGACGGAGCGCAGGCGCAATTGCCGAGGCAATAAACCGGCTCGAGCGTAAACGCACCATCCGGCGTCGTTTCATGAAAATCGATGCCAAGCCGTCGCTTGACCTTCGCTTCGAGATCGCGCGCGCCCATCGACTGGCAGGCCTCGGCGCGGCAGAGATAAACGATGTGCCTGCCCGACGGCTGAGTGCGGAAGTAGTGGTAGAAACTCAGCATGCCGTGCACTTCGGCACGCGACAGGTTCAGGTCGTGGGCGATGACCGGGACTGCCCCCGCTGGCACGTAGCCGAGCGCGTCCTGTACGGCATGGAGTATCGGCAACAGCGCTCCGGCCGCGCCCCGATTCGCGTCGAGCGCCGTCTGCACGGCACGCTTCTGGTCGGCCGGCAGGACCGCACCCGGTATCTCGACCCTCAGCGGGATTCGCTCTGCAGTCTTGCGCATTGCCTACGAACCTCCAGTGCTTTTAGTGGTGCCGCCCTGCGGAAAGCTGCCGTGCCATCGTCCCGCCCGCATATGCTCTCAAGAACCTAATGGCGGGCATTCCGCGTGGCGCGAGAGCGCACAATAAGCCAAACGCGACCACCACAATATGCTCTGAAAAGCTTATTGGATCGTGCGTCATCGGGGATACACCGGATACGCGTGCGGACAGAGCGAGTTTCAACCGTCCGTGCGGCCTGCGCAGTCGAACGGACGCTAAGGATCGCGAATTTCACCGGGGCCTCGCGGTGGCGCTGGCGACAACTCCGCTATCGCTTCGGCCCGCACCACAGCCCGGCATCACGCGATGCCGGGCCGCTTGCGTCAACGGAACAAAACGAAAGCCTTCTGCAGTGTGATCCATGCGCCCCACAGGATCGGAATGCCGACGAACAGCCAGGCTCCGATCAGGAGTGGCGATGCGCCCGCCGCCGGTGCCGCAGCCGACACCGGGGCAAGCACGTCGCTCTCGTGCGCCTTCTTGAGTTCGGCAGCGAGTTCGGCGTCCGTCATGTAGTGCTTCTCCTCGACCGGCTTTACCAGCCAGTTGCAGAGGAAGCCCAGCACCAGCAGTCCGACCAGAATGTACATCGTGATGTCGTACGCCAGCGCCTTCGAGACACCGTGGGCAAGCTGGAAGTCGCGGATGTAGTTGATCAGCACCGGTCCGATGATGCCGGCAGCGGACCACGCCGTCAGCAGCCGTCCGTGGATCGCGCCGACCATCTGCGTGCCGAAGATGTCGGCCAGGTACGCCGGCACCGTCGCGAAGCCGCCTCCGTACATGGACAGGATGATGCCGAATGCCGCGACAAACAGCGCGATGAGCCCGAGATGGCCAAGGGTCGGCACCGATGCGTACAGCGCGATGCCGAGCGTGAAGAACGTGAAATACGTGAGCTTTCTGCCAAGTTTGTCCGACAATGAGGCCCAGAAGAACCGCCCGGCGATATTGAACAGGCTCAACAGACCGGTGAAGCCTGCCGCGATCGTAGCGATTTTTGCCTTCTGGTCGATGCTCAGGTCGTTGAACGCGACGTCGATGCCAAGCAGCTTGCCGGCAAAGACTTCCTGCAGCATCGGCGACGCCATGCCGATCACGCCGATGCCGGCGCTGACGTTCAGGCACAACACCCCCCAGATCAGCCAGAACTGCGGCGTCTTCCAGGCGACGTCCAGATGCACCTGACGCTGCGTGATCAGGGCGTTGTTTTTCAATTTATCCGGGGGCGTCCAACCGGCCGGCTTCCAGCCGCGCGGCGGAATGCGGTAGCCGAAGGCGCCGCACAGCATGAACACGAAGTAGATCGCTGCGAGCGTAAGGAAAGTCGGCCACACGCCGACGTCCGCCGGAGTCGCGAAGTGCTTCATCAGCATGTCGGCCAGCGGCGAACCGATCATTGCGCCTCCGCCGAAGCCCATGATCGCCATGCCGGTCGCCATGCCGCGCCGATCGGGAAACCACTTGATCAGCGTCGACACGGGCGAGATGTAGCCGAGTCCCAGGCCGATGCCGCCGATGATTCCCGAGCCGACCCACAGCATCCAGATCTGATGCACGTAAACGCCGACCGCGGAGATGACCAAACCGCCGCACCAGCACAACGCGGCGATGAAACCGGCCTTGCGTGGCCCCGCGCGTTCCAGCCAACCGCCCCACAGGGCCGCGGCAGAACCCAGGAAGACGAAGAACAGCGTGTACATCCACCCGAGCGTCGACACCTTCCAGTCGCAGGTCGACGCAAACAGGGAAGCAACAAATCCCATATCGGCGGGACAGTCGACCGCCTTGGTGATGCCCACCGCCTTGGACAGCGGTAGCCAGAATACGCTGAAACCGTAGGCCATGCCGATGCACAGATGTATACAAAGTGCGGCTGGCGGCACGAGCCATCGATTGAAATTGGGTCCTGCTACCGTGCGCTCCTTCGCGAGGATATCCGTGCCGCCTTCACTGTGGGGCAGTGCCCCTGTAACACTCGACATTTTCATTCCTCCCGTCTGCGATGGTTTGCCGCTCGTGGCGGCCCCGTTTTATTCTTATGGCCTCCGGCCTCCGTCATCGAACCGCCGCGCCCGCCAAAACCGGCACAACTCGCGGCAAACCAGTGACATTTCTGTTCCCGCACGCGACCCCGAGCGGGCGCCGCCAACACGCCAGCCGCGACCATATGCTTTGAACGACATAATGGACGCGCAACATGTTTGGCGGCGCACGCAACACTAGAACAAGCCGTACCGCGGCAATATGCTATAAAGAGCTCATTTAGACTAAGGTCCAGTTCGCGTTCGCGGGCGCTGTCCGATGTTCAAGGTTTCGATCCAGCCACGCTGGCAGCTTCAGGCGCCGGACGGCGACACGGTCGTCCAGCGGCTCATCGATCTGCTGGTTGGCATCCATGAGAACGGCAGCCTCGCCGCGGCCTGCGCGCGCATCGACGTGTCGTATCGCTATGCCTGGGGCATATTGCAGCGCGGCCAGAAGATTTTCGGCTCGCCGCTGGTCGCGTCGGTACGCGGCAGCGGTGCCCAGCTGACCGCGCTTGGCGAAAAACTCGTGTGGGCAGACAAGCGCATTTCGGCGCGCCTGTCGCCCCTGCTCGACAGTCTCGCCTCCGAGATAGAAGTCGAGTTCGAGCGCGCGGTCGCGCATCTGGAAGCGATCCTGCGCATTCACGCGAGCCACGGTTTCGCCGTCGAGACGCTGCATCGCTTCCTGACGCGCCAGCAGATCGCCGCCGATCTCAAATACCGCAACAGCCGCGAGGTGATGGCCTCGCTGGCGCGCGGCAATTGTGATCTGGCTGGCTTACACGTGCCGATAGGCCCCTTCGAAGCGAAGTTCCTGCGCCTCTACAAGCCGTTGCGGGCGGGCCACTACAAGCTCGTCGACCTCGCCACTCGGCGGCAAGGCATCATGGTTGCCAACGGAAACCCGAAGAAGATCCGGCGAATCGCCGACCTCGCGCGCCGTGGCGTGCGCTTCGTCAATCGCCAGCCCGACTCCGGCACTCGCCTGCTGTTCGACCTGCTGCTGGCCAAGCACCGCGTCGACGGACGCACGATCGAGGGCTACGACACAGGCGAATTCACCCATGCCGCGGTCGCGGCTTACGTCGCCAGCAACATGGCCGACGCCGGCTTCGGCATCGAGACGCCCGCGCAGCGCTTCGGACTCGAGTTCATTCCGCTGGTCAAGGAACGCTACTTCTTCCTGTTCCACGCTGAGCGCGCCGACTCCCCGGCGATTCAGCAGGCGATGTCGATCCTGCGCAACAATGAATTCCGCAAGGCAGTCAACAAACTGCCCGGCTACGATGGATCGCACTGCGGCCGCGTGCTCGATCTGGTCGAGGCGTTTCCGGCACTCTCGGGAGTTTGACGCCAGCGGCAATCGCGCAGGTCAGAGCAGGCCGAAGCGCCGGATCATCCAGACCTTCACTGTCTGCGTCAACACCATGTACGCGCCGAGGATCACGACCAGGAACAGCCAGTACTGCCCCGGCAGCGGCACGAATCCGAACCAGCTACCGATCGGCAGGAACGGCATCGCCACTCCGATCGCGCAAATGATTACACCGGTGATCGTCAGCGGCAGGCTGGCGAAACTTTCCAGGAAAGGAATCTTGCCGGTGCGGATGATGTGCACGATCAGGGTCTGCGACAGCAGGGACTCGACGAACCAGCCGGTCTGGAACAGTTTCTGATGCTCCGGCGCATTTGCGCCGAGCACGAACCACATCACGGCGAACATCGCGTAGTCGAAGATCGAGCTGATCGGCCCGATGCAGAACATGAAGCGCGTGATCGCCTTGAGGTCCCACTGGCGCGGCTTGGC
>DASRTK010000401.1:0-4082 GCA_035655975.1 Rudaea sp.
CCCAGCAGGAGCCGCTGAAAGTCGGCTACCTCGGCCCGGAAGGCACGTTCGCCCAGCAGGCGATGCACAAGCATTTCGGCCGCTCCGCGCACGGCTTGCCGCTCGGCACGATCGAGGAGGTATTCCAGGAAGTCGAAAGCGGCAACGCCGATTTCGGCGTCGTGCCGGTCGAGAACTCGGGGCAGGGCACGATCCAGGTCACGCTCGACATGTTCCTGACGTCGAACCTGAAGATTTGTGGAGAAGTGGAATTGCGCGTGCGCCAGTACCTGCTGTCGCGCACCGGCAACATCGAGGACATCGAGCGCATCTATTCGCATCCGCAGTCGTTCGCCCAGACCAAGGCCTGGCTGCGCGCGAATCTGCCGAAGGCGGAAAAGATTCCGGTTTCGAGCAACGCCGAGGCGGCGCGGCGCGCGCGCAATGCCGACGATGCTGCGGCGAGTGCCGGCGAGGCCGCCGGTCATGTCTACGGGCTGCGCAAGGTCATCGTCAGTCCGATCGAGGACCGCGATGACAACACGACGCGCTTCCTCGTGCTCGGGCGCCAGTTCTTCCCGTCCAGCGGGCACGACCGCACGTCGATCCTCGTGTCGATCAAGGACCAGCCCGGCGCGCTGTTCCACACGCTCAGCCCGTTCGCGCGCCATGGCATCAGCATGAACCGCATCGAATCGCGGCCCTCGCATCACGCGAAATGGGAATACGCATTCTTCATCGACTTGGCTGGGCACATCGATGACGTGCCGATGAAGAAAGCGATCGCGGAACTGGAACCGCACACGGCGGAGATCAAGATCCTCGGCTCGTATCCGGTGGCCGTATTGTGACGTTCGACGCTGCCGCGCTGGCGAATGCCGCGACGCGCAAGCTCGGCGCCTACGATCCGGGTCACGATCTGCCGGCGCTGCGCAAGCGTTTCGGCAGTGCATTGGCGGAACTTGGCTCGAACGAAAATCCACTCGGTCCGAGTCCGCAGGCGCTGGCGGCGATACAGGCGGCATTGCCTGAAGTCCTGCGCTACCCGGATCCTAAGGGCGGTGCGTTGAAATCGGCACTGGGCGCGCATCTCGGGGTTGCGGCGAATCAGATCACGCTCGGCAACGGTTCGCATGAATTGCTGATGCTGATCGCGCAATGCTTTGCCGACGCAAACGCGTCGATCGTGTTTTCCGAATTCGGTTTCGCCGTATTCCCGATTGCGACCGCCGCGTCGGGCGCGCATGCCATCCGGGTTCCGGCCTTGCCTCGAGACCACGCCGCGATGCCGTTCGGACACGATCTCGACGCGCTGGCCGCGGCGGTGCGCGCAGATACGCGCGTGCTCTATCTTGCCAATCCAAACAATCCGACCGGAACCTGGTTCGACGATGGTGCACTCGAGCGGCTGCTCGTGCGCGTGCCGGCGTCGACGCTCGTAGTCGTTGACGAGGCCTATCACGAATATGTCGATGCGAGCGGCCTGTCCGGTGCCCTGCAGTTCCTGCCGCGCTTTCCGAACCTCGTCGTCACGCGCACTTTCTCGAAGGCGTATGCGCTGGCCGGGCTGCGCGTCGGCTATGCGATCAGCGCGGCCGGGATTGCCGCGGTCCTCGAGCGCTTGCGCGAGTCGTTCAACGTCAACGGCCTGGCGCTCGCCGCGGCCGAAGCGGGGCTCGGCGATCAGGCACATGTCGCGCGCGTGAAGGCGTGGAATCTTGCCGAGCGCGAATGGTTTGCCGGTCGCTTGCGCGCGAGCGGCCTGCGCGTGCTGCCGTCGCAGACCAACTTCGTCCTGGTCGACTTCGCGCGTGATGCGGCGCCGATCGAATCGGCATTGTTCCAGGGCGGCGTCATTGCGCGCCCGATGGGTGGTTATGGATTGGCTCAGTGCCTGCGCATCAGCGTCGGCTCACGCGCGGAGAACGAGCGCTTTCTGGAAGTACTGGCGTGAGCGAGGCGAGCGTCGACTGGATCAGTTCTCGATCCGAAGCGTTGCGCGGAGTTTTGCGCGTACCGGGCGACAAGTCGATCTCGCATCGTGCCGTCATGTTTGCTTCTCTGGCCGACGGGATATCGCGCATTACCGGCTTTCTGGAAGGCGAGGACACTCGTGCAACGGCGCGCGCATTCGTTGGAATGGGGGTGCGCATCGAAGCGCCTGCCGCGAGCGAACGAGTCGTGCATGGGGTCGGCCTGCATGGTCTGCGCGCGCCCGAGGCGCCGATAGACTGCGGCAACGCGGGCACCGGCATGCGCCTGCTTGCTGGTCTGCTCGCAGGGCAGCAGTTCGACTCGACGCTGATCGGCGACGAGTCGCTTTCGCGCCGGCCGATGCGCCGCGTCATCGAACCGCTCGCGCAGATGGGCGCGAACATCGTGGCGCAGCCCGGCGGATTGCCGCCGCTGCATGTTGCAGGCAGGCGACAACTTCACGGCATCGACTACACGCTGCCGGTGGCAAGCGCGCAGGTGAAGTCAGCAATCCTCCTCGCTGGCCTGCATGCAAGCGGCGAGACCCGCGTCAGCGAGCCGCACCCGACGCGCGACTATACCGAGCGCATGCTCGCGACGTTCGGCTGGCCGATCGAGTTCGGCGCGGGCTGGGCGAAGCTCACAGGCGGGCACCGTTTGCATGCGACCGACGTCGTCGTGCCTGCGGACTTTTCCTCCGCGGCATTCTTCCTCGTTGCGGCAACCCTGGTGCCGGGGTCGGAGTTGCTCCTGCAGTCGGTCGGCATGAATCCGCGCCGCATCGGTTTGCTGTTGGCACTGCGCGCGATGGGAGCCGACATTCGCCTGGTGAATGCGCGCGAACTCGGTGGCGAAGCAGTCGCGGACTTCGTCGTTCGCCACGCGCCGTTGCGCGGTATCGACGTCCCCGTCGAGATCGTCGCGGACATGATCGACGAGTTTCCCGCGTTGTTCGTGGCCGCTGCGGCGGCCACTGGCACGACGCGGATTCGCGGGGCGGCGGAACTGCGCGTGAAGGAGTCGGACCGCATCGCCGTGATGGCGAAAGGTCTGCGCACGCTTGGGATCGACATCGAGGAAACGCCTGACGGCGCGGTAATCCATGGCGGCGGCATCGAAGCCGGCGAGGTTGACAGCGCCGGGGACCATCGCTGCGCCATGAGCTTTGCAATAGCAGGACTTGTCGCGCGTGGCGCAGTGCGGATACGCGACTGCGCGAACGTGGCGACGTCGTTTCCCGACTTCGCAACGCTGGCGGGCGGCTGCGGATTTCAGCTCAATACTGCGCCGGGCAGGTAGTCGTCCGATTCCTTGACCGTTCGCGCTGAGCGTAGCTTGCGTGAGCAAGCGAAGTCGATGCGTCGGCGAGGGGCGCTTCGACCCGGATCGCGGTCCGGGGCAGGCTCCGGCGTTTCGCGCCTACGCTCAGGGCGAACGGGTGGGAGTCTCGGTCTCCACATCGTGTGGATACTCAACCCACGTCATCGCCTTGCCGCTGCGCGCAAGTTCGCGCGCGCGCCGCTACAATAGGCGGTTGCCCTCGCAGTCGGCCTGCCTGTGATCTCGAAATCCGCTCCTGTCCTCACCGTCGATGGCCCGTCCGGTTCCGGCAAGGGCACGATCAGCCGCATGGTCGCCGACGCGCTCGGCTGGCATCTGCTCGATTCAGGGGCGCTGTACCGTGCGGTCGGCTACGCGGCCGGCATGGAAGGACTGGACCTGTCGGACGCCGATGCGGTGACGCGCTGCGCGCAGCATACGAAGATCACGTTTCGCGATCCGAAGGACGGTGGCGAGACCCGCGTCGTCGTCAACGGACACGACGCAACCGACGAACTTCGCACGGAAACCTGCGGGGCAGCGGCTTCGGCGATTGCCGTGATCCCAAGCGTCCGGGCCGCGCTGGTCGACAAGCAACTGAGCTTCCGCAAGGCTCCCGGACTCGTTGCGGACGGCCGCGATATGGGCACCGTGATCTTCCCGGATGCCCGTTTCAAGGTATTTCTGACCGCCAGCGCCGAAGAACGCGCCAAACGGCGCTATAAGCAGTTGAAGGAAAAGGGATTGAGCGTTACACTTGCCGCCCTTTTGCGGGAGATCCAGGCGCGCGACGTTCGCGACGCCGGGCG